>CAZYPO010000109.1:0-6726 GCA_964649225.1 uncultured Gemmatimonas sp. | reverse complement strand
CGGGTCTTGAAGCCGCGGATGGTGCCGAGGTCGACCGGGAGGAAGTCGAAGAAGAGGGTGCGCTCGGTCTCGGTGGCCAGCGAGATCATTTTCCCCTTGCTGGCCGGCGCCACCTTCTCGTAGATGTACTCGAGGTTGGTGGTCTTGCCGCCCAGCCCGGGGCCGTAATAGACCAGCTTGCAGTTGACCTCGCGCGACGCGTAGTTGATCAGCGACATTCGCTCGCAGGCCTCAGATGCCGAAGAGTTTGTCGATCTCGTCCTCGGCTTCGCCCACGAAGCCGGTTTCCACGCGCTGCTCGCCGGCCGCTTCCCGCGCGAACATCGCGGTGAAGAGCGCGGTCAGCGCTGCCACGACGCCGCGCACCCTGAGCTTGACCAGCCCCAGCGTGGTCCGGTTGTCGAACAACACCACCAGGATCACCCGGCGGGCAACGTCTGCCAGATAGAGCGAATCCTTCTCTCCCTGGTGGAACAAGGCGCCGAATTCGTTCTCGCCCAGCATCCGGGCCAGCTGGTCGTTGGCGCTGAAGTCGGCGGCCGTGAGCGACGCGAAAGCGACCGGATCGAAGCGGGGCTCCTCCCCAACGGTCGCCAGCATCTGGCCGGTGCGGTCCACCAGCAGCGCGGTGCGGGCATTGGCCTCGCGCAGCAGGCTGTTGAGCAGCGCGCCGATGCGGGTGGCGTCTTCTTCCCGGAACGACCAGCTGGAAGCACCACTCATCCGAGCGCGTGCTCCAGCTCGCGCACTACGCGGACCGCCCGGCGCCGCAGCAGCGGATGGCGCTCCCAGGCCAGGTAGTCGCGCAGCAGGCGGAGCGTTTCCGGCGCGGGCCGCCCCGCGAGATAGCCCAGCGCGGCGTGCCGGCGCCGAAGCTTGGGGCTGAACAGCGCGGCCTGATGCCGCTCGAGGTAGCGTTGCGCGAGCGTCCAGCCGGCGGCCAGCCCGGCGGCCGCCGCGAGCACGACGCAGAGCGAGCGTAGCGCGGTCACGGGACCTCCTGCCGCGCGTCGAGCGCGTGGCTCAGCGTGACGCTGTCGATGTACTCGAGGTCGCCCCCGACCGGAAGGCCACGAGCGAGCCGCGTCACCCGCACCCCGGCACCCTCCAGCAGCTGGTGAATGTAGGTGGCCGTTGCTTCCCCCTCCAGGGACGGATTGGTGGCCAGGATCACTTCGCGCACGGTTCCTTCGGCGATTCGCCGCTTGAGCAACGCCATGCGGAGCTGTTCCGGCCCGATCCCCTCCAAGGGCGAGAGCCGCCCGCCCAGCACCAGGTAGCGGCCCTTGAAGGCAGTGGACCGCTCGACCACCGCGACGGCCGACGCTTCTTCCACCACACACAGCAAAGCCTCATCCCGCCGGGGATCGCTGCAAACCGCGCAGCGCTCCTCCTCCGTGAAATTCCCGCAGTCCGGGCAGGGATGCACCCGCGCCGCGACCGCGGCAAGCGCCGCCGCGAGGCGTTCGGGCCGTTCCCTGGCTTGCTGGAGGAGATGAAACGTCAGGCGCTGCGCCGTCTTCTGGCCGATGCCGGGAAGGCGGGCGAGCTCGGCGACCAGCTCGTCGATCGCGCCCACCGGCCTCAAAGCGCCGAAAGAGGATTCGGGGCGAGCTTTCGCATCTCGGCCTGCACCAGATCCGCGGCGCGCCGCTGCGCCTCCGCGATCGCGCCGACGATCAGGTCCGCGAGCAGCTCGGGATCGCGGCCTTCGAACGCCTGGGGGTCGATCGTAAGCGCGCGCAGCAGGCCGCGTCCGTCCACCCGCACCCGCACCAAGCCCGCGCCGGCACTGGCTTCGATGCTGCGGTCGGCCAGCTCCGATTGCAGCTGCTGCAGGCGTCCTTGCACTTGTTGTCCCAACTGGAATAGCTGCTGAAGATCGGCCATGTCACTCCCTACCTGCCTGACAGGAATCCCCGGCCACCCCGATTCAGGGGGACCGGGGACTGTCGTCGACTATCTCCAAATCTAACTCATTGGCCGCCGTGTCGAGGGCGGGATCCAGCTTGCGGAGCCGGTCCAGGCGCTCCGCCCGTAACACCTCGTCGGTCATGCGCTTAGGCCGCTCGGTCTGACCCCCCGGCGGGGCGTCCAGCAGCACCAGGACCTTGACCCGTGTCCCGAAGCGGGACCCCACCAATTCGTCGAGCACGACGAGCTGCCGTTGCAGACCTTCGACGAGGACCGCCTGGTCCGCCGGCGCGCGCAGCTGCACTTCCCCGTTGCCCGCGGCACTGGGAAAGGTGACCGCAAGCGCCTGACCCAGCAGGACGCTGCGTTCACGTGCGGCGGCGATGATCTGGGGCCATTCGCGTTGCAGCGCTTCGAGCGAAAGGTCGGGAGGTCGGGAGGCCGGTAGGTCGGGAAATCGGGACGTGGTCACCGGCGGACGACTCGCACTCGGCTGATCCGTCTCCAAGTCGCGACCTCCCGACCTCCCGACTTCCCGACTTCCCGACTTTCCGACTTCCCGACCTCCCGACTTCCCGCCTCCCGCAATCACCTTCTCCAGCTCGACAATCCGATCCATCAGCGTCCACCGCAGCAACAAGGTCTCCACGATCAACCGCGCGCTGCTGGAGCGCCGAATGGCGCCCTCGGCTTCCGCCAGCATGGTCAGCATCCGTACCACGTCGCTCGACTGCAGCGTCCCGCGGGCTCGCTCGATGGCCTGGCGCTGCGTCTCGGTCAGCCCTTCCGGTTCGGCGCCGGTTTGCACCATGAGCAGCGCGCGCAGCAGGTCGGCTGTGCCGGTCATGAATTCGGCGAGGTCGGCCCCGGAGTTCACCAGCGCGTCGACCAGCGGAAAAATGGCGGCGGTATCGCGCTCGGCCACGGCGCGCAGCGTCTCGGCGTATTGCTCGTCGTCGATCAGGCCGAGGACCTGGCGCACCGAGCTCGCGGTGATGGGGCCTTCTCCGAAGGAAAGGCATTGGTCGAGCACCGAGAGGGCATCGCGCATGCCGCCATCGGCGTACCGGGCGATCAGCGCCAGCGCATCCTCCTCGGCGGCGAGCTGCTCGAGGCCCAGCACCTGGCGCAGGCGCTCCCGGATGGCGGCGGGCCCGATCCGCCGAAAATCGAAGCGCTGGAGCCGGGAGAGCACCGGCGCAGCGGTGGAGGCGATCTTCTGCGGCTCGGTGGTGGCAAAGACGAACACCACGCCGGGCGGCGGCTCCTCGAGAATCTTGAGCAGGGCGTTCCAGGCTTCGCGGGTGAGCATGTGCGCCTCATCCACGATGTAGACCTTGTGGCGGCCTTCCTGGGAGGCGGCGTACATGGCGCGCTCGCGCAGATCGCGCGCGTCATCCACCCCGCGATTGCTGGCGGCGTCGATCTCCACCACGTCGAGATTGGTGGAGCCGCTCCACACCCGCTCGCAGCTGGGGCATGCGCCGCAAGGCTCCCCCGTGGGCTGCTTGGGATCGCGACGCTCGCAGTTGAGCGCCATGGCGAGGATGCGGGCCGCGGTGGTCTTTCCGGTCCCGCGCGGACCGGTCAGCAGATAGCCGTGCCCGACGCGATCCCGGGCCACCGCGCCGCGCAGGGCCGTGGCAACGTGGTGCTGGACCAGAAGGTCCGCGAACCGCTTGGGTCGGTACTTGCGAGCGAGAGCTATCAAGGGCGGACAGTCGGGAGGTCGGGAAGTCGGGACGTCGGGACGCTTCGCTGGGAGGAATCTAGCCGACGGCGACCGGGAGCGGCACACCTCCCGACCTCCCGACCTCCCGACAGAGAAGTGCCCCAGGCTCCCCGAAGCTGTACCGGACATCACTTAGCGCTGCTACCGGCGAGGTTCTGACGCGGTTCGCGCGCCGGCACCCTTCGGACCTGGGGCGCAGGAAAGGTAACAAGATTCCGGTTATGCCGCGCCCCGCTGGGCGCGCTGCATGTCTCGCAGCTCCCAGGTTTCCGCGATCACACCTCCGAGCAGGAACACCAGCGCGGAGTAGTAGACCCAGATCACGAACACGACGACTGCGCCGATGGAAGCGCCGGCGCTGGCCACGCCGTACCCCCCGACCCGCTCGAGGTACAGGGCGAAGAGCCGTTTCGCGACTTCAAACGCGACCGCGGCAAATCCCGAAGCCACCAGTGCCCCCTGCCAGTGAACCCGGCGCAGCGAGGCGTACCGATAGAGCAGGAAAAACAAGGCCACCAGGAATGCCAGGCCGAGCGCCTCGCCCACCCAGCCCTCGAACGTCTGGATCATGCTTCCCACGGGGCCCGACGTGGCGGAGGCCGCCCGCAACAGCGCGTAGCCGGTCGTGAGCGCCGTATTGGCGAGGAAGAGGACCAGCACCATCATCACCATGCCAAGATCCCGCAGCTTCCCCAGCACGAAGCGCTTGACCGGGTTGATCCTCTTCGGCCGCACCCAGGCGTCATAGATGCTGTTGAGGGAGGTGCGAATCCCGGCGAACAACCGGGTGCTGAACCAGAGGAAGGCGGGAAGCGCGACCAGGGAGAGCGAGCTCCCGACCTCGGTGAGCCGGGCCAGGATCTGCTCGATCGTGCTGAAGGGGTCCCGGCCCGGGGAGGTGTCGTGGGGCGGGAAGAACCGCTCGAAGAGCATCCGGGAATCGAGGGGACCGCTTCCCGCGAGGAATTGCAGCAGCTGGCCAAGGCCGGCGAACAGCAGCAACACGAACGGAATGGCCGCGAGCAGGCCTTCGAAGGTCAGCGCGCTCGCCAGAAACGGGATGTTGTTCTCATCGGCGGCCTGCAGGGTCCGCCAGATGAAGCCATGAACCGAGCGATACCAGGCGCGACCGCGAGCCTC
This sequence comes from uncultured Gemmatimonas sp., assembly GCA_964649225.1. Classification (GTDB taxonomy): domain Bacteria; phylum Gemmatimonadota; class Gemmatimonadetes; order Gemmatimonadales; family GWC2-71-9; genus JABFSM01. Next base: position 1,940 of record CAZYPO010000109.1, on the reverse strand, counting down.
GGTCAGGCGACCGGCTCCTCATCCTCTTCGGCCAGCGCGCGCTGACGGCGCGCCCGCGCTTCGGCCAGGCGCTGCTCCAGCTCATGCCGGGCGGAGCCCGCGCCGCGGCGCGGACTTTCAGCGCGCTCCCCGTGATCGCCGCCGTCGCCACGGGTGCGCGGCGTCCCGGGAGCTTCCCCTTCGTCGGCCTCCGCCTCGTTATCGGCCAGGGAACGGTGCACCCCCTCCTCGGGGGTCAGCGCATCGCGCAGGTCTTCCAGTGCGACGTCGGCGGCATCGCGCAGCTTGTTCAGTTTCCGCCCGACGACCCGGCGGGTGCGGTCTCCCGATTGCGGCGCGAACAGCAGCGCCAGCCCGGCGCCCAGGGCGCCGCCGATGAGAAACCACCAGGCGGAGGAGCCACCCCGTTCGATGACGATGTGTCGCGGCTCTTCTCGACGAGACATAGATCTCCTTTGGCTGTACTACTCCCCCGCCTCCGCGTCATCCAGCGCCCGCGCGCCGGCCTGGTGGAGCTGCTCCCAGCTCAACGCGGGAGCCCGCACGAAGCGCGCGATGAGCCCCGCCGTACCATTGACTCTAAGCTGGTCGAAGAGAAAGCCGAACGTGCGTTCCAGATCGGCCGCGATCGCGGCGCGAGTTTCCGCCGGCAGGGACCAGCACTCCCGCTTGAACGGCCCGATGGCCTTCTTGCGCGCACGGTAGTAGAACTGCTCCCCGGTATCGTTGGGTTTGCGTTCGCCGGCCGCATGCTGGTCCAGCCAGCGCAGCATCCGCTCCCGCAGCTCGGCGGGAAGCCGGGGATGATCGAAGATGATGTTCTGGAAGTTGGTGGCCAGATGAATCTCCACGGCCCCCACCCGCGGAAAATTTCCGAAGGCATCCGCCGGGAGCGTGCTCGCACCGTGCTGCACCGCGCCCCCCAGTCGATACCGCTTCCGCGCTTCCCGCGAAAGCGCCTCCAGGGCCTCGAGATCCAGCTTCACCTCCGCGATCGAGCCATCGGGCAGCACCACGCCGCCATGGGAGGTCCCGGTCTGCACCGAGATCTTGCTCAACCCGGCAAGCTGCTCGCCGAGCGCTGCCAGGGTCCGGTTGTAGCCGTCCATGAACGCGTGCAACTCTTCCACCGTGCTGTTCTTCATGCCCACTTCGCCGATCTCGCCTCCGACGGAAACCGTGACGCCGGCGGGCTCGATCGAGCGGATCAACCCGGTGATCTCCGCGGCGCGCTCGAAGTTTTCCCGTTGCTGCAATGGGAGCGTCGGCTGCGCGAGATCGACCAGCGTGGAGGTGTCGACGTCGATATTGAAGAACCCGGCGCCCACCTCCTCGGCGATGAGCTTCTTCACCTCGCCCACTTCCCCCTCGGGGTCCGCGGCGTACTTCTTCGCGTTCACCTGACAATGATCGCCCTGGATGAAGAGCGGCAACTGGTACCCCTCGCGCAAGGCCGCCGCGAGGATGACCGCGACGTATTCCGCGGGACGCTGCTCGGTATAGGCAATTTCCGAGCGGGCGATCTCGAGAATGAGCGCGCCCGCGTCCCGCTCACGCGCCACGCGAAACACCGCGCGGGCCGTATCGTATGCCAGCATCCGCACGTTGATGGCCGGGACCGTGAAGCCGCCGCACTCCTCCCTCCCCACCGCCAGGTAGAGCTCGTGAATCGATGCAGGGCGGACGCCGGTGGCCTGGCCCAGCGCCCAGAGCAGGCGATGCGCTTCCTCGCGCTCACCCTCCGCTCCGAACACGGCCTGCCACGCCAGGCGGTCCATCGCCTCGGACCGCAGCGCTGCGGGATCCCGCACACTTACCCCCTGCGGCCCGGGCACCACCGCTCCACCGAACCAGGCCACGGCACGCTGCTGGGGATTGCTGGTCATGCGTCGAGTACCACTCGAGGTAGGACGGCAAGCCTAAGGGACGGCACAATCTAG
>CAZYPO010000108.1:4126-6786 GCA_964649225.1 uncultured Gemmatimonas sp. | reverse complement strand
GCCCGAGCTTCGCGCCGGCCGTGACCCGTTGGTCGCGCTGGGCCGCCGGATAGAAGATCCCGTTCGAGTCGCTGCTCACCGTCACCACCTTTCCGATCCAGACCGGTTTCGCCACCGGCCGGACCGGCCGGGCGAGCATCTTGAGGTACCCCATCACGTTCAGGCAGCCGCTCACCAGCGCGTTCACGTCCGCCGGCATCACGGTGCCCGCATAACCCGCTTCCACCGTGATCGAGGGCTTGCCGCGCGTCGTCGCGGTGTTCTCGAGGTAGCGGGAGGCGGCGGGGTCCCTGGGCCGGTCGGTCGAGATGATGATGTGGTCCAGCCCGAACGCGAGCACCATCGCTTTCGAGATGGCATCCTGCTTGGCGTTGCCGGTGACGGTCCAGTAGCTGTAGGGGCGCAGGCTCTCGTCGAGGTCTCCACCGTGGAGATCGATCAGGTGGTCGCTCTGCTCGACCACTTCTCTGGTGATCAGGTAGGAGGCCCGCTCCGTCTGTGTGCCGGCAGGGTTGCCGGGATAGAATCGGTTCATGTTCTTGCGGTCGGTCGGATTGAGGTGGGGGACTTTCTGCTCGAAGGAAGCCACGTTGACCAGCGGCAGGACGATGACCGTGCCGGCGATGGTCTTGGGGTCGAGCAAGCCGATCAGTTTTTCCAATGCGATGATCGACGCGTACTCGGTCCCGTGCGCCCCGGAGACCAGCGCGAGCACCGGTCCGGGGCGGGCGCCGTGGACCAGCGCCACCGGGATCGAGTAGCCGGAGTCCACCCCGGGCGGGACCACGATTGTGCCGTAGGCTTTCTCGCCGCGATGCGCGGTGGCGGTGCCCACCGCGATGGTGGTGTGGGGATCGGAGGCCTGGCCCCGCGCGAGGCCGGGCAGGGCGGCCAGGCTGCTGGCGACGGCGATGAGCGTGAATCGCATGGGATCCTCGAGGCGGGGAATCGGCGAGATGTTAGCACCGCGAACTGGGCAGGGCGAGGCCGCCGGGCTCGAGGCACCAACTCCGGCCCGTCCTCTTGCGTACATTGAGGCAGGATTCACCTCAACCTGGAATCACAGTGACCCTCTCCCCGGCTCCGCGGCGCATCCTCACGATCGCGACCGCGGTATCCCTGGGCGTATCAGGGCTGGCCTCGGCACAGCAGAAATGTCCGGCGGGCGAGCATGGTACCATGCCCCTCAAGTACCAGGGCGGCGCCACCGTGGCGGCGATCACGCCCTGTGATCTGATGACCCGCCTCTACATCTACTCGGACGACTCGATGCTGGGCCGGCGGGTCGGTACGGCGGACAACTTGCGCGCCACCGCATACCTCGAGCGCGAAGTCCGCCGGATGGGCCTCAAGCCCGCCGGGGACAGTGGCGGATACTTCCAGTATCTCCCGGTCTTCGAGCGACGTATTGACAGCGCCTCGACCATCACCGTGGCGGGCCAGGTCTTCCACTTCGGCTCCGATTTCACCGCCGCTCCCCAGGCGGCGCGCTCCCTCGTGGACACGCCGGCCGTGTTCGGCGGGACGGCCAATGACACCACCAACGTCCTGCCGGTGGACGCGGTGCGCGGGAGGTTGCTCGTGCTCCGCGCCGTCCCCGGCGGTGGATTTGGCGGGAGGGGGCGTGGCGGGCCCGTCTCGCCCGCTCTGCAGGCGTATCAGCAAATGACGGGAGCCGCCGCGGCCGTGTTGACCATCGCCGCCGCAGGGGCCGGCGCCGGGCGCGGACCCGGGGGCGGAGGGGGATTTGCCGCGCGCGGCGGTCCCAGTGGAGCGTTCGAGGACCCGGTGCAGCCGAGCCGCGGCGGGTTCGGGTTCGGCGGTGGCGGGTCTCTGGCCACGATTCAGGACAAGGTGGCGCAGGCCATCTTCGGCCCGGCGCTCGATCAGCTGGCCAAGGGCGCCGAGGGCAAACCGGTGGCGATCGACCTGAAGGTGACGCGGGCGCCGCTTCCGACCCGCAATGTCGTCGCCATCTTCGCGGGGACCGACCCGAAGCTCCGCAACGAATACGTCGCCATCGGCGGCCATAGCGATCACAACGGCTACACGATCGGGGCCGCGGGCGAGCACGATTCGCTCAAGGCGTATGACATCGTAGCACTCGTTGAAGGCGGGGACACCCGCCCGCGTCCGGTGCCAACCGAAGCGCAGTGGGCCCGGATCAATGCGCTCAAGGACAGCCTGCGCCAGGTCTACCCCGCACGAGCCGATTCCATCCAGAACGGCGCGGACGACGATGGCAGTGGTTCAGTTTCGGTCCTGGAAATCGCCGAAGCGTTCGCTACGGGACGCCTCAAGCCCAGGCGCTCGATCATCTTCGTCTGGCACACCGGCGAAGAGGCCGGCCTGTGGGGCTCCCAGTGGTTCACCAACCATCCCAGCGTGCCGCGCGACTCGATCGTCGCCCAGCTGAATATCGACATGGTCGGGCGTGGGGAGGCCAGCGACGTCACCGGCAAGAGCAAGGAGGGCGCCGAGCTGCACGGGACGCCCGACTATGTGCAGCTGGTCGGCTCGCGGCGCCTGTCCACCGAATTGGGTGACCTCGCGGAACAGGTGAACCGCAATGAACCGGTCCCCCTCCAGTTCGATTATTCGATGGACGCGGACGGCCACGCCCAGCGCATCTATTGCCGCAGTGACCACTATAGCTACGC
>CAZYPO010000108.1:2330-4026 GCA_964649225.1 uncultured Gemmatimonas sp. | reverse complement strand
CGGGCCACCCGTCAGGCCGCGCTCCGCGTCGACGCCGCCCGCATCAACGCCCACCTGGCGGCGCTGGCCGAGGTGGGGAAGAACCCGCAGGGCGGAGTGAGTCGGGTCGCGTACACCGAGGCCGACCGCCAGGGGCGCGAGCTGGCGATGGGCTGGATGCGCGAGGCGGACCTCACGGTCGGCATCGACGCGGCCGGCAATCTGATCGGCCGCCGGACCGGCCGGGATGTCACGCTCAAGCCGATAGTCCTCGGATCGCACATCGATTCGGTGCCCGAAGGCGGCAACTACGACGGCGACGTGGGCTCGCTTTCCGCGATCGAAGTGGCGCGCACCCTCGCGGCCGGTGGCGTGACGCTACGCCACCCCCTCGAAGTGATGATTTTCCAGAACGAGGAGGGCGGCACGCTGGGAAGTCACGCGATCACCTCCGGGCTCCCGGCCGCCGAGCTCGACCGCATATCTCAAAGTGGCAAGCCCATGCGCGAGGGGATCCGCTTCCTGGGCGGAGATCCGGACCGCCTCGAGTCGGTGCGCCGCGCGAAGGGCGACATTGCCGCCTATCTCGAGCTCCACATCGAGCAGGGCGGTACGCTCGACGAAGCCAGGCTCCCGATCGGCGTGGTTCTCGGCATCGTGGGGATTCGGCACTGGGACGTGACGATCGAGGGATTTGCCAATCACGCCGGAACCACCCCGATGAATCGGCGCCACGACGCGCTGCTGGTCGCGGCCCAATGCATCCAGGCGGTCAATCGGATCGTTCGCAGCGTGCCGGGCCGGCAGGTGGGAACGGTGGGCAAGCTCCGCGTCGAGCCCGGCGCCTACAACGTGATCCCTGGCCGCGTGGTGTTCGGGCTCGAGCTCCGCGACCTGGAAGATGCCAAGGTGCTGCGCTTCTACCGTGACGTCCATGCCGAGTGCGAGCGGCTGGCGCGGCTGGGGGGAACCACCATCTCCTTCCAGGAGACGCTCGCGAGCCTTCCCGCGCTGACCGATCCGGCCATCCGGCGCACCATCGCCGCCGCCGCCCGGAGCCTGGGACTCGCGAGCATGGCGCTGCCCAGCGGTGCGGGACACGACGCCCAGGAGATGGCCCGCATCGGCCCGGTGGGCATGATCTTCGTTCCGAGTGTCGGCGGCATCAGCCACTCGCCGAAAGAATTCTCCCGCCCCGCGGACATCGCGAACGGCGCCAACGTGCTGCTGCATACCCTGCTCGCGCTCGACGCCGGATGAGTGTCTCTTCCGGCCGCATTCTGGCGGTCGTCGGGCCGGGAGAGGGCGCATCACTCGAGGTGATCGCCGCGGCGGAGCGGGTCGCCGAGCTCGCGGCGCGGGCGGGGTGGGTGGTGAGCTGCGGCGGCCGCAACGCGGGCGTGATGGCTGCCGCCGCCCGCGGCGCGGCGCGCGGCGGGGGCCTCTCGCTCGGCGTGCTGGCTTCGACCGATCCGGGGGAAGCGGCGCCCGAGCTTTCCGTCGTCCTCCCCTCCGGCCTGGGCGAAGCGCGCAACGCGGTCCTGGCCCAGAGCTGTGCGGCAATGGTGGCGTGTGGCATGAACGCGGGGACGGCGTCGGAGATCGCGCTCGCCCTCAAAGCGGGCAAGCGCGTCGTGCTGATCCGGCCGGAGGGCGCGGCCGGCGAGTTTTTCCTCTCGCTTGCGCCGGAACAGGTCAGGGTCGCCGCCAGCGCCGA
>CAZYPO010000108.1:0-2230 GCA_964649225.1 uncultured Gemmatimonas sp. | reverse complement strand
AATCTGCGGGCCTGCTGTTCAGCCCAAGCTTGGCCAACATCGAGCTCCGATACTGCGCCATAAACGCAGGCCAGTAACTCTCGAGCTCCGCCTGCCATTGCTCCATCGGCTCGCCGGCGACCGGCATCAACGCCTCCCCGAAGCGCGCGCAGCTCCACATTCCGACCGCCGGCTGCTGATCGAAGGCGTAGCGGCCTCCGGTGTCGGTGTGATTGCAGATGAAGCCCGCGTCGTAGTCGTCGAGAAAGCCATAGGGGCCGTAATCGAGCGTGAGGCCGAGCACCGACATGTTGTCGGTGTTCATGACCCCGTGCGCGAATCCCGCCGCCATCCATTGCGCGATGAGCTTGCCGGTGCGGCGGCAGACCTCGCCGAATAGCTGGAGGTAAGCCGCCCCGGAATCTGCCAGCTCCGGGAAATGCTGGCCGATGACGTGATCAGCCAGTTCCCGCACCCGGTCGAGCTCGTTCCGCGCGGCGAAATACTGGAAGGTCCCGAAGCGGACGTGGCTGGGGCTGAGGCGCAGCAGTGTCGCGGCCGTCTCGACCTGCTCGCGCTCGACCGGCAAGTCGCTCCCGACGATCGAGAGCGCGCGGGTGGTGGGAATGCCCAGCCCGTGCATCGCCTCGCAGCCGAGGTACTCGCGGACCGCCGAACGCAACACTGAGCGCCCATCGCCGAAACGCGAGAAGCGGGTGCGACCCGCGCCTTTGAGGTGCAGATCCCACTGCTCGCCGCGCTGGTTCCGGACCTCCCCAAGCAGGAAGGCGCGTCCGTCGCCCAACTGCGGCACCCAGACGCCGAATTGGTGTCCCGCGTACGCCTGCGCGATCGGCTCGGCGCCCGGCAGGCGCTTCCCGCCGCTCAAGTAGTGTGGCAGCTCAGGGTTGGCTGCCTCGGAAGGGTCGAGCTCGAGAAGCTCGGCCGCGCCCGGATTGAACGCGACGAGAAACGGATCCGGCAGCGGCGTCGGATCCACGACCTCGTACATGCCCGGGTGCAGGCGGGCGTAGGAATTCTCGAACGGCAGGGCGGAGAGCCGGTGCACGTGCCAAAGATAGACCGCTGGCTCCCAGCCAGCGCGCATGGTATCCTATTCTTCTCCACCGTGAATCCCAGCGCCGATCGCCCGTCCGCCGGCCGGCCCGCCTACCGCCTGAATTGGGCGCTTGGCCCGGGCCGCATCTGCGTTGCCATCGAAGAGGGCGAGAGCGACATCTCCGTCATGGAGGTCAAAGCGCGATGAGTCTCGCCCGGAACGTCTTGCTCCGCATGTCGAAGAGTCCCTGGCTTGCAGGCCGCGTGATGACCCGGCCCTTCGCGAAGCGGGCGGTCAAGCGCTTCATGCCCGGTGAGGAGCTGGCCGACGCCGTCGACGCGGCCGAAGTCATCGCCGGCGACCGGCTCGGCACCGTGCTCACCAAGCTGGGGGAGAACCTCACCGCCGAATCCGAAGCCAACGCCGTCCGCGATCACTACCTCACGGTGTTCGACCAAATCCGGGCGCGCAAGCTCAACGCCCACGTCTCGGTCAAGCCTACCCAGCTCGGACTCGATTTCTCGCAAGCCCGTTGCGCGGACCATCTCGAAGTGCTGGCCCAGAAGGCTGAGGCGACCGGCACCTACTTCTGGCTGGACATGGAAGACTCGAGCTACGTCGACCGCACCCTCGCGCTCTACAAAGGTCTCCGAGCCAAGCACGAAAGGGTCGGCCTCGCGATGCAGGCCTACCTCCGCCGGACTCCGAATGATCTGGCTGCCCTGCTCCCGCTTCGACCCACCGTCCGCCTGGTGAAAGGGGCCTACGCCGAACCGCCACACATCGCCTTTCCAGCCAAACGCGACACCGACATTGCCTACGCCGAGCTTGCGACCGAGCTGCTCAAGGCGGCGGCCCAACGCGAGGCGCTGCCGATTTTCGGCACCCACGACATCCCGCTGCTCGACCGGATCATCGCGAAAACCGAATCGCTCGGCGTCAAGAACGGCGGCTACGAGATCCACATGCTCTACGGCATCCGCATGGCCGAGCAGAAAGCCTTGGCATCGCGGGGCCGCACGGTAAAGACGTTGATCAGTTACGGGAGCAGCTGGTTTCCCTGGTACATGCGCCGCCTGGCCGAGCGCCCTGCCAACGTCTGGTTCGTGGCGAAGAGCATGTTCGCCCGATGAGCGAGCTGCTCGACCAGCTCCAGGCCGCGCTGCAGGGCCGCTATCGCCTCGAGCACGA
>CAZYPO010000107.1:0-6919 GCA_964649225.1 uncultured Gemmatimonas sp. | reverse complement strand
GATCAGAGGTCAGTGAAATGCAAAGCGGCCCGACGCCAGTGCGCCGGGCCGTCTTGTTTGGACCTCTGCCCTCTGCCCTCTGCCCTCTGCCCCTAATCCGGAAAGCGCACCAGCATGTTCTGCAGCGGAAACTCCGCCTGCCGGACCACCGGGCTGGTGCGCTCGCACCCGCTTCCGAACGCCGCGCACTTCCCGACCAGCTCGAACCAAGTAAGCCTGTAGGGAATCCCCTCGCTGCCCAGTGGTGAGTTGGCGTCCGAGAGATGGAAGTGCAGGTGCGGCTCGGTCGAATTCCCGCTGTTTCCTACCAGCCCGAGGATCTGACCGCGGCGGACCCGCTGGCCCAGCCGGACCTTCAGCGAGCCCGGCTGGAGGTGGGCGTAGAATGCAAACCTCCCGCCTCCAAGGTCCAGAATCACGTGGTTGCCGCCCACCGTCTCGAGGGTGATGGGAACCGCGCGGGATCTGGCGCCGGGCACGTTCTCCGGAATGCTGTCCTTCACGGCCACGACGATCCCGTCGGCCACGGCGAGCGCGTCGTTTCCATAAGCGTAGTAACTCGCGTTCTTGAGCGAGTCGCCGGCCCAGGTGCGATGGTCGTCGGCGACCCTCACATAATCGATCGCGAAGCGCTGCGCGATTGCCGCCGTCCCGATGGGGATCAGGGCGCGCCGGTGCCCAGACTCGTTGCCGGGTCCGTTGCCGGCCAGCCACACGCCCCCCCGAAGCGGCGGGCCGATGGATGCCGCGCCTGGTGCGACCGGCACCACGGGCCCCTCCGCCTCCCGGGTCTGCACGCTGTCCCCGCTCCCCAGCTCGACACTCAGCCGATGCCGCAGCCCCGGCGGAGCCTTGCTCCCCTCGACCGGCACCCACAGGTATATCACCGCCCGGTAGCCACCGCCCAGCTTGGCGCGATCCGCCGCTGAAACCGTGACGCCGGGCCGCGAGATGGTCCGGCCGAGCAGGCTGTCACTCAGCGAAAGCAGCACCTGCGGCGTCGCCTCCGTCGTCAGCACCTCCACCCGCTTCAGCGTCATGGGCTGCGCCGAGAAATTGCTGATGTGCAGCTCGTAGGCCAGGAACGAGCCGCCCTGGGCCGAGGCGAGCGTGGGCGGCTTGGGAACCCGCAGCTCCAGCGGCGGCGGCAGGATGGCTCCCTGCGCGGCAGCCGCGCAGGGAACCAGTGAGGCCAGCAGCAGCACTCCGGCCGGGACCGCGGGTCGGAAGCGCACTCCGGGTTAGGGGATGTTGGGGTTGTTGTTGCGCTCGATGTCGGGTAGCGGGAATCCGAAGGGGTATCCCGCGGCCGTGGCTCCCGGACACGCCTGGCTCTGATAGGTGCCGCCGTTCGGGAAGGTTCCCCCGTCCGCCGGAAGCCGCGCGAGCAGATAGCGATTCATGTCCCCCAGGCGCTGTCCTTCCATGAACAGCTCGCGGCGCCGCTCCTCGATGACCTGGGCTTTGACCTGCGCCGCGGTCTGACCGGTGCCGTCGTAGGCCGGCAGGCCGGCCGCCGTATGCAGGGCGTTGATGATGTTCACGGCGCCCGACAGGTCGCCGGCGGCGACGTTCGCCTCCGCCAGGATCAGCCGCGCTTCGTTGTAGCGGGCGATCGGGATGGAGGCGCCGCGATCGGCGTACTTGTTCACCCGCCGCATAAAGGTCGATCCGTCGCTCCCCTTGGTCGTCGTCACGGTCACCGACACCCGCGGGTCCGCCACTCCTCCGAAGGTCAGGCCGACGAAGCTCGGATCCACCGACGAAAAATTGCTTACCTGCGTGTGCACGAAGACCTGATTCTGTACCCGGACCGCGCCGGAGGCATTCGCGATCGCGTTGATCACGAACCCCGCGGGGACCAGGGCGGCGTCGGTACCGGCGGCCGAGACCTGTCCCAGGTTCAGCAGCGTGCGGGCCCGGCCGGCTCGCGCCATGTTGAGGGTCGTCGCGTCGTTCGCGGTCGTGGCCGCCGTGATCGCCGCGTCGAAGCGGGCCTTCGCTTCCATCCAGAGCTCGGTCTTGCTCAGCTCGGGACCAAGGTTGATGGCCGCCGAGCACATCGATTCGCCGAGCAGCAGAATGCTGTAGCCGGCGTAGGCGGCGGCTTTCCCGATCAATTGCTGCCGGTTGAAGGTCGCCGGGAGGTCGGCGTCGGTCCACTCGGTGAGCCGTGCGAGGATGGTGTCGGCGCTGCCGCGGGCGATCGACAGCGGCACGTACAAGCCCGGGATCTGGCTCGAGGTGCAGGTCCCGGTGCTGTAGGGATGGCCGGGAGCCATGGTCCGGCGGTCGTAGTCGAAATTGCTGGTGTTGGAGAACGCGTTGACCAGCTCGTCGCCCAGCAAGGCCTGAGCGACCACGTAGCGATGGAACGCGCACTCGAAGTCACCGATGGCGCCGGTGACCAGGAGCTGGGCATTCTCCGGCTTGTAGACGTCGCGGGCCAGGATCGAGCCGGGGTTCCGCTGCTCCAGGCCCAGCTCGCCGCACGCAAGAGCGACAGCCAGCAACGGCAGCGCGAGCAGGGCCGCACTTCGCCGAGGGGTCGTGAACGAGGGCATCGAGGCGCCTCTCCGAGAGTGGGTGCGCATGGTCAGAACGTGAGGTTGACGGAAACAAGGAGCCGCTGGAGCGGCGGCGTGATGGCCTGGTCGGTGACCCCGAGCCGGCTTTCGGGGTCGATGCCCCGGTACTTGGTCCAGGTGTGGAGATTGCGGCCCGCCACGCCGAGTCGTGCGCTGGTGATGCCGGTGCGGCGGAGCCATTGGGCCGGGAGCTGGTAGCTCAGCGACAGCTCGCTCAGCCGGAAGAAGGACGCGTTCTGCACGAAGGGAGCGATGATGTTGGCGCTGCGCGAGGCCGGCGTAATCGAGGCCAGGAAGAGGGTTTCGTAGTTTTGCGGGTTGTAGAACGCATCACAGTACTCCGCCAGCGTGCCGCAGCGCAGCTGCTCGTTAGCGTTGTAGAGCCGGTGGCCGCGCTTGAAGTCCACCAACCCGTAAAACGTCAGCCGCTTCCACAACGTGACGGTGCTGGTAATGGCACCGGTGAGCTTGGGGGTCTGGGTCGCAATGAAGACCTCCGGAGCCGCCGAGCAGGCGACCGGCACCCCGCTCGCGCCGCCGTCGCAGAGGACATTGGTGATGGCGCTGGTGGTCGGGTCCCGGTCCGCGCTCACCACCCGGCGGCTCCAGTAGGCGTTGATCGGGTACCCCTTGGTGCTGCGGATGTTGGTGCTGCCCAGGAACGGGATGATGCCGGTATCCTCCACCCGGTCCTTGTTGGTCGCGATGTTGCCGCCGATCTCCCACGCCACTCGGTTGCCCGAGAGGGCGGAGAAAATGGCCTGGAGCTCGATGCCGTGATTGCTGGTTTCCCCGATGTTGAGCGGCTGGCTGCCCGCGAAGCCGCTCGAGGGCGCGGTCGACTGCTGGATGATCGCGTCCTTGGTCCGCTTGGTGAAATAGCTGAAGTCGAGGCTCAGCCGGTTGAACAGCGCGGCCTCGAAGCCTACCTCGACTTCCTTGGCCCGCTCCGGCTTGAGGCTGTCGTTGCCGACCGAGCCGGGCGTGACGCCGCTCTCGCCGTTGGCGCGGCCCGCGGCGACGAAGGTGCGCAGGGCGGCGAACGCATCGGGCTGGGTTCCCGACTGGCCGTAGGCGGCGCGCAGCTTGAGGGTGTTGAGACTATTGCGCAGGCCGCTGAAGAAGGGCTCCTCGCTGATGACCCACGCGGCGGATAGCTTCGGATAGGTCACCCACTTGAAGTCCTCGCCGAACGCGGAGTTGTTGTCCACCCGCAGGGCCGCGGTGAGGTAGACCCGGTCGTTCCAGCCGAGCTGCTGCTGGCCCCACACGCCCAGCGTGGTGTTGACCACCAGCGTTTGCAGGGGCACCTGCGGCAGCGTCGTGCTCGAGACGGTCTCCAGGTCCGGCGCCGGGAAGTTGAGGCCCGACAAGAAGCTCTGCTTGAGCTGCTTGCGGACGAAGTTGGCCCCAACCGACGAGTTGGAGCTGACCGACTTGGTCAGCTTGAATCGTGCGGTGCCCGCATAATCCCCGGTGACGAAGGTGCTGTTCCGCAGGGTCTGACCGATCCGGCCGCCCGAGATGCTCGCGCCGCCCAGCGGGGCCAGGAAAGGGGCCAGATCCGGGGTCGCGAAGCGTTCCAGCGCTTTGCTGTCGTCCGAGGTGTAATCCAGCCCCAGGACCAGCCGATGGCTGAACCAGTCGAGCGGGCGGTGATTGAAGGTGGCGCCCCCGGTGAAGCGGTTGATCTCCACCGAGTTGTCGTACAGCCGCTGGGGCACTTCCGGCGGCACCAGGTAGAAGCCCCGGGTCGTGGTGTTGCGCAGGCTGTGGCCGAGGATCGAGGTGAACAGCGGCGACAGGCCGTTGTCGGCCCCGAGATGGGTCGAGCTCCGCACGTAGCCAAGATTGGTCTGCAGGTCGATCCGGGGCGAGAGCGCGGCGGCTAGGTTGACGCGCCCGCTGAATGCCTTGCCCGAGTTGTTCGGCTCGATCCCCTCCTGATCGTCGTACGAGCCCGAGACGTAGTAGGTCAGCGCGTCCCGTCCCCCCGAGACGTTCAGGTTATAGGACTGGGTGTGCCCGTTGTGGAAGAACGGCCGCCCGCTGTCCACCTCCTGCTGGTACCCGTTCCAGGGCACCACCACCCCTTGGGCATTCTTGAAATAGTTGGTCGGGATCCGGTCGGCGGCGTTCTGGAAGCGCGTCATGCCCTGCTCGACGCTGACCGACCACCGGGTCGCGCCGCTCCGGCCCTTTTTCGTGATGATCTGGATAACCCCATTGGCCGCTTCGGTGCCGTAGATCGTCGCGGCGGCCGGACCCCGGATCACCTCGATGCTCTCGATGTCGTCGGGGTTGATGTCGTCGAGCCGGGAGGCGATCTGCGAGCCCTGGGCGCCGAAGGAGGACGCGTTGGCCCCGCTGACGCCCTGGCCGGTCGCGTTGTTGACCCGCACGCCGTCGATGTAGACGATCGGCTCGGAGCTGAGCGAGAGCGTCGAACGCCCCCGAATCTGGATGGTCGGGCCCGCGCCGATCCGCCCCGTCCCGGGGGTGATGATCGCTCCGGGCGCCCGGGCGTTGAGTAAGGCCGTCAGGCTCGGCGCCGCCGAACGCTCCAGCGCGGTGCTGGCGTCGATCACCGCCACCGAGTTGCCCAGCGTGCGGCGCTGCTCCCCGCCCGCGGTCCCGGTGATGACGATGTCCTCCAGCGAGAATGCCGCCGGCTCCAGCTTGAAGTCCGCCGTGGTCTGCTGGTCGTCCCGCACGGTGATCGGTTGCCGCACGCCCGCGTATCCGATGCGGCGCGCCAGCAGAACCTGGCTGCCGGCCGGGACGCCCGCAATGCGGTAACGCCCCTCGTTGTCGGTGGTGGCCCCGAGACCGGTCCCTACGATCTGGACCGTGGTCCCGGCGAGCGGCTGGGTCGAGCGCGCATCGGTGACTCGCCCGGTGACCGTTCCCGCGAGCCGGGTCGGTCTCGCGAGCGGCGTTTCAGCGCGCGCCGCGGATGTGCCGAGCCACAGCAGCGTCCCGCTGAGCAGGCACGCGGCGAGGCGCTGAGCAACCTTCGTAGTCATGCGTCGCTCCTATCGTTGGATGCGGACTTCGGCCTGCGTCAATGGTGCTGAAGCGGTGGTCGTGCTGCTCCGCCCCGCGGCGCGCCAGGCGTAGTAGGCCGGCGCGCCGAGCGCGACGGCGCCCAGCCCCACCGCGGCGCGGCCGGGCTGCGTGAGGATCGTGTTGAGCACCAGCAGCGCCGCGGCGGCCACGAACAACACGGGCGTGACCGGGTACCCGGGCACTCGGAAAGGACGGGCCGCTCCGGGCTCCCGCCGGCGGAAGACGAAGATGCTGAGCGCCCCGAGGGCGTAAAAAATCCAGCCGGCGAACACCACGTAGGTGAGCAGTTGCACGAAGGTGCCGCTCGCCGCGAGCAGCGCCGCCCACAAGGCCACGGCCGCGACGGCGAAAGCGGGCGTCCCGAACCGTGGGTGGATTCGCGCGAGGCGCTGGAAAAACACCCCGTCCCGCGCCATCGCGTAGTACAGCCTCGGCGCGGTCAGCAGCAGCCCGTTCAACGCGCTGAAAATCGAGACTAGGATGAGCAGACTCACCAGGGCGCCGGCGGTTGGACCGAGCACGGCCCGGGTCGCATCGGCCGCCACGGTGTCGCTGCGCGCCGCCGCCGCCGCCCCCAGCGCGGCGAGATAGCCCGCATTGGCCAGCAGATACAGCGCGATCAATCCCAGGGTCGCGATGCCAATGGCGCGGGGAAAGGTCCGCTGGGGGTCCCGCGTCTCGCCCGCCGAGAAGGTGACATACTGCCAGCCCTCGTAGGCCCAGAGCACGCCGATCATCGCGGCGCCGAGGCCGGCCGCAAGCGAAGGAGTGGCGAGCGGCGCCAGGCCGTCCGCCGGCGAGCCGCCCCGGCCCAGAACCAGCACTGCGAGGCTGAGCAGCAGCAGACCGCCCACCTTGGCGGCGGTGGTCCAGTTCTGCACGTTCGCGCTCTGCCGGGTGCCGCGCACGTTGAGCCCGGCCAGCAGCGCGATCACCAGCACGGAGATCAGCGGGGCGGGGACTCCGCCCAGCGGCACCAGCTGACCGAGGTATCCGGCGAAGGCGACCGCGAGGGCCGCGATGGAGCCGCTGGCGATGACGAGGAAGCTGGTCCAGCCATAGAGAAAGGCCGGCAGGGGACCGAAGGCGTCGCGGATGTAGACGTAGAGCCCGCCCGCCTCGGGTCGCATGGCGCCGAGCTCCGCATAGGTCAGCGCGCCGAGCCAGGACAGCACGCCGGCGACCGCCCACACGGTCAGCGCGAGGCCCGGTCTCCCGCAGCACGAGGCCGGGCACCAGGAAGATCCCGGACCCGATGACCG
>CAZYPO010000106.1:1775-7510 GCA_964649225.1 uncultured Gemmatimonas sp. | reverse complement strand
GTGGTGCTGGATCGGGATCCGGTGAGTTTGCTGTAGAGTGTGTTTCCCGATTCCCAGGACCCCGATCACTCCTTGATCACGGTGCCCTCTACCTTGAGATCGTCGGCGCGATACCTCGAACCCTGGCTCACGATCAGTTCATGCAACGGAGCCCTGCGATGTCACGGCTGGACCGGACCGACCTTCCTGACGACCTCGCCCGCGTGGTGGCCCTCGCTGTGATCCTTCTGCTCCTTCCCCGGCATGTCTCGGCTCAAGGCTGCATGCCGGTACGATTTGTCTCCCCGGTTGCAGGGGGTCAGGGCGATGTCTATCTGAGGCGCCACCGCTGGCAGGCGGGGGTCGCCTATCGGCGGCTCTCCTCCAACCAGTTCATCGTCGGGCACAAGGTGCGAAACGATCTGGGGCCCCAAGGCGAAGCCTCGTTCGTGGAATCGAACTCGATCGTGCTCTCGCTTGCCCGCGGTCTGACCGATCGGCTCTCGCTGGCGGTCAATGTCCCGTTTGCGAGTGGCAGCTCGTCGCACGTATACAAAGACCTCGTGCGCCACCGCACCAGCGCCAGGGGATTGGGGGAGGTCAACCTGATGGCAAGCTATTGGCTCCGGGGCACAGGCCTGCAGCCCGGAGGCAACCTGTCAATCGGTGTCGGGGTCAAGGCCCCCACAGGTAAACACGCTGGCGGGGGCTACTTCTGGAAGCAATCGGGAGACTCGATTCCGTTTCCGGTGGATCAGTCCATCCAGCTGAGCGACGGAGGATGGGGGCTCATCCTCCAGGTGGAAGGCTTCGAGCCTCTCTTCAGCAGGACCTACGTCTATGCTGCCGGCTCATACACCGCCAACCCCCGCAAGACGACGGAGGTGGTTCTTCCGACCAACCTCTCGATCCACTGGGGAGTCCCCGACACCTTCAACGCGCGGGTCGGCGCGGCCATGACGATCTGGCCGGAGCGCGGTGTCACGATCAGTCTCGGCGGGAGAGTAGACGGGACCACGAGGAAGGACCTCATCGGCGGGCGGGACGATGGCTTCCGCCGTCCCGGGATCGTCGGTTACGTGGACCCCGGCATTTCGGCGACGTGGCGGGGCCGCAGCTTCGCGCTCAACGTCCCCGTGCGTGCCTACAAGAGATTCCGGCCCAGCTACCTCGACCCCAGCGTTACGGGAAGGCCCGGCGGCGGCGGCCTGGCGAGGTACCTGGTGCTGGTATCCCTTTCCCAGCGATTCGGACGCGAGCAACCCCATCTCAAGCCTGCGCCGGGGGCGGCCCCACGGATCAGCGACTCTCGGACGCCCAAAGCGCCTTGAAGCGCGGCTCATTCTGCAGGATGGCGAAGAAGGGCTGGTAGCGCTGGATCGTCAGTTCCCACATTGCTCGCCGCTTCGCCTCTTCGAGAATGTCGAGGGCACGCTGTCTGGAGCCGAGGACGGCATACAGCCCGGCAATGCGGAGCTCGGGCTCCCACCCGTTCTGCGCAAATCTGTCGAGGACCGCCAGTGCGAGCGGCACCGAGCCCCGACCCGCCAGTGCGGCCGCCACCACCGAATCGTCGCCGGGTGGATACCCCCGCAGCTCGAGGAAACGGCGCAGCGTATCGGCGCCCGCTTCGGGGTGACCGCTCTGGAGTTGCAGGGTTCCCAGGGTCATGAAGGCGGCTGAGAAGCTCGGGCCGACCTCGATCGCGGTTCGCAGCGCCTGCATCGCTTCGGGTGTGTGGCCGGTCGCGGCGAGATCCACGCCCAGATACGTGTTCGCTAGCGGCGACAGCGGATCGAGCTCGACCGCCTTCCTGGATTGTACCAGGGCCTCGGCGACCCGGCCCTGGGCCACGAGGGCGCTGCGAAGTCCCTGATGCGCACTCTGGGAGTTGGGTTCCCGCGCGATCACCGCGGCCAACTCAATGCCGGCTCGATCGGCATCGAGGGATCTGTGAAAGTTCAGGATGGCGAGCTGGGATCGCGCCTCGATCAGCGTACTGTCGAGCGACAGTGCGCGACGCAGAGCGAGGTCGGCGCGGCCGTACGCCTCCGCTGCGGAGGGAACCAGGTTGCGGGTCGAATCCACCCGGTTCCAGAAGCTGGGGTAACCGATCCAGGAGTTGGCCATCCCGACGTATGCCTCCGCGAAGGTCGAGTCGAGGGCGATCGCGCGCTGGAAGTGGTCGATCGCGGCCTCCAATCGCGCCTGCGTGCGCTGGAGCAGCTGGCCACGCCCGAGCAGGTACTCGCGGTAAGCGGCGGTGTTGGCCGTCAGGGGAGTACGAAGCGCCCGTTGCTCCTCACGGCCGAGGGAGATCTTCAATCGAGCGGCCACGTTTTCGGTGATGCCCGCCTGGACGGAGAATAGCTCGGCAGCGGGGCGGTCGTCGGTGCGCGTCCACACCACCCCCCCGTCGGTCGTGCTCTGAAGCGAAGAAGTGATCCGGATGCTGCCGGGCGGCGGGTTGTCGCGGGTCCAGGTCAGCGTCCCGCTCAGCAGGTACGCCACCCTGAGTTCCTTCCCGATCTCCGCGGCGGATTTCACGGAGTTCTTGTATCGCAGCATGCTCTGTCGCCCAATCACGGTGATGCCACGGATCCCGGCCAGGCTGCTGGTGAGTGCTTCCGCAAGGCCATCTGCGAATGTGGAATCACCCGGGAGGCCCCGGATCTCGTAAGGCAATACGGCGATTCTGGTGTCAGGCCGAGTCCAGGGCCTCCACCCCGTCCTGGCCAGGAGCGCAGCGCCTCCAATCAGCACCAGCACCATCGCGCCGAGGAGGAGTCGGCGTGAGCGCCACAGTGTTCGGGGAGCCGGCCTGGACAATGCGTCGAGAAACTCGGCCGGGGTGGAGAATCTCGCGGCCGGCGACTTGGCCAGCGCCCGGAGAATCGCCGCTTCGACGTGAACCGGTATGTCGGGCCGGGTTGTCCGGAGTGCTGGGACGGTCTCGTTGAGGTGCCGGGCGAGCACCGCCTGGACCGATGTCCCCGGGAAGGGTGGCGTGCCGATCAGCATCTCGTAGAGCACGCAGGCCAGGCTGTAGATATCACTCCGCCCGTCGAGCTGCTCCTGTCCACCCGCCTGTTCCGGGCTCATGTATGCCGGGGTGCCGAGGGCCAGTCCGCTGACCGTCAACGGCTCCATACCCGCCGCGCTCACTGCGCGGGCGATGCCGAAGTCCATCAGGATCGGGTGGCCCGCCTCGAACAGGATGTTGCCCGGCTTGATGTCGCGGTGAACCACTCCATGCGCGTGGGCGTAACCCAGGGCGCCCCCTAGGATGCGAGTGATCTCCATCGCTTCCTCGACCGGAAGGGCCTTCTCCCGCGCGAGGCGGGTGCGCAGCGATTCCCCCCCCACGAAGGGCATCACGTAATAGAGGAACCCGGCGGCCGAGCCGGAGTCATGAAGGGGAAGAATGTGCGGGTGGGTCAGCCCGGCCGCGATCTGGATTTCGCGCAGGAATCGCTCCGGACCGAGGGTCTCGGCCAGGTCCGGACGCATCAGCTTGAGGGCGACGGATCGGTCGTGCCGGAGGTCCCGGGCCAGCCACACGGTCGCCATGCCGCCGGTGCCGATCCGCCCCTCGATGAGATAGCGACCGGCCAGCGCGGAGCTGAGGGCGTCCGGGACGTCCCCGGCGCCTGTGGTCACGCGGGACCGGCCGGGGTTCCTCGAATCCGGGCCACCAGCGCCTCCGTCGCGGGGGATGGGGGTACGTGGAACTCGGTCGCCAGCCACCGGCGCAATTGCTCGAAGGCTGCCAGCGCGCCGGCGCGATCGCCGCTCCGGGCGAGCAATGCGATGAGCCGGCTCGCCGATAGCTCGTCCTGCGGGCAGAGTGCAGCGCCGCGGCGTCCCCAGGTCACGGCGGCGGACCAGTCCGACCCCTGCTCGGCCGCCTCGGCGAGCCTCCAACCGACCCGAGCCGCGGAATCGCGCAGCCGCGCCCGCTCGGCCGCGATCCATTCCTCGAGCTCGGGTGCGCCGTCGGTCACGGAGAGACCGGCGAGAAAATCTCCTTGATACAGGCGCATGGCGGTCTCGGCATCCTCGGCCACCACAGCCTGTCCGAACGCCACCGCGTCACACCAGAGCTCGGCCCCGTTCACGCCGACCTCTTCCTCACCCTGGCTCACCAGCACCGCGTCGCCCAGGGAGCGGCGGATGCCCCGAAGCGCCTGACGAAGCGCACCCCGTGCGTGCGCTTCGTCCAGTTCGGGCCAGAAGAAGGCGACGATCAGGTCACGCCGCCGCATGCGGCGGCGGCCCGCGAGCGCCAGGTAGGCGAGGAGGGCGAGGCGTTTGGGCTGGACCGGCACCCCCACGGAATCGCCCACGTCACGAACCCGCAATCCGACCGTGCCCAGGGTCTGGAGCTCGAGCATGCAAGGCTCGCGCGGCGTGGGGTCAGGGGCCGGCGATGGGTGATCACGCCTCCGTCACGCGTCGCTCCCGGGTGGGTCACGGCCCCCTTCCAATGTACACCACGCGAATCCAGACCGAGCACCTGCCCATCTCATTGGAGGAAGCATGAACAGCCCGACATTGTCGTTGCTCGCCGCCACCACTGTTCTCATCCTTGGTGGCTGTGCCGATGCAGATCATGTGGTAGGCCCTCGTGTGGTTCCGCCGGGACAGGCAGCACCGCAGCTGCTGGCGGCCCCGCTCGTTGTGCATCTGGTGGCCCCGCCAGCCACCGACCCGCTCATTAACACGTTCGTGAGCGACCATTATGTCTGGCTTGATCCTTCGGCCCGATCACTCCACCGGCTCCTGGTCTTCATGCCCGGTACTGGTCAGAAGCCTGCCGACTTCCAATTGATCGAGCAGGAGGGAGCCCGGCTCGGCTATCACGTCATTGGCCTGTCATTCGCCAACGGCGGTGGCCTGGCCAAACTGTGCCCACCCACGCCCGATCCGGCGGCGTGCTTCGAACAGACGCGGCTGGAGATCCTCGACGGCGTGGACCGGAGCCCCCTGGTGAGCGTCGACGTGCCGAACAGCATCGACAACCGCCTAACGAAGCTCATCCAGTACCTGGTGGAACACTACCCGGATGAGGGCTGGGAGCAGTTCCAGAACGAGGGTGGCCCCAAGTGGCCGCTCATCGCCGTCGCGGGGCTCTCGGTAGGTGGTGGGGAGGCCGTGATGATCAGCAAGCTCCGGCTGGTCGACCGGGTCGTGATGTTTTCCGCGGTGCCCGACTCAATCGGTCACGAGTCGGTTCCCTGGGTCGGAGCCCCCGGCGCCACCCCGGGCAATCGCTATTACGGATTGGGGCATGATCGTGATCCGGTTTTCCCATCGATACGGGCGGCGTGGGACTCCCTCGGCATGGCGGCGTTCGGCCCGCCGGTACTCGCCGAGTCCGGCGAGGCGCCCTACGGGTGGACTCACATGCTCGTGACGGATCTCATGCCGGTGGGAGGCCTCGTCGGGCAGAACGCGCACGGCAGCACGGCAACCGACAAGTTCACGCCGCTCGCCGCAGACGGTACGCCTGCGCTCCTGGAGGCGTGGCGCTATCTCCTGGACGGGCGGTCGCGACACCCCGGGAACGTCATCGCGGGTGGTCCGTCGCCGAATGCGAATGTCGTCATGCTTCCAGGCGGGGAACCCCTCGTTCCGCTCACGCTCGGCGGGGTTTCTCACTAAACGGGGATACAGGAGCGGACATGTCACACTTCCAGGGCTGATGGCTGCTACCCAGGGAGGGATGACGACATCGTGCGGTGTCTTGAAGGGGT
>CAZYPO010000106.1:0-1675 GCA_964649225.1 uncultured Gemmatimonas sp. | reverse complement strand
TTCGCGATAGGGCGATAGGCGTTGCGGGCGGGGTGACTCCGCCCTCCAGCGGCATCGCCCCGGCCGTCCCCTTTGGGATCGTGCTGCAGCAAAATGATGAGGTGTCTGCCGCGGGCGCGCGCTAGCCTGAGGCATGTCCGCCTGCTTCCAGCCTCCCCGCAGTCAGCGGCGATACTATTATACTAGTATAATAGCGATCGGTCGGGCCGTTCCCGGACGGTGAGATGAGTGCCTCCGGGGGAGTTCTGGTCGCCTTGCTCCTGTTGCCGACGGAGTACAATCCGGACCCGTCAGGACGACGCAGGCCCATTGAAGCGTGGAAGTACCTCGATACGATGCGGGAGCTTGCTGCGAAATTCGGGGGCGGCTCGCTCCTCCGACGGGGCCGGGGAATGCGTCGAGGATTCTGGTGGGATCGGGGGATTCTCTATGAGGATGAGCTCCTTGCCATCGAGGTGGACATCCCCGATACGCGGAGCGCGAGGGATTGGATTCGCAAGTACGCCCGGGAGACCCTCCTCCCTCGTTTTGCCCAGAAAGCGATCTATGTCCGGCTGGTCGGGCCGGTGGAAGTACTGCTCGTAACCGTGAGGTGAGGATACGGTTCTCATGCCCAGGATGAAGAAACTGCTTGCACCCGTCACGCTCTTTGCCGCGATCGAGCAGGAACAGCACCAGGCGCTGCGCCAGATCGCATTCACTCAGCGTCGTTCCCTGGCTGATGTCACGCGCACAGCGCTGGAGGAGTTCATCAAGCGCCAGGCCGCCGCGGGCTCGCGGCGACGCAAGCAAATTTCGCGACGCACAGCTTGACGCTATGCACCCGCCCAGCCATCCGCACCCCTATAACATCTTATAGCGCTATCGCGGGCGTCGGTTTGCGGTACATTCGCTTCCCCAGCTCCTCCTCCACAGGGTATGGCCGTGGAGCGTCATGCGTGCGCACCGCTGCGCCGGATCCTCTTCGCGATCACTGCCAGTACCGCGCCGACGTCAGCCGCTTCCGGCCAGCAGAAGGCCCCGGTCGCCCCCCAGGGCGTGTCCGTCCCGGACTTGAGAGGGCTCACTCCTCCGCAGGCCATGGACGCGCTGGGTCCCCTGGGACTCCGTCTTGCGCGCGGGGATTGTGAAGGGGCGGGGCCGTCGGGCAACCGGATCGTCAGGCAGGACCCGAAGCCAAAGACCGCCGTGAAGCCCGAATCGACGGTCACCGCCTGGCTGTGCCAACCCCTCACCACGGTCCCGAATCTCCTGGGAAACGACTTTCTGGGGGCCGGAATCGCTCTCGGATTCGCCCACCTTAATCTCGGCGCGACCGACCCACCCGGCATCACCGACCTGCATCGCAAAGTCACCCGGCAGGATCCCCAGCCGGGCACGGAGGTCCCCCGGAACACCCGGGTGAATCTGTGGTTCGGCGAGTCGATCGCCGTCAAGGTTCCGGCGGTCGAGCAGCTGCCGCTCGCCGTTGCTCAGAGTCAGATCGAGCAAGCCGGGTTGCATGTCGAATCGGTGAAGGAAGAGAACTCCCAACAGGCCCCCGGCACGGTCACCTGGCAGCGCCCCAAGGCACAATCCACGGTCGATTCCGGCACCCGGGTCTCGCTTCGCGTCGCGAAGGCAGTCCCGTTCCCCATGCCGGATGTGGTTAGGCACGAGGTGAACGAGGCGCGCC
>CAZYPO010000105.1:5642-7660 GCA_964649225.1 uncultured Gemmatimonas sp. | reverse complement strand
CCCGGGTGGTTTCCTTCTCGGCCTCGGGCGAGAGGTCGCTCCGAGCGCGATTCAGGTATCGTTAACGCGGGCCGGACGTCCGCCCCATGAGCCGTCAGCATCACTTCCCCGAGAGGCCTTGATGCCGCGAGACTGGCAAACCACTCTAGTTCACTCCGGAGCCACCGTGCCTCCGGGGTTTCGCTCGCTCGTTGCGCCGGTCTATCGCGGCTCAACGACGCTTTTCGCCGATGCCGCCTCAGTCGCCGATGTCTGGGACCGCGACAAGAGCCCCTATACGTATGGCCTCTACGGGACCCCTACGACCCTCGAGCTCGCCGCCCGGCTCGCCGAGCTGGAGCATGGCTATCGCACCTTCATCACGCCGGGGGGGCAGGCGGCCCTCGCGTTGATCTATTTCGCATTCCTGGCAGCCGGTCGACACGTACTTATCCCGCAAAGTGTGTACGGACCTAGCCGGGATCTCGCCACCTCGCTGCTCGCTCGGTTCGGGGTAGAAGTGGAGTACTATCCGCCGCTTATCGGCGGCGATATCGAGAGGCGCATCCGGCCCAACACCAGTCTTATCTGGTGTGAGAGTCCCGGCTCGGTCACGATGGAAGTGCAAGACGTCCCTTCCATTGCCGCTGCAGCACATCACCATGGAGTGCTGGTCGCGCTCGACAACACCTGGTCGGCCGGCGTCTACTTCGATGCCTTCAGGCACGGAGTCGACATCTCGATGCAAGCACTAACCAAGTATGTCGGTGGACACAGCGACCTGCTTCTTGGCTCGGTGACCGTCCGTGAAGAGGCCACCTACGAGACGATT
Organism: uncultured Gemmatimonas sp.; assembly: GCA_964649225.1. Lineage (GTDB taxonomy): Bacteria > Gemmatimonadota > Gemmatimonadetes > Gemmatimonadales > GWC2-71-9 > JABFSM01. The sequence goes on along the minus strand of CAZYPO010000105.1, from coordinate 6,849 downwards.
GGACCGGTCCACCAGAGCTTAGGCTTCGCGGCTTCCCCGGATGACTGCAGCCTTGCGCTGCGAGGCCTGCAAACACTGGGCGTGCGCCTGGGAAGGATTGAAGCGACTGCCCGCACCGTTGCCGAGTGGCTTTCGCGTCGCGCCGAGATCGCCGCGGTACTACACCCGGCGCTTCCGTCCTGCCCTGGTCACGAGGTGTGGGCACGCGACTTCTCGGGTGCGACTGGTGTCTTTTCGATCGTGTTCACACCGGCTTGGGCGAAGCGCCAGATCGGTGTCTTTCTGGATACCCTCACGCTGTTCAAGCTCGGCTATAGCTGGGGTGGCGTAACCAGCCTTGCGGTTCCCTACCCACTGGCGAGCGACGGGCCCCGGCCACCATACGGGGATCGTTTGGTACGCTTGAGCATCGGCCTCGAGGACGCGGCAGACCTGATCGCGGACCTGTCGGTCTCGCTCGATGCCATGGGTGGGGCGTAGCAGACGTCACCGGCGGATTCGTCGGTAGTGCCGGCGCGCGCGGACCCTGTTGCCACACCGCTTCTTGCACCATATCCGGGAGCCGTTCTTGCTCGCGTCGAGAAAAAGCCAGTCGCACTCGCCACAGCGCTTGAGCTTTGTGAGGCGATCCGACACCAGGAGATCGACCGCCGAGACGACGATGGGCCATGCCATAACATCGAGCTCATTCCTGGAAACCTGAAGCCGCAGGGTAAACCGCCGGTCCCCCGCCGTAAGCTCCCGGCGTTGCCGGTCCGCCCGCCACCACTTCCCCAGTTGCCTCACGGAGCCCGGCGGTGGTTTGCCATTCTCCGCGATCGGGCGAAACAACCGGTACAGCTCCTCGCGCAGCTCCAAGACTCGCGCCATCGCCCGTTTCGCCTCGGCGGGGCGTTTGGCCGCCGCGTGGCGCAGGCGATCGGCCTCGGACGCTTTCAGAATCCCTGCCCGTCGGCTCCAGACCAGCAGATCGTCGTAGCTTCGCAGTCGCTCCCGCGGGATCCTGCTCGCGCGGGCACCAGTCGAGTTGACCAGATCCAGACAGAGCAGCCCGCCGACCAGGTCGAGCTTGGCTACCGGCAGAGGGGTGCGTCGGCCCATGAATCCCCCGTTTCCGGGTGCTATCATGCCCAAAAGATATTTGACACGTGAGAACCGCCGCAGTATCATAACCCCGTTGCGGCCGGAACGCCGGATGGCGTCGGCT
>CAZYPO010000105.1:0-5542 GCA_964649225.1 uncultured Gemmatimonas sp. | reverse complement strand
AGTCCCAGCGTGGGCTCTTCGATATCCCGGAAGGTGTCACCTACCTCAACTGCGCAAACATGTCGCCGCAGTTGCGCGCCGTGAGCACTGCGGGGATCCACGCGGTACGGGCAAGGGCCGCGCCGTGGACGCTGGCAGCGCCGGACTGGTTCTCCGGCGCGGAGCGGCTTCGGCACCTCTTTGCTCAGATCGTGAACGCCGAGGCGGAGGGAATCGCCCTGGTACCATCGGTCAGCTACGGGATCGCGGCGGCAGCGGCCAACGTGGAGGTCGGGGCCGGGCAATCAATTCTTTTGCTGGACCAGGAGTTCCCCTCCAACGTGTACGCCTGGCGCGAGCTCGCCCGACGGCGCCGGGCGGAGGTCCGCACGGTGTGCAGGGAGTCGGGCCGGTCCTGGACCGAAGCGGTCCTCGGCGCGGTTGCCGCTGACACGGCCGTGATCGCGGTTCCGAATTGTCATTGGACCGACGGCAGCCTGATCGACCTCGCCCGGGTAGGGGTGGCGGCACGATCCGTCGGGGCGTCCCTGGTGGTAGATGCCAGCCAGTCGCTGGGTGCGTATCCCCTCGACGTATCCGAAGTGCAACCGGATTTCCTCGTCACGGTAGGCTACAAGTGGCTGATGGGACCGTACGGGCTCGGGTATTTGTACGTTGCGCCCCGCTGGAGGCCGATCGGAGTGCCGATCGAGCACTCCTGGCTGTCACGTGCGGGCAGCGAGGACTTCACCCGATTGATCGACTACACCGAGGCGTATCGCGACGGTGCCCGGCGGTTCGACATGGGAGAGTTTCCTCAATTCGTGCTGACCCCGATGGCCATCGCCGCGCTGGAACAGATACTCGTCTGGGGTGTGCCGCGCATCCAGGAGACGCTGTCAGCGCTCATGTCGCAAGTGGCGCGCGGCGCGGCCGGGCTGGGCGGCTCCACACCGCCCGCCGCGGAGCGGGTCGGTCACCTGACGGGGATCCGCCTCCCCGACGCGTTGCCGAACGGATTGGCGGGTGCCCTGGCAGCCGCCAAGGTATACGTAAGCATTCGGGGTGATTCGATCCGCGTGGCGCCCCACCTCTACAACGACGATTCCGACGTCGACCGGCTTCTGGGGGTACTCCAACGTTGCATCCTGGAAGAGGTCCAAAGGGAGTGAAACTACGAAATGACCTGCGAGGAGAAGCGGCGGATGAGCGTGCGATTCGCGAACTGGATGCTGCCTGGTCGCAAGCTCTTCAGAACAAAGACCTGGACAAAGCGATGTCGAACTATGCCGAGGACGCCGTCTTCCTGGCCCCCAATTCGCCGCTCATCGAGGGCAAAGCCAAGATTCGGGAGCGCTTCGCGCGCCGCATGGCGAGCTCTGGATTTTCCGCCAGCTTCACGCCACCCAGAATCGTGGTCTCGAAGTCGCGGGACTTGGCCTACGAACCGGGCACGTTCCGGGTGTCGGTCAACGATGAGCACGGCCAGCCAACCACCAGTACCGGAAATCACCTCGTGACTTGGAAGAAACTTGCCGGGAAGTGGAAGGTCACGGCAGAGAGCATTAACAACGACTAGCCATCTCATCAATGGCGGATGAGGAAGGATGATGCGCGTCAGTCAAGCCGAAAAAGGGGAGCGATTCCGGGCCCTGCATGTTCGTTCGGGTGCCTTCGTCATTCCGAATCCGTGGGATGCCGGCACCGCCCGCATCCTGGCCGGCCTGGGATTCGAGGCGCTCACCACTACAAGCGCCGGGCTGGCGTTTACGCTCGGCCGGCAGGATGGCGCCGGCGTCGTGACCCGCGATGAAGCGCTCGCCAATGCCAAGGCGATCGTCGATGCGACGGATCTCCCCGTCGCCGCCGATCTCGAGAACGGATACGGCCACACGCCTGAAGCCGCGGCGGAGGCGATTCGCCTCGCCGGCGAAGTGGCTGGGCTGGTCGGCGGGTCGATCGAAGACACGACGGGCGATCCCCGGCAGCCAATCTACGATTTCCAGCATGCGGTCGAGCGCGTCGCGGCCGCCGCCGAGGCGGCCCGCGCCTTCCCCTTCCCGTTCGTGCTGGTTGGCCGGGCCGAGAACTTTCTGCACGGTCGCCCGGACTTGGACGACACGATCCGCCGTCTGCAGGCGTTCGAGGCCGCGGGAGCCGACGCGCTGTACGCGCCGGGGCTCACCAGTGCGGAGGACATCCGGACCGTGTGCGCGGCGGTGAGCAAGCCGGTCAACGTCGTGATGGGCCTGAAGAACGCGTCTTTTTCGGTGGCCGAACTCGCGGCCTTGGGGGTGCGGCGGATCAGTGTGGGGTCCGCGCTGAGTCGTGCGGCGTTGGGGGCCTTCGTCCGGGCGGCGCGAGAGATTCGAGAGCAGGGCACGTTTGCCTTTGCGGAAGCGGCCATCCCCTACGCCGAAGCGAATGACCTCATGGCAGGACACTGAAGCGTATGAAATCCGTCATCGCATTCATCGAGGCCAACGAAGATCGGTTCGTTGACGAGCTCACCCAGTACCTCACGATTCCGAGCGTCAGTGCGCTCCCCCAGCACGCGGACGACGTGCGCCGCTGCGCGGAATGGACCGGCCGGGCGCTTGACCGAGCGGGCCTGCAGAACGTCCGCCTGATCGAAACCCCGGGCCATCCCATCGTCTACGGTGATTGGCTGCACGCGGCCGGCGCGTCGACAATCCTCTGCTACGGCCACTATGACGTCCAGCCGATCGACCCCATAGGCCTCTGGGAGTCGCCGCCGTTCGAACCCGCGGTGCGGGACGGGAAGCTCTACGCTCGCGGGGCAACCGACGACAAGGGTCAGCTCTTCATTCATCTCAAGGCCATCGAGGCGCACCTCTCGCAGCGGGGGCGCCTGCCGGTCAACATGAAGGTGCTCATCGAAGGCGAGGAGGAGGTGGGTGGGACCCACCTGGAGGAGATCGTGCGTGGCCATGCCCAATTCCTGGCGGCCGACGTCGTGGTCAATTCCGATTCCGCCATGTTCGCCCGCGACGTGCCCTCCATCACCTATGCGCTGCGCGGGTTGGCCTATTTCCAGCTCGACGTGCGCGGCACCTCCACGGATCTTCATTCCGGCTCGTTCGGTGGAACGGTGGCAAACCCGGCCTTTGTGCTCGCGGAAATCATCGCCTGGCTCCGGGACCCGAATGGCCGCGTCACCATCCCGGGATTCTATGACGATGTGCGGCCGCTGACCGAGGAAGAGCGCCTGGAATTCGCGAAGCTGCCGTTCGACGAACAGGAGTATTGCGACAGCCTGGGCGCGCCGCAGCTGTTCGGCGAACGCGGCTACACGACCCTGGAGCGGGTCTGGGCGCGGCCGACGTTGGAGGTCAACGGCCTGCTATCAGGATTCACCGGGGAGGGTGCCAAGACCGTCATCCCCGCGGTGGCGATGGCCAAGGTCAGCATGCGGCTGGTGCCCGGACAGGACCCGGACCGGATCGGTGATCTGTTCGAGGACTACGTGGCTCGGCTCGCCCCGAAGACCGTCACGGTTCGGGTCACCCGGCTGCACGGCGGCCACCCGTGGATGATGAGTCCGGACCACCCGTTCGTGCAGGCGGCGGGGCGCGCGATGGCGCAGGGCTTCGGCAAGCGGCCGGTCTTCACCCGCGAAGGTGGGTCGAATGGCATCGTGTCCGTTTTTCAGGAGGTCCTGGGCGCGCCGACGGTGATGTTCGGGATCGGCCTGCCCGACGAGAACGCGCACGCCCCGAACGAGCACCTCGACCTGACGAATTTCCATCGGGGGATCATTGCGGCGGCGCACCTGTACGAAGAGATCAGGACAACCCGATGACCCTCGGCATCACAGGCGCGACGCGCGTCAGATCACCCTGCAAGGCGGCGACCGAAGCGATATCGAATGCGGAGGTCACGACGCAGGTTACCGGAGACAAGAATGATGGCTGAACGCCTGCACGAGTACGCGGCTCGCCTGACCTGGACCGGCAACACGAATGGTGGTACCGCGAGCTACACGAGCTACGGTCGGGGTTATCGCGTACAGATCGCGGGCAAGCCCGATCTGGTCGGCACTGCGGATCCCGCATTCAGAGGCGAAGCTGGCATGCACAATCCCGAGGACCTGTTCCTCACATCCATTGCCGCCTGTCACATGCTGTCCTATTTCTCGCTCTGCGCTCGGGCGGGCGTCCGCGTGCTGGCCTATGAGGATGAAGCCCAGGGCAGGATGGTGCTCGACACCAAGGGAGGGGGAATGTTCGAGGACGTCTGCCTGCACCCCCGCGTGACGATCGAGGCCGAGGAGTACGCGGAGCTCGCCGTGGGGCTCCATGCGACGGCCCACGAGCTCTGCTTCATAGCCAACTCCTGCAGCGTCCCCATCAGACACCTGCCCGTGGTACAGACGGATCCCAGGAGGACAACCCCGTGAAGGTTGAGGGCGGAGTCGCCGACCACCAGTTGATTCCATGGAGAGGGCGATGAATCCAATCATACGGGCTCACCTCGACAACCTTCAATCCGGGAACAGAGAACTGCAAGGCAAGGGCTTTGTATATCTTCTCGAGGCTACCAACCAACCCGTCGACTGGGCCTATGAGGTGTGGGATGAAATCGTCGATACCCTTAGTCACCCAGGTAACCGGCAGAGGGCAAGCTCAAGGGCAGCTCGTTATGCGCACCTGGTTTCACCGACGCGCGGCGTTCCTAGCGACGACAGGAGACGACGGTGACGCCTCAAAGGCCCCAAGCGGTCATTTCCGTGATGCTCGCAGTCGCCGATGCCCCACTGGCGCTCGCGTGGTACAAGCGCGCGCTCGGTGCCACGGAGTTGTGGAACCTAGGTTCGGTCGTCGGAATGGAGGTCCTTGGGGCGCCGATCTTTCTTGGCCAACCGGAGAGGAACGGGTGGGAGACTCCGACGAAGCTCGGTGCGCCATCGGTGCGGGTGGAGGTGTTCTGCGACGACCCAGATGCCGTGATCGCCGGTGCACTGAAGGCCGGCGCAACAGGAAGTCTCGCGGACGTCAGGAATCACCAGATGCCTTGGGGAACCCATCGGCAGGGAGGATTTACTGATCCGTTTGGGCACCGCTGGCTCGTCGGCGACAGATCTCCACTGAGTCGTCATCCATGATGTGGCGCGCTGACCTGGAGCCGCAGGAGACGGGCGCATAACAAGCGGACCCACCTGCCGAAACCGAGGGCACGATGATAGAACGGTGGTCGGCTTCGAAACGCGGTTTCGCAGGTGATCCGCGAGACGTTAGGAAGCGGTCGCGAGGGTCGCTGACTGGGAGAACTGATCGTTGGGCATGCGCGCGAAGCCGGCCGACTTCCTGAAACTCAACCTACGCTGCCACGCGCTTCTCAGTGACGTGCCTCTTCACGACGTCTGGGCGATTCCACTCATTGACGGGGGGTCCGGTCGCAGCATCCAGGACGCGCGTGCGATCTTGTTCGGCGACCCGCGTCCACCTAACCTCGCGGTTCGAGGACTATTCGCGCTGCGCTTGGCCGTGGGCCGAGCGTTCGGATGGGATGACGAGCGCCACAATCCGTCCAGCGTATCGTA
>CAZYPO010000104.1:0-7853 GCA_964649225.1 uncultured Gemmatimonas sp. | reverse complement strand
GGGAGCTAGGGGGCTAGGGAGCTAGGGAGCTAGCGGGTGTGGTGGAGGCCCCAACCCCTAGCTCCCTAGTCCCTAGCTCCCTCAACATACGGCGCCGGGTCCTCGATGCCCGCCTCGCGAAATCCCTTCAGGCGCAACACGCACGCATCACACCTCCCGCACGCTCTGTCCTCTGTATCGGGGCTGTAACAGCTCCGCGTCAGGGAATAATCCACGCCCAGCTTGAGCCCCAGGCGGATGATCTCGGCTTTCGTGAGCGAGATGAGCGGGGTGTGGATCCGGAATCTCGTGCGGCCCTCGACGCCCGCCTTGGTGGCCAGGTTGGCGAGCGTCTCGAAAGCGCGGACGAATTCGGGGCGGCAATCGGGGTAACCGCTGTAGTCCACCGCATTCACCCCGATGAAAATGTCGGCCGCGCCCAGCACCTCGCACCAGCCGAGCGCGAAGGAAAGGAAGATGGTATTGCGGGCCGGGACGTAGGTGACGGGGATGCCGGCCGCGATCTCCGGCTCGGCGCGGTCCTGCGGCACCGGAATATCCGCGGTGAGCGCGGAGCCGCCCATGGCGCGGAGGTCGATCTCGGCGATCTCGTGCCGGGCCACGCCGAGCTGCCTGGCCACCTGACGCGCCGCCTCGAGTTCGCCCGCGTGGCGCTGACCGTAGCGGAAGCTCAGCGCGTGGGGCTCGAAGCCCTCCGTCTTGGCGAGGGCGAGCGTGGTGGCGGAGTCGAGCCCGCCGGAGAGGAGGACCACTGCGCGTTGGGAAGTCGGGAGGTCGGGAGGTCGGGAGGTCGGGAGGCTCATGCGGCCCCGGTCTTTCCAAGGACGTGTTCTAGGGCCGCCCCCAGCGTCTCGTGCCGGAACTCATATCCGGTGCGGCTCAGCTCGCCGGGCGCGACACGCGTGCTCGCCAGGATGGCCTCGTCGGCCATCTGGCCGAACCACGCCCGCAGCGCGATGGCAGGTACCGGCACGAGCGCGGGCCGGCCGAGCACGCGCCCCAGCTCCCGGGCGAACTCGGAGTTTCGCACCGGATTGGGGGCGACCGCATTCACCGGGCCGCGTAAGGCGTCGTTACTCAACGCGTGGTGGAACGCGCCGAGCAGATCGTCCGCGCCGACCCAGCTCATCCACTGCCTGCCGCTGCCCAGCCTGCCGCCGCCGCCAAGCCGGAAGGGCAGCAGCATCCGCTGCAGCACGCCGCCCGCGGGATGCAGCGGCAGCCCGATCCGCAACCGCACCACGCGCACCCCCGCCGCCTCTGCCGGCTCGGTGCCCGCCTCCCACGCCTCGGCCACCTGGGGCAGAAAGCCGCTGCCCGCGGGGCTGGACTCGGTGAGGGTTGCGTCGCCGCGCTCGCCGTAGAACCCGATGGCCGAAGCTGAGACCAGAATTCTGGGACCGCCGGCACGGGCGATCGCCTCCGCGAGCAGCCGGGTCCCTTTGCGGCGGCTCTCCAGCACCGCGCGCTTGCGGGCTCCGGTCCAGCGCCCCGCGATGTTCTCCCCCGCCAGGTGAATCACCGCGTCTACTCCGCGGAGCGACGCCGGGGCGAGGCCTTGGCCGGCCGGGTCCCACTGGATTTCTCCCTCGCCCGGCGGCCGGCGCACCAGCCGGGAGACCCGATGGCCGCCGGTGGTGAGCAGCGGCAGCAGCAGCGACCCGATGAAGCCCGACGCGCCGGTCACCGCCACGTGCAGGCGCGGGCCCCTGGCCTTTGCGTGCAGGGCAAGGTCAGCCGCGGTCACAGCGTGGCGGTAGCGGAGCAGCCGCGCGAGTTCGCGGGTCACCCACCGCTGCCCCAGCCGGAGTCCGAACGGCAGCTCGCAGACAATGCGATCGTGCAGGATGGTGGTGCCGCCGGGCGCGGGCTCGAAGCGGTGGCGGTGCACCCAGCGGTCGAAGGGCCCGCTCACCTGGAAATCGCTAAAGCCGCCGCCCGGGTCGACCTCCTGGTGTTCTGCCGTCCAGTCGACGTCGCAGGGGCCCACGCGGATGCGCAGCCGGGCCCTGCCGCCACTGACCAGGGCGGCGTGCTCCAGCACCTCGAGGTGCAGCCAGGGCGGGACGAGGCGCTCCAGCGCGCCGGGACGCGCGTGCCAGGCGAAGGTTTCCTCGGGCGAGACGGGCAGCGGCGTGCGCCGCTCGACGATCAGCTCGGTGCTCATGGCCGAAGCCGAGAATCTACCGTCCCGCCGCTTCTGTCGCGCGCCATCGCCCATTAGAATTGATCCGCTGCCCCTTCGTGTGGAGCCGACGATCGCCAACTCGACCTGGTCCCTCAAAGACGCCGAAAAGCTCTACAACATGCGGGGCTGGGGCCTCGGCTATTTCCGCACCAACGCCGAAGGTCATGTCACGGTCCATCCAGACCAGGCCGGCGACCGCGCGATCGATCTCTACCGGCTCGCGCTCGATCTCAACGCCCAGGGCATCGGGCTGCCGCTGCTGCTGCGCTTCTCCGACATCCTCAAGGCGCGCATCAGCGCCCTGGCGACCGAATTCCGCCGCGCCATCGAGGAGTCCGGCTACGAGGGAACCTATACCTCGGTCTATCCCATCAAGGTCAACCAGCAGCGCCACGTCATCGAGGAAATCGTCGCGTTCGGCGGCCCCTTCGGCGTGGGACTCGAGTGCGGCAGCAAGCCCGAGCTGCAGGCGGTGCTCGGGCTCGCGGAGCGGACCGACCACCTGATCGTCTGCAACGGCTACAAGGACGAGGAGTTCATCCGGCTGGCCCTCATGGGCCAGCGGGTGGGCCACCAGGTGTTCATCGTGCTGGAGCAGGTTGGCGAGCTCGAGACGGTGCTGCAGGTGGCGGACGAGATGGGAATCAGCCCCTCCCTGGGTATCCGGATCAAGCTGGCCACGGAAGGCTCGGGGCGCTGGGCCAAAAGCGGCGGCGAGCGCTCGAAGTTCGGACTCAGCGCGGTCGAGCTGATGAAGCTGCTCGACAAGCTGGAGAAGGCGGGCCGCAAGGACCTGCTCACGCTGGTGCACTTCCACCTGGGCAGCCAGATCACCGACATCCGCTTCATCAAAGCCGGCCTCGAGGAGATTGGGCGCTACTACGTCGAGATCCGCGAGATGGGCTTCAACCTGACCCACGTGGACGTGGGCGGCGGGCTCGGCGTGGATTACGAGGGCTCGCGCACCACCCGGCCCGCAAGCATGAACTACACCACGCGCGAGTACGCCAACGACGTGATCTACAACCTGGGCACGGTGTGCCGGCAGTTCCAACAGCCGATGCCGCACGTCATCTCGGAGTCGGGCCGCGCGCTCACCGCCCACCACGCGCTGCTGCTGGTCAACGTCACCGACGTGGAGGCGCAGACCGAGCCGGTCATCCCGGCGCTCGGGGAGGATCCGCCGGCGGTGCTGATCGAGCTCAAGGAAAACCTCGAGTCACTGACGCTCGACCGGGTGGACGAGGTGTTTCACGACGCGGTCTTCACCAAGGAGCGGCTGCAGGAGCTCTTCGCGAGCGACGCCATCACCCTGCGCGACATGGCGGACATCGAGCAGTACTACCTCGCCACCATGAACGCGATCGCTTCGCTCATCGCGAGCGACCGGGCCGGCTTTCCCGAGATCGTGCAGCACCTCGAGGCCACCCTGGTCGACCGCTACTTCTGCAACTTCTCGGTGTTCCAGTCGCTGCCCGACAACTGGGCCATCGACCAGATCTTCCCGATCATGCCGGTGCACCGGCTCGACGAGGAGCCGATCCGCCGCGGCACGCTGCAGGACATTACCTGCGACTCCGACGGCGTGATCGACCGTTTCGCGGGGGGCCGCAAAGGAAAGCCCTGCCTGGAGCTGCACCCGTTCCGCGAGGGCGAGCCCTACATCCTGGGGATTTTCCTCACGGGCGCCTATCAGGAAATCCTGGGTGACCTGCACAACCTCTTCGGCGATACCAACGCGGTCCACATCAAGGTCACCGAGCGCGGCTACGAAATCACCGACATGGTGCACGGGGACACGGTCACCGAGGTGCTCAACTACGTGCAGTTCCAGGCCACGGATTTATTGCAGACGTTCCGCCGCAAGGTGAGCAACGCGCCGGAGCTCTCGCGCCAGGAAGCCAACGCGTTCATCGCGGATTACGTGGCGGGGCTGGAGGGTTACACCTACCTCGAGGGCAAGGTGCCCGCCGAGGCCCCGGCGGTGGGGAATGGGGTGGTGGTGAACGGAGCTGACGTGACGGTAGGACGGTAGGGCCTACCGGCTTTCCAGCGGCACGTACGCTCGTTCCGCCGGCCCAGTATAAATCTGTCGGGGCCGGGCGATCTTCTGATCCTTGTCCTTGAGCATCTCCTCCCACTGCGCCAGCCAGCCGGGCAGCCGTCCCACCGAGAACAGCACGGTGAAGTAGTCGGTCGGAAACCCCATGGCCTGGTAGATGATGCCCGAGTAGAAATCGACGTTGGGATAGAGCTTGCGTGAGATGAAGTACTCGTCCTTGAGCGCGATCTGCTCCAGCTCGAGCGCGATCTCCAGCTTGGGATTGAGCCCGGTCTGCTTGAACACGTCGTCCGCCACCCGCTTGATCAGCTTGGCGCGCGGATCGTACGACTTGTAGACCCGGTGGCCAAAGCCCATCAGGCGCCCCTCGCCCTGCTTCACCTTCTCGATGAAGGCGGGGATGTTCTTGCTGTGGCCAATCTCCCCCAGCATCTCGAGCACCGCCTCGTTCGCCCCGCCGTGCAACGGCCCATAAAGTGCAGCAATCCCGGCGGACACCGCCGAGAAGGGATCCACGTGGGAGGAGCCGACCGCGCGCACCGCGCTGGTGGAGCAGTTCTGCTCATGGTCGGCGTGCAGGATGAGCAGGATTTCGAGGGCGCGCTGCAGCACCCGGTTGGGCTCGTGCCTGCCGCCGATCGAGAACATCATGTTGACGTAGTTCCCGATGTAGTCCAGGTCGTTGCGGGGAAACTCGTAGGGCAGCCCGCGCGAATGGCGGAAGGCAAACGCCGCGATGGTGGGCATCTTGGCCATCAACCGCACCCGCTGGATATGGCGGTTGGTGGGGTCCTCGATGTGCTTGGCGTCGGGATAGAACGTCGACAGCGCGCCGATCGCGCCGAGCAGCATCCCCATCGGGTGGGCGTCGTAGCGGAAGCCTTCCAGGAACTTGATGACGTTCGTGTGAACGTAGGTGTGAAACATGATATCGTGGGTCCACTTGTCGAGCTGGGCCCGGTTGGGCAGCTCGCCCTCGGCCAGCAGGTACGCCACTTCGAGGAAGCTGGCCTGGTCGGCAATCTGCTCGATCGGATAGCCGCGATAGCGGAGGATCCCTTTGTCGCCGTCGATGAAGGTGACCGCGCTGCGGCACGCCGCAGTGTTGAGGAAGGCGGGATCGTAGGTCATCAAGCCGAAGTCGTCCGCCGCGGTCTTGATCTGGCGGAGATCGATGGCCTTGATAGTGCCTTCGCTGATCGGCAGCTCGTAGCTCTTGCCGGTGCGATTGTCGGTGATGGAGAGGGAATTCGTCGCCACTGGGTGGGCCCTTCCTTCTGAAGCTCGGATCGCCGCGGTTTGCGCGGTACAATTGTAATATCCTGACAGCGTTCTTCGCCTCTACCCGAACGAGCTGGTCTCTCATGCGTACTGCCCGGCTGCTCCTCCTCGCCTCGGCGCTGGGTTCGGCCCTCGGGTGCAAGACCGGCACCGAGCCGCTTCCCGCGGTCACCGCCTCCCAGCTCGGCCTGGCGGTGGAGCCCGGGGCCGCCGCGCAGAGCGGGGCACCGCTGGCGCCGCAGCCGGTCGTCCAGCTGCAGAACGCCCAGGGTAATCCGGTCGCGCTGCCCAACAAGGTCGTGCTGGTCGCGCTGGCCGCGCCTGGCGGCACGCTCACGGGGACGCTGCAAGCCAGGACGGACAACGCGGGGCGCGCGGTCTTCACCGATCTGGCCATCGCCGGTCAGGTGGGGCCGCGCCGGCTCCGCTTCGATTCGCCGGGGCTCCGCTCGGTTATCAGCGCAGCGATACAGCTCGCCGCGGGGAGCGCCGCATCACTGGCCCCGGTCGCCGGGAATCTGCAGACTGCCGTGGCGGGCAGCGCCGTTGCCATCGCCCCCTCCGTCCGGGTGAGCGATGCCGCGGGCAATCCCATTGCGGATGTGCCGGTCGGCTTCGTGCCCAGCAGCGGGGGTGTGGTGGATGGCGGGCTCGCGGTCACCGGCGCGGATGGCGTCGCCGCGCCGCTGCGCTGGACGCTCGCGACCGCCGTCGGCCTCAATACGCTCACGGCCACGACCACCGCGCTGCCGGGCGCATCGCTCAGCTTCACGGCCACGGGGACCGTGGGCCCGCCCGCCATTCTCACCGCCTCGGCGGGCGAGGGACAAAGCGCCACGGTCGGCGGCGCCGCGCCCATCGCCCCCGCCGTGCTGCTCACCGACGCAGCCGGCCACCCGCTGCCCGGCGTCGCGGTCAGCTTCGCGGTGGCGAGCGGCGGCGGCTCCGTGACCGGCGCGAGCCCGCTCACCGACGCCGGCGGGATCGCCACGCTCGGCGGCTGGACCCTCGGCCTGCCGCCCGGGCCCAACACCCTCACCGTCACCCGCGCCGGCGTGCCGCCGCTCACCCTGCACGCCACCGGACTCGACTTCCAGGTGCAGGCGCTCTCCGGCGGGGCCGGCTCCTCCTGCGCGCTCGATCCCGATGGCAAGGCCTTCTGCTGGGGCAGCAACACCAGCGGCCAGGCCGGCAACGGCGCCACGGTGGACCTGCGAGTGCCCACCGCGGTGAGTGGAGCGTTGCTGTTCACCGTTAGCAGCGCCGGCGCCGGGCACAGCTGCGGCCTGCTCGCGAACGGCGACGCCTATTGCTGGGGCGACAACAGCGGCGGGCAGCTCGGTGACGGCACGCTGGTTTCCCACCACGTCCCGACGCCCGTCGTCGGCGGCCTCAAGTTCTCGGCCATCAATACTGGGGCGGGTTTCACCTGCGCGCTGGCGCTCGACGGAGCGGCACACTGCTGGGGCCTTGGCACCAACGGGCAGCTCGGCGACAACACCCTGGTCTCCAAGCGCATTCCGACCGCGGTGTTCGGCGGCCACCTCTTCAGCGCCTTGAGCGCCGGTGCCAGCCACGCGTGCGGCGTGGACGTGGCTGGCGCCACCTTCTGCTGGGGCAGCAACGGCAGTGGCCGGCTGGGTGACGGGACCACCACTACGCGCTCGGTGCCCACCGCGGTCAGCTCGGCGCTCACCTTCACCACGATCACTGCGGGCGGCGCCTACACGTGTGCCATCGCCACGGGCGGCGCGGGTTATTGCTGGGGCAGCGGGGGCTCGGGGTTGCTCGGCAACGGCACCCTATCCGACCAATTGACTCCGGCGGCGGTCACCGGTGGGCTGTTGTTCGCGACGATCTCCGCGCGGTCGGCGCACAGCTGCGCCGTGACCATTGCGGGACAGGCTTATTGCTGGGGCGTCAATGCGTTCGGGCAATTGGGCGACGGTACCGCCACCGTGCGGTTGGTGCCCACGGCGGTCGCCGGCGGGCTCAGCTTCACCACGGTCCAGGTGGGCGCCGAGCACAGCTGCGGGCGCGCCACGACGGGCGGGGCGTATTGCTGGGGCAGGAACGATCTGGGCGAGGTCGGCGACGGCAGCCTGATCGCGCGGGTCAAGCCGGTGGGAGTGGTCAGGCCGTAGGCAGCGCCACGGTGCAGGTGGTTTCGAACCCGCCGCGCACGTTGTAGACCGTGCGCACCGAGAGGGAGCGCGGCGCGAGCAGGCGGAACAGGTCTTCCGCGATCCGCGCAGTGGCGTGCTCCTGGAAGATTCCCACGTTGCGGAAGCTGGTCACGTAGTACTTGAGACTCTTGAGCTC
>CAZYPO010000103.1:5011-8140 GCA_964649225.1 uncultured Gemmatimonas sp. | reverse complement strand
AATGAAAACGAGCGCGCCGAGCCTGCGGCGGGCGGGAAGCCTGGGGATCATGGGCCGGACTCCTGGTGGCGGGTCTTCAGTGTAGACGGGGCCCGGCCCCAAAGGGTTGCACTCCCCCTAGTTCCTGATCTTCACATCCGCCCCCGGGCACTTCACCCGGTGGAAGCGCAGCTCGATGCTCGGCCCGTCCCCTTCATTGCGGGGGATCAGCGCGCCGTCGGAGGCCATCCGGTACATGATCCGCTGAGGGAACTCCTTCTTGGTCAGGTTTTCGAACAGGACGTACTCGTCGGCCAGCGTCTTCAGGGCATACACGTTCTCCGGCTTGCCGTCGCTGGAGGCGGCAAACACCACGGTGCTGTCCACCGCCTGGATTCTGGTGAACTCGAATCCCGTCGCATGCTGCTTGGTCAGGTAGCGCGTGGTCGCGAGCAGGAGATTCTCCGAGGGGGTCGTCCAGATCTCCTCGACCAGCTGGTCTTTATCAAGCTGTCCCTGCCAGCACCCCTCCATGAACTTGAGCCGGGAAAAGTCCACCGCCGGCTTGGAAGGGGCCTTGGGTTTCTCGATCGGCTTGGGGTGTTCCTGGGCCGCGAGGGGAGCGGCGGCGAGACCAGCGCCGGCGAGGACGAGCAATCCGGGAATTCGCATAGGGCTGAAAATCTACCGTATTGGGGTTGGGAGCATAGAGAAGACGATGGCTCGCCAGGCAACCTACACATAAGGACCGGGTGCCCTTCACTTGACTCCCTCTCGCGTATGTATTATCTATTAATCCGGATGAACGGATTGACAGAATGACCGCCCCCGCCGTCTTCGACCGCCTGAGCGCCCTGGCCGACCCGACCCGGGGGCGCCTGCTCCTGGCCCTGGAGCGCCACGAGCTCACCGTGCGGGAGATCCAGGCGGTGCTCCAGCTTCCCCAGTCCACCGTCAGCCGACACCTCAAAGTCCTGGCCGATCTCGGACTCGTGGCTACCCGGAGCGAGGGCACCAGCAATTGGTACCGGATGCCGGCGCGGGACCTCGAACCGTCCGCCCGCCGGCTCTGGCTCGCCGTGCGGGAGGAAGTGGCCGGCGGGTCCGGCGCGAGGCGTGACGCCGCTCGCTTGCAACGGGTCCTGGCCGAGCGTCATGTCACTTCACAGCGGTTCTTTGACTCGGCGGCGGGCCAATGGGACCGGCTCAAGAGTGAACTCTTCGGAACCAGCGCCCAACTGCTCGCGTTGCCGGGCCTGCTCGACGAAAACTGGACCGTGGGCGATCTCGGTTGCGGCACCGGCCACCTGGCGGCCGCACTGGCCCCCTTCGTGCACCGCGTCATCGGCATCGACGAATCCGCCGCCATGCTCAAGAGCGCGCGGCAGCGCACCCGGGAGCTGGCCAACGTGGAATTGCGAAGCGGCACCCTCGAGGCGCCGCCCCTGGAGCCGGAAGAGCTCGATGTCGCGCTGCTCATGCTGGTGCTGCACCACGCCGGCGACCCTGGCCGCGTGTTGGCCGCCGCACAGCGCGCATTACGCGCCGGCGGTAAGCTGTTGATCGTGGACATGCTGCCCCATGACCACGTGGAGTATCGCGAGCAAATGGGACACCAGTGGCTCGGCTTCGCGGAGGCGGAGCTTCGCGGCTGGCTCGAGCAGGCAGGATTCGGCGGGATGCGCTACGTCACATTGCCGGTCGATTCGAAAGCCAAAGGCCCGCCCTTGTTCGCGCTGACCGCGCGTAGGGCAATGCCGTCAGCTGTTAGCCCATAAGGAGCCAACGCATGACCACCATCTCAGCCCCCGCCCGCCCCGCCTTCAAGGTGAAGGACCTGGCCCTCGCCGAATTCGGCCGCAAGGAGATCCGGCTTGCCGAGCAGGAGATGCCGGGCCTCATGGCCATCCGCGCCGAGTACCAGGGCAAGCGGCCGCTCGCCGGCGCCCGCATCATGGGCTCCCTGCATATGACGGTACAGACCGCGGTGCTGATCGAGACGCTGGTCGAGCTCGGGGCCGATGTGCGCTGGGTATCCTGCAACATTTTCTCGACCCAGGACCACGCGGCCGCCGCGGTTGTAGTCGGGAAAAATGGAACCGAAGCCAAGCCGCGCGGGACCCCGGTCTTTGCCTGGAAGGGAGAAACTCTGGAAGAGTACTGGTGGTGCACCGAGCAGGCGCTCCTGTGGCCCGACGGCGGCGGCCCCAACCTGTTGCTCGATGACGGCGGCGATGCCACGCTGCTGGTCCACAAGGGCGCCGAATTCGAGAAGGCGGGGAAGATTCCCGCGTTCGATCCGGCCAGCGACTCCGAGGAATGGGGCGTGATCCTGGATTTGTTGCGCGCCGAAGCGGAAAAGAATCCTGGCCGCTGGACCAGGCTCGCGGGCGCCATTCGCGGGGTTTCCGAAGAGACGACGACGGGGGTGCACCGCCTCTACGAAATGATGAAGGCAGGCACGCTGCTCTTCCCCGCCATCAACGTGAACGACTCGGTCACCAAATCGAAGTTCGACAACATCTACGGCTGCCGGCATTCGGTCATCGACGGGCTCAATCGCGCCACCGACGTCATGCTGTCGGGCAAGCTCGCGGTGGTCTGCGGCTACGGCGAGGTCGGCAAGGGTTGCGCGCAGGCGCTCAAGGGCCAGGGCGCGCGCGTGCTGGTTACCGAAATCGACCCGATCTGCGCCCTGCAGGCCGCGATGGAAGGCTTCCAGGTGAGTACGGTGGATGACGTGGTCTCCACCGCCGACATTTTTATCACTGCCACCGGCAACTTCAACATCCTCACCGCCGCGCATATGGCGCGGATGAAGGACAAGGCCATTGTCGGCAACATCGGCCACTTCGACAACGAGATCGACATGGCCGGGCTCAAGAAGACGCCGGGAATCAAGCGGATCAACATCAAGCCGCAGTACGATGAGTGGGTCTTCCCCGACGGCCACAGCGTGATGATCCTGGCGGAAGGCCGCCTGCTCAACCTGGGCTGCGCGACGGGTCACCCGAGCTTCGTGATGTCGGCCAGCTTTACCAACCAGGTGATGGCGCAGATCGAGCTGCACAGCAACGCGGGCAAGTACCAGAAGGAAGTCTACGTGCTGCCCAAGCACCTCGACGAGAAGGTCGCGCGGCTCCATCTCGA
>CAZYPO010000103.1:1931-4911 GCA_964649225.1 uncultured Gemmatimonas sp. | reverse complement strand
ACAAGACCGGCAACTCAGGCTTCTCCCCACACCTCCCTGAAGTAGTCCCCTAGCTCGATCGTGAGCGGCGCGAAGCTGGGATCGGGTTGCCACTCGATGCGTTCGGCGAGAATCTCGGGGCGCACATCGTCGGACCGCCACCGCTCGATCACCCGGCCATCGACGTCCACGATCCAGTACTCGCCGACCCCGGAGAGCTGATAGCGGCGGCGTTTTTTGGTTCGATCGTTCAACGCGGTCGACGGCGAGAGCACTTCGGCAATCAGCAACGGGATACCGAAGTCCGGCCATTCGAGCGGAACTCGCCCATTCCGGAGTAGTACCACAAAGAGATCCGGCTGTACCGATTGACCGCTCTCGAGATCGAGATCGGACGGCGCGAGACCGGTCCAGCCCAACCGATGCGCGCGCACGTAAGCGTGCACCCGATCATACAGCGCCAATACGGCGACCTGATGGATAGGCCGCGGGCTCGGGCTCACCAGGAGCTCGCCGTCGACGAGCTCGTAGCGATTCCCGTCGTCCGGGAGCGCCAGCACCTCCTCGCGGGTCCACCGCCTAACAAGATCCGGCATGACCATAGGCTACCCTCGGCGGCAAAGTCGGGGCAAGAGGACACGCTCCCAAGCTTGCGAGTCACCAGCAAGCAGTGATGACCAATCCATTCCTAGCGAGTGCGCAAGAAACGCGGCAACCTGCCGGGGGCTCCCCCCGATTGGCGGGATAGCCAGATCGGGCCGTAGCCTAAGGTCCCTGCCCCACGACATCCCGCCGGAGCTGGCCACTCTGCTCGGCGCCCCGGAAGGACCCTCTCGGGACCGCGCCTGGGCGGAATTCGTCGAGCGCCACAGCCGCCTGCTGCTGCACGTGGCGCGCTCGTTCGGCGGCGGCCACGACGCCGCGATGGACCGCTACACCTTCATCCTCGCGGCGGTCGAACGCCTGTTGACAACTGATGTATCCAGGCCAGTCACGGAAGCCGCGCGCAGGGCTACCAGCCGCATCTTGGGCGAGGAAGCAGTGGGATCGGTCAGCGCCGCAGCACGGAGAGCCGCCGAGCTCGCCCGGACGGATCTTGGCGCGCTGCGACAGCGGATGTTGAACCCGAGCGGCACCGGCACGAACACAGTAGCCTTCGAACAAATGACCGCCGCACAAAGGCAGGCATACTCGCAGGCATTGGATCAGGCCGAGCAAGCGGTTCTAACCCGTCGAGCGCCCACCGTCACGAACGACCTAGGTCCGGCAGGTTCTCGCACCGAGGTCCTCAGGCCCTCTCAGATGAGCCTTCCCAACGACAGGCATATCATGATGAGGCCGCCAGGGATGCCATCCGCGGCATAAGGTTGCTCGAAGAATCCCAGGTTGTAGGCCCTGGCGTCCTGGGCCCCTTCTACCAGTCACGTCCGCTCAATTTCAGGATGTCCGATTTGGTTCGGGTTCACCAAACGGGCCGCACCCTTTCGAGATCGGAGATCATCCTCAAGGGGGAGGTCCACCGGCAGAGAGAGCTTGCCCGACTCCAAGTAATTCGGGCGATTCAAGGACGGTGCTCCGGCTACCACGATCGAGCGTTGGCAGATCGAGGGTGAGCGGTGGAGCAGGCTCATCGAGCAGGCGAAACGGGAAGCGGGCGCTCACTGAACGCTAGTAGCGAGCTTTAAGGTCGAGCTAAAGGGCGCAACTCGAGATGGACCTCTGGCCTCTATGAGGGCGGAAGAAACGCGGCAACGCGGCATGAGCTGGGTTGCCGCCCTTCCGGAATTGGCGGTGTGCGCTACATTCGCCCTGCCGCGGGGAAGCCCGCGCCAGATCCCCGCGACCGGGCGAATGCCCGCACCAGCGGGCTGGAGGCGAACATGTCTCCGCTCCCTCCCCGCATGCACCACCGCCTTCGGACGGCGGCCGTGCCGGCTCATGTCCTCCTGCTCGGTGCAATCGCCTGCGGATCACCCGCCACCGAAGCCGGCGCGCGCACCGAGCTCGATTTGGCGCCCCTGGCCAGCGTCGCGGCGACCGTCACCCTCGCCCAGCTCGATGTCACCCTCGACGACGGCGCGCACCCTGATTCTCCCTGGGGCCAGGCGCTGGTGGACTACACCGGCGCGA
Organism: uncultured Gemmatimonas sp.; assembly: GCA_964649225.1. Lineage (GTDB taxonomy): Bacteria > Gemmatimonadota > Gemmatimonadetes > Gemmatimonadales > GWC2-71-9 > JABFSM01. Next base: position 2,802 of record CAZYPO010000103.1, on the reverse strand, counting down.
ATGCCGTGCTCTATTTCAACCTCGCCCTCAATGGCATCTGGCGGATTCAAAACCTGCCGGTCCTGAGCCGGGAGGGCACGGGAGTGGCGCAGACCGCCACCTTCCTCTTCGATCTCGGCGTGGGCGACGGTACCGATATCACCACCGCCCAGGCCGCCTATGATTTGAGCACGGATGTCCTCACCCAGATGCCGTCCGCGGCCAGTGCGGCGGGTATCGGCACGGGCAGCTGGGAGATCACCACCGGAACGACCAACGGGACGATCGGCTACTCCCCACCGGCCCCGAACCTGATCGGCGGCCAGGCGGCGGGAGACAAGGTGGGCCACACCGGCTTCCCCAACCAGCAAGCCAACAACAACGAGTGCGTCCCGGTGGCGCTCTCCAACAGCCTGCAGTGGCTGAACGGGAAGTACAGCCTTGGCCTTGCCGCGGCCGACATCAGCGTGGCGGCGATGAAGGTCGTGGTCGACTGGAAGGCAACCGGAGCGGGGCAGCAGTGGTGGACCAAGAAGCGGAGCCGGTTCAAGGACGTCCTCACCACCTCCACCATCCCCAAGTTCAACATCGCGGAGGTGTACGATGCCGTCGCGCGGGGGTGTGACGTGGAGCTGCGCGCCAACAACCACGTGGTGTCGGTGACGGGGGCGCAGAAACTCGCGGATGGGAAGTACTCACTCGACCTCACCCACGATCCCGACCAGAAGGACGGCAAGCCACCCGGCGCCGAGGGAACCCAGACGGTCACCTGGGACCCCAAGACCAAGAAGTTTTCCGGGGCGCCGTGGATCGAGGGACACGCAGCCGATCTGATCGTGGTCGAGTGCCCCAAGCAGCGGACGACCTGACGGTTTCCCATTCAACGAGCCCC
>CAZYPO010000103.1:0-1831 GCA_964649225.1 uncultured Gemmatimonas sp. | reverse complement strand
GGGGCTTGGGAGTGGCGATACTGCTACTGGGAACCGGCTGCGCGGCGGCTCGAGGCTTTGCGCCAGACGTGCTGCCGCAGCACGACATCCCGCAGAATCATCCCCCTGACGGCTTGATCACTGCGCGCGAAACGCAAGGAAAGACCGAGAAGGCGATCAGAATCGCCTACATGAAAGCCGCCCCGGTCATCGATTGGGCCCTGCTTGGCCTGATGGTCGCCCTGCAGCCCTATGGCAGTTTCAATGGTGTCACCGAGGGCCTTTGCACCGTCGGCCCGTCGTGCCAGCAACCGTCTCCGCGGATCCCATAACCCTCCACCACTTACCGACCCGGAGGTTTCGGCCTCCCCAGCGAGCGGTAATACTCCTCAACTAACGCGCGGTACTCCGCCGGCGCCTGCGACGGCGCACCCAGCGCCGGCCGGTTGTCGCCCGCTTGTCCGAGCGCGCGGAAGAGCCTGAACTCCCAGGTCTTGAGCCCTTCGATCACCGCGGCCTGTAGCTCCTCCACTCCTCGCGGATCGCCGAAGCGACGGCCCGATTCGAGCTGTCGCAGGTCGGCGATCGCGCGATCGAGCTCGCGCAGGTCGACACCGCCCTGCTGCGCCAGCTCGCGGCGCAAACTCTCCGCGGCCTCCCGCCGCAGCCGGAACTCCCGGCCGAACTGCCGCGCATCGCCCGGGCTGAGCCGGCCGTTCCCACCGCCGCCATTCGGATTCCCGTTGGCCTGGCCGCCCTGATTTTGCTCGCCGCCCCGCTGACCACCGCCACTGGCTTGGCCCTGGCCCCGCTGGCCTTGTTGCCCTGATTCCTGACCCCTGCTCCCTGCTCCCTGTTGTCCGCCCTGCCGCCTGTCCCCCATCCGCTCCCGCAGCGACTCCAGCCCCTGCACCAGCTCCCGCGCACGCTCCAGCGCGCGATCGCCGCGCCGCTCCGCCGATTCGCTGAGCGCGCCCGCCGCTTCCCGGAGCCGGCCGGCCACGTTGCCCAGGTTCTCGCTGATCTGTTCCTCGAACCGCCTGGCATACTCGGGCGAGTTACCCCGCATCACGTCCTTCGAGTAGAGAATCCGGTCGTGCAGCCGCGCTTGCTGAATCGCTTCGGCCGCTTGCCCGACCTTGCCCGCCGCGCCCGGCTGATCGGTGCGGGTCTCCCGCGCAATCCGCTCGGCATCCGCCTGCAGCCGCTCCACGTCGCTGGCCAGGGCGTCCTTCTTCTCGTCGAGCCGACGCAACCGCTCCGCCTTGTCGGCCAGCCCGCCGGCTTGCGGCAGCGCATCCACTCCTTCCGCGACGTCGCGCTGGCGCGCGCGCAGCTCTTCCGCGCGCTGCTGCAGCCCCCGAATTCCTTCGCTCTGGCGCGAGGCGCGGGCGTTCTCGAGCTCGCGGGTCGCATTGCGAAGCCGGTCGAGGGCGTTGCCGCCCTGCGCTTGCGCGCCAGCCGCTCCGCTCGCCGCCCGCCGCATCGCATCGGCCGCTTCCTGCAGCTTCCGCGCGGCCTGAGCCAGCTGCGGTTCGTTGCGCTCCCGCGCCAGCCGCTCCAGCCGGCGCGCTTCTTCTTCGGCTTGTCGCGCCAACTCCCGTTGCGCGCTACCGCCCCCACCGCCGCCCCCACTGCTGCCGGCGGTCCGGTTGCGTAGTTCTTCAGCCATCCGCGCCATGCGCTCGTTTTCCTGCTGCTGCCGGCTGGCCAGTTGCCGCAGCCGCTCGGCGGCTGCATCGACCTGTTGCTCGGCGCTCTGGCTCTGCTCCCGCTGCACCGACTCGTACTGATTGCGCAGCTTGTCGTTCTCCAGCTCGAAGAGATCGGCCAGATCCTCCGCCCGCGCCCC
>CAZYPO010000102.1:3964-8221 GCA_964649225.1 uncultured Gemmatimonas sp. | reverse complement strand
CCATGACCGGTCGCCCCCGGCTCGATCCCGCCGTCTTCCACCTGCCCGTCGACAAGATGCGCGCCGGGTATTACTCCGACAAGTATTTCGCCCGCGCGCGCGAGATCCTGCTGGCCGACGCCAGCCGGCCGCGGGTGACCATGCAGGTGTTCGGGAAGGCGGCGTCGTTCCTGGGAGGGATCGACGAGGCGATCGCGATCCTCAAGCTCTGCGCCATCGAGTGGAGCGACCTGGAGGTCCGCGCGCTCCATGACGGGGACGCGATCGAGCCCTGGGAGACCGTGCTGCTGATCGAGGGCCCCTACGACGCCTTTGCCCACCTCGAGACACTCTACCTCGGTGTTCTCGCGCGCCGCACTCGGGTCGGAACCAATACCCGGCGCGTGGTCGAAGCGGCGCGTCCCAAGGAAGTCATGTTCTTTCCGGCGCGGCACGATCACTGGCTGGTACAGACCGGCGACGGCTATGCCGCGCACATCGCCGGCGCGATCGGTGTCTCCACCGACGCCCAGGCCTCCTGGTGGGGCACCGAAGGCGTGGGCACCGTGCCGCACGCGCTGATCGCGGCCTACGGCGGCGACACGGTGCTCGCGACCCGGAAATTCGCCGAGTACATCGATCCCGCGGTGCGGCTGGTGACGCTGGTCGACTTCGAGAACGACTGCGTCCGCACCTCGCTCATGGTCGCGGAGGCGCTGGGTGAGCGTCTCTACGGCGTGCGGATCGACACCAGCGAGATGCTGGTGGACAAATCGGTGGTGCCGCAAATGGGACGCTTCCGCCCCAGCGGCGTATGTCCCCAGCTGGTGCGGAACGTGCGCGAGGCGCTGGATCGCGCGGGATACCCGAAGGTGAAGATCATCGTGTCGGGCGGCTTCACCGTCGAGAAGATCCAGGAATTTGCGCGCCAAGGTGTGCCGGTGGACGCGTACGGCGTGGGCAGCTCACTGTTCCAGGGCCGCTTCGATTTCACCGCGGATGTCGTGCTGCGCGACGGCAAGCCGTGCGCCAAGGTGGGCCGGGAATACCGGCCCAATGCGCGGCTGGAGCAGGTGGTCTGATGCGCACGCTGTTCTGGGACGTCGATACCCAGCACGATTTCATGCGGAGCTCGGGGAAGCTGTACGTCTCCGGCAGCGAGGAAATCATTCCGGTGCTGCAGCGGCTCACCGACTACGCGCACGCGCACGGCATCCGGATCGTGGCGAGCGCTGATGACCACGTGGCCGGCCATCGCGAGCTCTCAGCCAACCCCGACTGGAAGGAGACCTTTCCCGAGCATTGCATGCGGGGGACTCCGGGCCAGCGAAAGATCGCGGAGACCCAGCTCCAAAACCCCCTGGCAATCGAGCCCGAGGCGGAAGACCCCACCGAGCTCGCCGCCCGCGTGCGCGCGCACCAGGGCGACATCCTCTTCCATAAGCACTGGTTCGACGTATTCACTAATCCCAACGTCTTGCCGGTGGTGGACGCCATCGCCCCCGAGCGCATCGTGCTCTACGGCGTGGCGCTCGACGTGTGCGACAAGTACGCCATCGAGGGGCTGCTGCGGCTCCGTCCGGGCATCGCCCTCACGCTGGTGACCGACGCGGTCCGCGCGATTGATCCGGCCAGCGGCGCGGCCTTGCTCGAAGGCTGGCGGTGTCGCGGGGTGCGGCTCGCCACCAGCAACGAGGTGCTGGCCGCATGAGCGAGTTCGGCCGCAACTTTCTTCCGGGACCCACGGACATCCATCCCGAGGTCATGGCCGCGCTGCACGGGCCGATGTTTTCGCATCGCAGTCCCAGAATGCAGGCGATGCTGGCGGCCATGCAGCCGTCGCTGCAGGAATGCTTCGGGACCCGGCAACCGGTGTTTATTTCGACCTCCTCCGCCACCGGGCTCATCGAGGCGGCGGTGCGCAACGGCGTCAGGCAGCGCGTGCTGGTCGCGGTGGGGGGCTACTTCGGCGAGTACTTCGCGCGGGTAGCCCAGGCTTGCGGCAAGGAGGCGCTGCGGGTGGAAGTCCACCCGGGCGAGGCGATCACCCCGAAGCAGCTCGAGCAGTTCCTGGAAGGGCCCACCGTGGATGCCGTTGCGGTTGTCCACTCCGAGTCGTCGACCGGCGCGCTTGCCGACATTGCCGCGCTGGCCAGCGTGGTGCGGGCGCGGAAAGACGTCCTGCTGCTGGTGGACGGGGTCACTTCCGTCGGCGCCATGCCGATCGAGATGGATCGCTGGGGCGCGGATTACTATTGCACCGGCTCGCAGAAAGCGCTGGCGCTGCCGCCCGGCCTGGCTTTCGGTGCCGCCAGCGAGCGCTTTCTGGCCCGCGCGGAGACCCAGGATGACGCGGGGTTCTACTTCTCGGTGCGCAAACTCGTTTCGACCACCCGGCAGAACCTGCCCTTCTGGACTCCCGCCCTGTCGCTCTACCACACGCTGGACTGCCAGCTCACCCGGATCGCGAGAGCGGGCGGCTGGCCGGCCCGCTGGGGGCGCCATCGCCAGATGCTCGAGCTGCTTGAGCGCTGGGTTGCAGCGCGCCAGGACGTGAGGTTGCTGGCGCGCGAAGGCGCTCGCTCAGCGGCCATCTCCGCGCTGGTGCTGCCGGAACGGCGCCGCGCCGCCGAGATCATGGATGCCCTGGAGCAACGCGGCTACCTGGTGGGCGGAGCGCTGGATCCCCGGCACGGCCCGGTCATTCGCATCGGCCACATGGGAGATCTCGAGCCGCACCATCTGAGCGGGCTGCTGGATCACCTCAGCGAATTGATCACATGAAGCGTCTTGCCCAGTACTTCCTTCGCGGGCTCGTGGTCATCACCCCCGCGGCGCTCACCTTGTGGGCCTGCTGGTGGGTGTTCAGCACGGTGGACAGCGTCATCGACATAGGCATTCCGGGCGCCGGCATCGTTGTCACCATCGTCGGCATCACGCTGGTTGGTGCCCTCGCGTCGAACCTGCTCACCCGCGGCCTCGTAGGCGCAGTCGACCGGCTACTCGCGCGGTTGCCGTTCGTCCGGCTGCTCTACTCCTCGACCAAGGATCTGCTCAACGCCTTCGTGGGCGAGCAGCGGCGCTTCAACCGGCCGGTGCGCGCGCGGCTCGACGCGGCCGGCAATGTCTGGACGCTGGGATTCGTCACGGCCGAGGGTGCCGACCGGCTGGCTATGCCGGGATTCGTGGCGGTGTACCTGCCGCAGGCTTACAACTTCGCGGGCAACCTGATCATCGTGCCCTCGACCCACGTCGAACCGGTGGCGGGAGAAGCTGCCGAGATCATGGCGTTCATCGTCTCAGGAGGAGTGTCGGGGTCGGCCGAGCCACGGCCGCGCGGGTGACCTGGATCACAGCGATAACTTGTGGTCATCTTTAGAGTTAACACTACGGATCGGGGCCCGTCTTTCCCGGTGGAACGCCACCTTCTTCGAGGTTTGCGATGCGAAGTCTAATTCGTTGCGGCGCGGTTACTTGTGCCGTCATCCTCGGTGCCTGTAGCCAGGACACCACCGGCACGCAGGCAACGCCGCTGCTCAACGCCGACATGGCCACCGTCATTGCCGACAACACAGGGGATGACGTGGACATCATGCGGGAGCCGGTTTTCTTCGTCGCCATGCCGATCGGAGCCGGACCGGCCCTGGGGCCGGGGACGGGCGACCTGGCTCCGGCCAACTGCCCGTTCAACGTAGCGATCCAGCGGCTGGAGTGCCCCGAAGTCACTCGGGACAACAGCCTGATCGTCCGGCGGTCCTATGCGTTCTGGGACGAGAACAACGTCTCGCAGGACCATTACGATGCGTTGCTGACCGCGAAGGCCAACATCAAGACCCACATCGCGGGTGAGCGGAGCGGCGAGTATTGGAGCGCGAGCATCGTGCGGGACCGCGACCTGACAGTAACCGGCCTGCTGGGTGACGAAACCACCCGCACCTGGAACGGCACCGGATTCAGCCGCGCCGAGCACAGCCGCCACCGGGAAGGTGGAGAAGAGCGTTCCTACGTCATCGAGTGCACGCTCACGATCGAGAACGTGGTGGTGCCGGTACCGCGCAGCGACGAGCGCTTCCCGCTCAGCGGAACGATCACCCATCATTGCAGCATCACGTTCGAAGGCGGCCGGCGCGACGGGCAGACCGTGGAACGGACCGCCGTCGTGACCTTCAACGGCACGGCAACCGCGACGGTGACCGTGGGAGACCGGACCTTCGACATCGACCTCAGGACGCGGCATCGCGGCCCGGGACGGCCGTAATAGCAGGGAGCAGGGAGCAG
>CAZYPO010000102.1:0-3864 GCA_964649225.1 uncultured Gemmatimonas sp. | reverse complement strand
GCGTTCCTGCTGATCGCGCTCACCGCGCTGCCGCGCTTGGGTCCCTGGCCGGCGCGGCTGGTTTTCCCTTACACGGCGCTGGCGGCAAGCGGACTTACGCTGCTTGCCACCGCCGACCTCGGAGTGTTTCGCGGCTGGGGTCGCCGTATCGATGCCAGTGTGTTGCTCTACCTGACTCATCCGCGCGAGGTGTGGGCGTCGGCGGGCGCTGCACCACGCGGGTTACTGCTCGTGCTCTGGCTCGCGCTGACCGCGGTGGCGATCCGGCTTGCCTGGAAGGTGCTGCGCCCCAGGTTCGGAACCGCGGGATGGCCCGGCGCCAAGGGTGGAGCGCTCCTGGGCCTCTTTACGGTGTTGCTCGTGATCCCGGCACGGGGCGGCTTCCAGCTCATCCCGATCAATCAGAGCAGCGCGTATTTCTCTCCCCTTCGCTTTGCAAACCAGGCCGCCCTGAACGTGGGCTGGAATTTCTTCGATTCCTGGCGCCGCGGGGTGGGACGCCGCGACAATCCGTACCTCGTGATGGCGATGGATTCCGCCCAGGTACTGGTGGACCGGGCTCGGGAGGCTTCGCCGCCGGGGGACGTGAAGATTTTGCGCACCAGCCGGCCCAACATCCTGCTGATCGTCTGGGAAAGCCTTCCGGCGCGGGCGGTCGAGCGGCTCGGCGGGGTGCCGGGCGCAACTCCGGAGCTCGACGCTCTCTCCGAAGCCGGACTGATGTTCCGCCACTTCTACGCGGCGGGCGATCGCACCGAAAAGGGGCTGGCCGCGTTGCTGGCCGGCGCGCTGACCATCCCCGATGCCTCGATCCTGCGGGTGCCTGCCAAGGCCGCGAGCCTACCGATGCTCTCGCGAGACCTGGCCGCCGCCGGCTATCAGACGGCGTTTTACTATGGCGGCGAGCTCGGGTTCGGCAATCTCAATAGCTTTACCACCGAGGGACGCTTCGAGCGCGTGATCGGCAAAGCCGAATTCCCCCGTGCGACCTGGAGCTCGAAGTGGGGAGCGCACGACGAAGCCGTGGCCGAACGGTTGCTCGCGGATTCGCGCGGCGCGCGAGCGCCATTTTTCACGGTCTGGCTCACCTTGAGCAGCCACGAGCCGTTCGATGTCCCCGGCCCCGTCCGGGTACCCGGGAGCGACGCGGAGGCGCGCTTCCTGAATTCCCTGGCCTATACCGATCACGTCGTGGGCGAGCTGCTGCGGAGGGCCGCCCGCGAGTCTTGGTGGCAACACACGCTGGTCGTGATCGTAGCGGACCATTCCAGGCCGCTCGATCGCACTGATGCGGGAGCGGCCTACAAATCCGCGGAGAGCTGGTACCACATTCCGATGCTGTGGACGGGGGGCGCCCTGGCGCGTCACGGCGCGATCGACGGGCTCGGCGGCCAGAGCGATCTCGCCCCCACGTTGCTGGCGCGACTCGGGCTACCGGGAGGGGCACGCTATCGCTTCGGGCGCGACCTGTTCACCACGAGCAGAGAGCCCTTTGCATTCTACGGATTTGAAACAGGATTCGGCCTGGTCACCGAGCGCGGCAACCTGGTATGGGAGCGATCGCCGGGCAGGATTACCGCCTCGAGTGGCCATCCGGACTCGGCCGATCTCAGACTGGGGCGGGCGCTGCTGCAGCTTGCGTATCAGGACTACCTGGACAGGTGATCAGAGCTCTCCCCGTTTGGCCAGATTCGCAATCCGCTCTCCCGCCCGGAAGGCCAGCGCCATGATGGTCATGGTCGGCTGGCCGCGGCCCGAGGTCACCATACTGCTGCCGTCGCAGAGGAACAGGTTGGGCACGTCGTGGGTCCGGTGATTGGCGTCAATCACCGAGGTCTTGGGATCCTTGCCCATCCGGCAGGTCCCCAACAGATGCGCCGTCCCGCCCGACACGCTCACCGGGAAGCTCCACACCTTTTGCGCGCCGGCCGCGTGCAGAATCTCTTCCGACCGGGCCACCATGAAATTCATAATCTTGATGTCGTCGTCGTGGTCCTTGTAGGTGATCCTGAGCGCCGGTAGTCCCCAGTCGTCCTTCGCTTTCGGATCGAGCGTGACGTTGTTGCTCTCGACCGGTAGCGAGGTAGTGTGGCCCGCCGCCATCATGGTGCGATTGAAGTACTCGCCCAGCATCCGCTTGTACTCGCTGCCCCAGGTAGGAGCATCGGGCGGCAGCGCGCCGAGACCGAAGACGATCGGATACTGCTGAAAGCGGGCATCGATCCCGCCGCCGCCATAGAACCCGCGCTTGGGGTCGCTGTCGTAGAAATCGTGGACAAGGCGGGTTACCTGCACGCTCTTGTACTCGTTGAGCTCGTGCTCGAAGAGCGCCATCGTCCCCGTGTTGCCATTGAACATCAGGTGCTTGCCGACGTAGCCGCTCGAGTTGGCCAGCCCGTTGGGGAACTGGCTCGAGGTCGACATGAGCAGCAGTTTGGGCGTCTCCGCGCCATTCGCGGAGAGAATCACCGCCTTGGCGCGCTGTAATTGCTCTTTCTTGTCGGCATCGAAGTAGATGACGCCGGTGGCGCGGCCTTTGGCGTCGAGCTCCACCTTGCGCACGTAGCTGTTGGGCCGGATCTCGCACTTCCCCGTGGCCTCGGCCACCGGGATGACCGACGCGAGGCTCGAGCTCTTGGCGCCGAACTCGCAGCCAAAGCCGATGCAGTAGCCGCAGTGCTGACAGGCGTTGCGCCCGTTCATCGGCTGGGAGAGAATCGCCATCGGCGCCGGCTGCGGATGCAAACCGAGCTTGGCGGCACCCCGCTCGAATAACACGCCGGACGATTTGACCGGCAGCGGCGGCTGCGGATATGGGCGGGACCGCGGCGGATCGAAGGGGCCGGGCGTACCCGAGACGCCGACTTCCCAATCCACCATGGTGTAGTAGGGCTCGAGCTCGGCGTAGCTGATCGGCCAGTCGGCCAGATTGGCCCCCGGCATTGACCCCAGCTTGCTGCGCTCGATGAAGTCGATCTCGTGCAGCCGCCAGTAATTCGCGGTGAAATGCACGCTGCTGCCCCCGACCATGCTCGCCCGGAAGATGCCCCCCTGGCCCACCTGGGCTTCCTGCTGGGCCGTCTGGCGCCAGGTGACCGGGGTCTTCGGCCCGAGATCGTTGTTGAGCCAATAGCTGAACTCATCGTGCTTGAAATCGGTTGGCCCCAGCCGGGGGCCCGCTTCGAGCACCACGACCGAGTAGCCGCGGGTGGAGAGCTGCTTCGCGAGCACGCCGCCGGCCGCACCGGAGCCGACGATCACGAAATCCACCGTCTCACTCGGGGAGTATTTCGCCAGAGGACGGGCTTGCATGGCTCAGCCTCCCTTCTGGGCTTCGGCGTCGTAATAGCCGAAGGGTGGCTGATAGATGCCGTGCGACTGGAAGCCGAGCAGCTTCCAGCCGACCTCACCTTGATTGCCGCCGTAGGACGGATTGCCGAACATCCCGACGCAGGTCGCGAAGCGGGTCCCGCCGAAGAAGGGAGTCTTCTCGATCGACTTGAGATACTCGTCCTGTTGCTCCGGTTTAAGGGCGGAGAACGAGGTCGTGCCGGGCCACTTCGCGGCGACTTTCTTGTTCACGTCGGCAAGGGCGTTGAGCATGAAGTCCTTCTGCGGGGCGGCGAAGGTCGCCAGCGACTTGTCGATGAAGTGGATGACGCCCGCTTCCTTCGCGCCCGGGGTGCCGTCAGACGGGAAGATCCGCATGCAGATCGCCTCGAGATCCGCGGCTTGTTCCGGAGTCAGCACGTCGAACCGGTAGGGCGGCGGTTGGAGGACGGCTTTTCGCGCGTGCGCGAGGGCGGCCTGAAGCCGCTCGGGGTCGGCGAAGAGCCAGGTGGCTCCGACGGCGCCGGCGGCGGC
>CAZYPO010000101.1:2503-8399 GCA_964649225.1 uncultured Gemmatimonas sp. | reverse complement strand
AGCGCCCGTAGCGCCACCTCCACACCTTTGTAACGCTTCAGCCGGCCGACATATAAGAAGGTCGGCGACTGGGTCCGGTCAAGCCCGCCCGCGGGCGTGCAGGCCGCCGCATCGACTCCTGGATGGATGACGCGGATGCGCTGCCGCGACACGCCGCGCTGCACCAGGTCGTCGCGGGTGCTCTCGCTGATGGCGTGAAAGCCCGCGCGCCGATACGCGCTGGGGATCGGCCGTTCCGCCAGCGCCACCACTGCCGCCATCGGCCAGGGCGCCTCCTGAAAGGCGGTAGTGCCGAAGAGGTGCGGGACGATGGCGCAGAAGGGCAACGGCGTGAGCCCGGACACATAGAGCGGAAGCTTGTTGATGTCCTCCACCACCAGATCCCACGACTCGCGCTGCAGCACCCGGCGGATCGCGCCGCGAGCAGCCAGCGCGAAGCTGTGCCGGCCGCCATGCCGCTCCACGGAGATGCCCCGCACTGCGGAGCGGGCCGGACCCCCCTTCCAGCCCGAACACACCAGGTGCACCCGGTGACCTTTGGCGGCCAGCCGCCCGAACAGCTCGAAGAGATGCAGCTCCGCCCCGCCGGCGTGCGGGTTCTCGGTATCCTGCCAGTTGACCAGGAGGATCCTCACAGCCGGCCGAGCGTGCGGGCTACCTGGTCGAGCACGCCGTTGATGAAGGAGGGGGACTGCAAGCCGCCGAAGCGATGCGCGAGCCAGAGCGCCTCGTCGATGGCCACTTTGGGCGGCACCCGTTCGTGGACCATCTCGTACACCCCGAGCCGCAGAATGTTCCGGTCGATCAGCGCGAGCCGGTCCAGCCGCCAGTGTTCGGAGGCGCCGGCGAATAGCGCATCGAGCGCCGCGCGCTCGGCGATGACTCCCCTCGCCAGCGAGGCCGCCTCAGCCAGAACCGGCGCGGCGGGCCGCGTCAGCCGCTCGATCCGTGGCAGGATGGCATCGAGCTCGGGGCGGCCGTCGGCTTCCCATGCGTAGAGCATTTGCAGCGCGCGGGCACGGGCACGGGTTTCGGCTCTAAGCGCCATACCGCCTCACCCGAAACGAACGCCCCGCTCTCCCGCTTCCACATGCCCCATCACCCAGGTGCTGAGCCGATTGCGCTCCGCCGCGGCTCGCGCGGCATCCACCTGAGAAGCCGGCAAGACCGCGATGAGTCCCACGCCGAGGTTGAACACGTCGCGCATTTCCGGGACGGACACCGGCCCGGCTTTGCAAAGGTATTCGAAGACCGCGGGCCAGCTCCAGCTGGCGCAGTCGATGCTGGCGGTGCACCGCTCGGGCAGAATCCGGACCAGGTTTCCCGGGATCCCGCCGCCGGTAATGTGAGCCAGTCCGTGCATCCCGCCCAGCACCGGAAAGACCGCCGCGAAATAGCTGCGGTGGACCGCGAGCAGAACCTCCCCGACGCTCCGGTCCGTGCCGGGAAGCTGGTCAGCGAGCCCCAGCCGGTGCTGCTCGAAGAGAATCTTCCGCGCGAGCGTGTAGCCGTTGGTGTGGAGGCCGCTCGATTCGTAGCCCAGCAGGATGTCGCCGGGCACGATCCGGTCCCCATGAATCGCGTCCGCCTCGGCCACTACGCCGATGATGGTGCCGGCCAGATCGTACTCGCCGGGGCGGTAGAGTCCGGGCATCTGCGCGGTCTCGCCCCCGGCCAGCGTCATCGCGTGGCGCACGCAGCCGCGGGCCACTCCTTCGACCAGCGCGGCGATCTCGTCCACCGCCATTCCCGAGCCCGCCACGTAATCGAGAAAAGCCAGGGGGCGGGCGCCGTGCACCAGGATGTCGTTGACCGAATGGTTGACGAGGTCTTCGCCCACCGAGTCATAGCGGCCCGCGGCCCGCGCCACCAGCACCTTGGTCCCTACGCCGTCCATGCTCAGCACCAGCAGCGGCCGTTCGATGCCCGCCGGCACCGCGACCATGCCTCCGAACGCGCCCACGGTACCGCGCGCCTCCTTGGTCCGGGTGCCCTCGATAGCCCGGGCAATCCGGTGCTTGGCCGCCTCGGCGACGACGAGATCGACGCCGGCCTCGGCGTAGAGCTTTCTGCTCACGGGAGCGGCTCCGCCGCCGGCACGTGGGTCAGATCCACGAAGGCCTCCACCCGCTGTTGCACCTGGTCAAAGTCGACGGAGTCGAACCCCTTCACGCCGAAGCCTTGTACGGCAAAGCCTCCCATGGCCGCGCCGTAGACCATCGCGCGACGCAGCTGGGCCGGAGCGGTCGAGTCCATGCGCGCCAGATAGCCCAGGAACCCGCCGGCGAACGCGTCACCCGCGCCGGTGGGGTCGAAGACCTCCTCGAGCGGAAACGCGGGGACGTAGAACGTGCGGTCGGGCTCGATGAGGAGCGCCCCATACTCACCCTGCTTGATGACGAGCCGCTTGGGACCGCGGGCCAGGATCCAGCGCCCGGCCCGGTGAATGTTCCAGTCGCCGGAGAGCTCCCGGGCCTCGCTGTCGTTGACCAGCAGGATATCGACCCGCTCGAGCAGCTTCAGCAGGTCCGCCTTCTGGCTCTTGATCCAGTAATTCATCGTGTCGCACACGACCAGCTTGGGGTCGGCGATCTGATCGAGCACGTTGAGCTGCAGCACCGGGTCGATGTTGCCGAGGAAGACGTACTTCGCGTCCCGCCAGCCGGCGGGCAGCTTGGGCTGAAAGGCGGCGAAGACACCCAGCCGGGTCTCCAGGGTTTCCCGGCTCTGCAGGTCGTAGGAGTATTTGCCCTTCCAGCGAAAGCTCTCTCCTTCGGCGCGCTCGACCCCCGACCAGTCGATGCCGCGTTTGGCCAGCGCCTCGAGTGCCTCCACGGGATAATCGTTGCCCACCACCCCGACCACCCGCACCGGGTGCAGCAGCGACGCCGCCACGCTGAAGTAGACCGCGGAACCTCCGAGCGCGTCGGCGGTTTCGCCGAAGGGAGTGAAGATGGAATCCAGCGCCACGCTGCCGACGACGAGCAGGCTCATGACATCACATCCGGTCCGGGGCGGAGAGCCCGAGCAGATTGAGGCCATTGCGAAGCACCTGGCGCGCCGCGCGGGCCAGCACCAGTCGGGCCCGTTCGGTGGCTTCCGCCTCGCCCAGCACCCGGCAGTGGTGGTACCAGAAATGGGCGCTGCGGGCCAGCTCCTCCAGGTACCCGGTGATCCGGTGCGGCTCCCGCGCGCGGGCCGCGCCGGCCACCAGCTCGGGAAAGCGGGTCAGCTGCTTGAGCAGCTCGGCATCCTCGGGAGCCGGCAGCGCGGCCAGCGCGGCCGAGTCGCCGGCCTGCTCGGGCTCGACGCCCGCGACGCGAAAGATTCCGCTGAGGCGGGCATGGGCCATCTGCACGTAGAAGACCGGATTCTCGTCGGTCTGTTTGCGGGCCAGATCCACGTCGAACACGAAAGGCGTCTCGCCCTTGCGCATCAGGAAGAAATAGCGCGCCGCGTCCACGCCAACCCAGTCGAGCAGGTCGCGCAGGGTCACGAAGTCGCCCGCGCGTTTCGACATGCGGACTTCTGCTCCCTCCTTCATCACCTTGACCAGCTGCACCAGCGCCACCTCGAAGAACTCGTCGGGATAGCCCAGCGCGCGGAGCGCCGCGCGCATCCGGGGGATGTACCCGTGATGATCCGCGCCCCAGACATCGATCACCCTGGCAAAGCCGCGCTCGTGCTTGTCGCGGTGGTAGGCCAGGTCGGGCACCAGGTAGGTGAGCGACCCGTCGCTCTTCCGGAGCACCCGGTCCTTGTCGTCGCCGTGCGCCTCGGTCTTGAGCCAGAGCGCGCCGTCTTTTTCGTAGCTCAGGCCCTTCGCGGCCAGCTCCTCGAGCATGGCCGCCACCCGACCGCTGTCGTACATCGTCTGTTCCGAGCTGTGCTGGTCGAAGTGCACGCCGAAATCCTGCAGCAGCAAGTCCTGCTCCTCCCGCTGCAGCGCCAGGATGTATTTGCGGAGCGTTGCGGCGGCGGCCTCGAAGCTTCCGGCCAGGATCGCCTCGGGCACGTCGGCGGCGGCCCGGTCGGCGGCCTCGAGCATGTATTCCCCGTGATAACCGCCTTCCGGAATATCGCTCGCGGCACCGCGCTGCTGCTGGATCCGCGCCCAGAGGCTCTCGACCAGGCGATCGATCTGGACGCCCGCATCATTGATGTAGAACTCGCGGGTCACCTCGTGGCCGGTCCACTCCAGCAGCGCGGCAATCGCGTCGCCCAGCGCCGCCCCGCGGCCGTGGCCCACGTGCAGGGGACCGGTCGGATTGGCCGAAACGAATTCGACGTTGACGCGGACGCCCTGGCCGAACTCCGCGCGGCCGAAGCGATCTCCCGCCCGCACGGTGGCGCGAAGGGCGGCGGCCAGCTGGTCTTCGGCCAGCCAGAAGTTGATGAAGCCGGGCCCGGCGATCTCGGTGCGCTCGACCACGCCCTCGGGCAGCGCCAGCGCCGCCAACACTTCATCGGCTACGCTGCGCGGATTGGCTTTGCGGGTGCGCGCGATCAGGAGGGCGAGGTTGGTGGCCAGATCGCCGTGGCCCGCATCGCGGGGCCGCTCCAGCACGAAGGGCGCTTCGGCGGCCCCCAGCGCGGAAGCGACCCGGGCGAGCTCGGCCCGGATCACCTCGGTCACGAGGGGCCCTGCTTCCTCGACGGTTTCTTGTCGCTCTTCTCGCTCTTCTCGCTCTTCTCGCTCTTCTCGGCTTTGTCGGTTTTCGGCACCGGCTCCGGCGTGGCCGCTGACGCATCGGACTTGGCGGGCGCGGCCTCGGGCTTGGCCTCGGTTTCTTTGTCCTTCCGGGGCCCCTTGCCGTCCTTGCCGTAGTCGGTGATGTAGAACCCAGAGCCCTTGAAGATGAGGGCAGCCCCGCCGGAGATTTGCAGCACGGCATTTTTCCCGCAGATCGGGCACTTGGCCCGGGGCGGGTCGGTCATCCTCTGGACGCGCTCGAACTCATGCCCTTTCGGGCAACGATATTCGTAGGTTGGCATATTCCGATCGAGTGGGCTAACCAACTGCAACTCGGAAGCTTAGCTACCCGCCCCGGGGGGTTCAAGACGCGCCCGGGCCGGGAGGGCGCCGGGGAGGATAAATTCTCGGGATGCTGCTGATCCCGGTCCCGCCACTGGTCGGGGTGTTGCTGATCCTCCAGGCTGCCGCTCCCGCTCCCAAGCACACCTGGATCGCGGATCTCAAGGCAAACCGGGCCACGCTCGGGAAGGCCGAGCTCGCGGTCCAGGGCGACGTGGTAGACATCCGCTCGACCTCCCCCACCGCCAAGTTCGGATTCTATCGGCTGATCGACGCGAGCGATCCGGTGGGCCTGCTGGTGCGCACCAACAACCTGCCCAAGGATGGTGGCGCCCTGCGGGTACGCGCCCGCGTCGCCGCCCAGCAACCCCCCGACGGCTCCCTGCTGCTCGACGAGCTGCAGCGCACTCGCAGCGACAAGCGGCCCCTCGCGGCCATCGTTCTTCTAAGCATCTCGGGGCTGAGCCTGATCAGCCTGGCGGGCCTGCTGATCCGCGCGGCGATCGCAGAACGGCGCTACAAGGTATCTCCCCCGCTCTGGCTCCTGCCCGACGCCGGGCCCTACGGCAAGGGAGCGGCGCCACCCGGGACCGCCTCGCCGGCGCTCAAGTATTCCCCCGAGCTGGAGGACAGCGACCGCCGGCAGCGGGAGCGGCTCGGCAAGCAGAGACGAAACCTGTTTCAGCTCACCCTGGGATCGCTCGCTCTCACCGCGCTGAGCGGCGCGTGGCTGCTGCTCAGTCAGCCGGCCGCGGCGCAGGTGCCCGCATTCATTTTCATCGAGGCCAATGACCTGCCGGTTCCCGCGATCATCGTTCCGGTCCCGTTTGCCGATACGGTACTCGCGCTGAACACCCCTCG
>CAZYPO010000101.1:0-2403 GCA_964649225.1 uncultured Gemmatimonas sp. | reverse complement strand
CCGGTCAGCACTCCGGGTCCGCCTCCGCTTGACCCGGAAGTGGAGCGTACTCGGGCGGCCGAAGTCCTCGCCGACGCCGCCAGCTCCCTGGTGGCCGCCATCAATGCGCGCCGGATGACCGAGCTGGCCGTGCTCCTGCCGGAACCGATCGCGGGGGATCTGGGGCGCCGGGAACGCTTCCTCAAGCTGCTCAAGGACTCGGGGCCCCGCGCCACGCTCGGGACGCTCGAAGCCGCCACGCTGACCGAGAGTGGGGCGGAAGCCCGGTTCGCAGTAGCTTTCAACTGGCGCGGCGATTTCGGCGTGGACCGCCGGAAGACCGGCCGATTCCTTGGTACGGTTCGTCGTGAAGAAGCGGGATGGCGGTTTCAGGGAGCCAGACTCCTCGACGCCGTTCCGTGAGCATTTCTTGATCGGATCCTCGCAATGGGTGCGTCCACTCGCAGCGGTTTCGTCGTCGCGGTAACTCTCCTGGTGCTCAACGAGGGAGGCAGCGCACAATCCCAGCAGCGGTTCTCGCTGCAGGGCTCGGGGGCGGTGCTGTTTGCCACACGCAAAGACCCTCAAGGCTTTGAGTCGAAGACTCGGCTCGGCCTCGAGGCACAGGCCCGCTACACCTTCTCGCGCTTTTCTCTGGGTGTCGGGTACCAGCGCAGCACGGTGTTCACGTCGCCGGCGCTGAATCTTTCGCTCTCCCTCGGATTCATCGAGCCGCGCCTCGTCGTCGCCGCGGGAGGCAGCGTCGCCTTTTACCTGGCCGGACGCGCCGGGATCGGGAAGCTGGTTTGCAGTGAGGCGTGCAACGCGTCGAAGACCAACAAGGTGTTCGGCGGCGGAGGGGGGCTGCTCTTCCGCCTGGGACGACGAGTCTCGGCTGATCTCGGCGGCCAGTACTTCCAGATGAGCGGCGATCTCTCCTCCGGCTACGTCATGGCCCGCGCGGGTCTTGGCCTGGGTCTGTAGGGCGCGCCGCCTCTCGCATTCGCTCCGGCCCCTCCGCATGAAGCTTCGGGCTCTCTCCACCGCGCTGGCCGCGGTCGCGCTGCTGATCGGGTGTCCCGGCGGCGACGGCGGCATCGGCAGCGTCCTGGTGGTCGCGAGTGTCGAGGTGACGCCCGGAATCACGGACGTCGTCATGGGCCAGACTAAGCAGCTCACTGCCGCCCCCAGGACGTCGAGCGGAATCGCGGTGCCGGGCCGTGCCGTGATCTGGTCAACGACCGACGCGAGTATTGCGACGGTCTCAAACATCGGCGTGGTGACCGGGATGTCGGTGGGCGGACCGGTACGTATCCGCGCTACGGTCGACGGCGTCACGGGCGACGCGGTGATCACCGTGCGCCCGGTGCCGGTGGATCACGTGACCATCGAGCCGCCTAATGCGAACCTGCTGGTCGGCGGGACGGCTCCACTCACCGCGAAGGCCTTCAGCGCGACGAACCTCGAGCTGACGGGGCGAAGCTTCCTGTGGGAATCCTCCGACCACAGCATCGCGACCGTCACGACGACCGGCGTGGCCATCGGCGTGAAGGAGGGCGGGCCGGTCACCATCACGGCCACGTCCGAAGGCAAGAGCGGCACGGCCAGCGTATCGGTTTCGACGCGTCCGGCCACGCGGCTGGGCTTTTTGCAGCAACCCGGTCCCACCATCGCGGGCCAGGCCATCACGCCGCCGGTCCGGGTCGCGCTGCAGGATGACCGCTCGGTGACTGTGGTCGGCGCGCCTAATCCCGTGACGATCGAGATCGCGGGCAATCCAGGCCAGTCGACGCTCAGCGGGCAGACGACCGTCACGCCCTCGAACGGCATTGCCTCCTTCAGCAATCTCTCGCTGAACAAGGTGGGCATCGGGTACACCTTCCAGGCGACTTCGCCCGGGCTGCAATCGGTCACCAGCGATCCCTTCAGCGTGATCGCGGACTCGGCCAACCAGCTGGCCTTCACCACGACGCCGTCGGCAGCCGCCCAGAGCGGCGTGGTGCTGGGACAGCAGCCAGTGCTGCAGCTGCGGGACAACTCGGGCAACAACGTGGCCCAGGCGAACGTGGTGATCACGGCGACCATCGCCTCGGGGCCGGCGGGCGCCACGCTCGGCGGCACGACCACGGCGACGACCAACGGCTTCGGCGTGGCGAGCTTCACCAATCTGTCACTCAGCGGGACAGCCGGGAGTTACGGCTTGAGCTTCGGGGCGACGGGAGTCACGCCGCTCACCTCGGGGCCGATCACGCTGAGTGCCGGTGCGGCCGTGGCGCTCTCCATCGCCACACAGCCCAGCAGCACCGCGCAGAGCAATGCTCCGCTGCCGCAGCAGCCTGCGATTCAGCTCAAGGACGCGGCGGGCAACAACGTGGCGCAGGTCGGGGTGACGGTCACCGCCGCGATCGCGAGCGGCGGGGGCGC
>CAZYPO010000100.1:7259-8635 GCA_964649225.1 uncultured Gemmatimonas sp. | reverse complement strand
GGCCGCAAGGATCTGAATCGCTGAGTGCTTGTCAGCCATGGTATCGGCCATTGCTAGTTGTTCGTGCGAGGGTCAGTGCCGCCTCGCACACGCCCCGGCAGCTGCAAGCGCGGGCTATGCCGAGCCTACAGTGGCCCTAGTTCTTGCGACCGGTCCGAAGCTTGGTGCCCACCTCCCGCTTGACGCGGCCAGCAAGCGTGCCGTGGTGTTCAACGAGGAACGCCGACACCGCCACGCGGTCCCATTCTACGAGTGACCGCAACGCCCATGAGAGTGCCTTGACGACCATATCATCGCGATCCTTGATGACACGGCGACAGACGGCCAGAGTGCGGGCGACGTCTCCCCGGCCGCCCCGAGCTCGGACGTTGAGCGCCACCGTACAAACAACCGCCACACGACGTTGCCATCGGTCCGTTGACCGTAGCCAGGTATACACTTGGCGCGTCGGCAGGCGGCCTTCCCGCCAGGCCGGACCGGCCAGGTAGCAGGCAAAGGTGTCGACGCTCCCCCAGTCGGCGAGCCCCCTGCCGAGGCGGCGAATGTAGGCAGGCGTCAGCGCCGCAATTCCGCTGGGATGGTGAGCGACCAGCTCATAGGCGGTCAGGCGCCCCCAGGGACCATTATCGACAAGCTCGGAGGCGAGCCGGATCACCTCGCGCGCCGGACGAGTGCTAAGCGCTCGCGACCATACGCGTCGAAGTCTTCGCCACTCCGGGACCGTGCGCTGGGCAGATCGCTGTAGGGTCGCTCGAATCGTGGCAGGGGTGGGATCGTCCATCACACCTGTTCACCGGGTTTCGGCAATAGGCCGGCTGCTTGGTCGCGACTTTCGGCTGGCGGAGTAGCTAGATCGTTGAGTTCCATCTCTAGACCCGAGTCCGCATAACGACCTGCGCTTCTGCCGCCGTGCCAACGCCCCGCGAGCTGCAAGCGCGGGTTAGGCGGCGGCGGTTGAGGGTCAGGGCCGGCGCGGATCGGCCCAGATCAAGCGCTCGTCACGACGGGCAGTCACGAAATCCGGGCACCGGCCGTCGCCCTGGCCCGTGATGCCGCCGTCGGGGGCGCAGAGGACGCCTCCGCTCGCGTCATAAAGGACGCTAGGTATGTCGCAGCAGCGCGACGAGAGGAAATAGACCGTCTGGTCACGGTAGGTGAAGGCCGTGATCGACGCCGGTGGGTTGGCCACCGGCTGCGAGGCCAAGTCCTGAATCAGATCTCGCAGCCACGTGGGCGTGTCTTTGGGAAGATGAGCCCCGGTGGAGAGAAGACATGCAGTGGACAGAGTGGCGGCTGCAAGCACGCCGTAACTAGGGCGCAGGAATCGGAGCATGGGGCCACCTGGTGAAAGAGAGCCTCGACGAGTCGGGCAAGGC
>CAZYPO010000100.1:0-7159 GCA_964649225.1 uncultured Gemmatimonas sp. | reverse complement strand
GTCGCGTTCATCGGCCCAAGTCGCGACCGGCCGGTCTACTTCTTCACGGGCGCGGGCGCGGGCAGCGGCACGTCCGAATTGAAGCTGACCGCCACCGTTTCCCAGGTGCCGCTGGCGCCGCGCCGCAGGACCACCAACTGTTTGCCGCTGTCCGCGGGTTGGTCCTTAAGCTTCAGTCCATACGCGCTGGTGGCGTAGGCCATATCCCCCTCACCCCACACCTGGACGTTGGTCCAGGAGATATTTTCGATAGGGGGGAACGCGTGACCCCATGCGTCCAGCGCTGCACGGCCGCTGACGGTGGGACCGTTCGGTGGCTGCAGGATCGCGTCCTCGCGGAAGCCTCCAGCCCACGCCGTCCAGTCGTTTGCGCGAATGTACCCCAGTGACGAGTCAAACCGGCCCCGAATCGCTGCCTCATCCGCGGCGGTGAACTGGGCAGCCGGTGGCTGGCACCCGAGCAGGGTCAAGAGTCCCAGCGCGAGCCAACGGTGGCAGTGGTGTCTGCTCATGGCAATCTCCTATCGGGCGAGTATCGGCGATCTCACGATCGCGGGATGGCCCGCGGGACCGAGCGGGCGGCTGGGCAATCGTGCCTTCGTGTGCGACACAAGCAACACCGGGCCATTGGTCCAATCGTGGACTCGTGCAGATGCCCAAGGTCAGAAGCCTCGCGCTCGAAGCAGTTGGCGACCGAGCAGGATGGTCCAGATCGGATACGTTACGACGCCCATGAACGTGCCGACGAGAAGGACGATATGGGTAATGGCGTTCGCGGTGGTCTCCAGGTTTGGATAATCGTGGGGGACAGGGCCACGGAGACCGATCGGATCAACAAAGATACCGTACGCTAAGGGGAAGGTGCCAACGAGCAGGAGGCCGAAGCCGACGACCGTTCCGAACCGCGTGAGACCCCGAGGGAGCACGCTCGACAACCGCCGGTTTACGACCATGAGCCCCCCCCAATGTCGAAGTCGGCCGTGTTCTTCTTCAGCGCTTCCGCTTCAGCGCCTTCTCGATGTAGGGGACGGCGTCAGGCGTCTTGCAATTCGTCTCGCCGTGGTCGACCTTGACCTTGCCGATGCGCTTGGCCGCCTCGATCGCCTTCTTGCGGAGCGCCGGCTTGAAGACTCCGATCGAGATCAGCGCGCCGTTCATCGCGCGCCGTGCCCAGTTGGGGGAGCGGTGGATCTCCTTCTCGATCGTCGCGAGCACCTGTTCGGCGTCTGCGTCGCTGACCGAGCCTGGGTCGTCCTTCAGGCGGACGCCGAGAATTGCGAAGCCCATCTCGCGCGGGAACTCGTCCGGCGAGTTCATCCAGGCGCGCATCGTCTTCTCGGCAATCGGGCTGCGGGCCAGGAGCCCGGACAAATAAGGGCCGATGAAGCGGACCGGCCCGTCCTTGACCAGGCCGTCCGCGTCGGCGCGGGTCAGCTTCGCCGGGTCGGCGACCTGGAGCGCGAGGACGCGCGCCTCGGCATTCCCCGTCTTCCAGAGCTCCATCGCAAGCGCGTGGTCGACCTTGATCTTCTTCTGAAGCTTGGCGATCTCCGAGGTCAGCACGCCGAAGACGTCGTGGCCCGAACCGTGGCGCTCATAGATCGCGGCCGTCTGCGGTTTCCCGAGCTTCTTAAGCGTCGCCAGAATTTCCTGGGCGTCCATCGCTTCTCCCCCTCCGGTAGGCTTCCCTGTGGTACCCAGAGTTCGGTCCACTTCGAGTGTCTGTGCGAGGGCCGCCTAACGTTTCCACTTGAGCCGCGCGCCGTTCCAGCATGATCGCACGAGACGATCGGCGCCTCGGCTCCAAGCGGATGTTCGCCAGCACACGCCCGACTGAGCTTGCACCGGCTCGAGTCCTGTAGTAATAGCGGCGTTACCCTTTCGGAGGCTGATCGGATCCCTCGCAGTTGATCAGCCACGGTATCCCAAACCGATCGACCAGCATGCCAAAACGCTCGGCCCAGAATGTTTTCTCGAGCGGCACCACAACCTTACCGTTCTTGGCCAGTTCCTGAAAGATACGCTCGGCCTCAGTCGTGCTCTTGATCTGGAGCGAGAGCGAGAAGCCTTTTGGTTCCTCATAGCGGTCCGGCGCTACGTCGCCACCCATCAATACCTGCTCGCCGACCGTCAGACTGCCGTGCATGACCTTGTACTGCCAGTCGGCCGGGACCTGAGTCACCAGGGGTGTCCCGGCGTAACGGAAGATCGTCCCGATCTGGCCGCCGAGACACTGCGCATAGAACTTGAACGCTGCCTCGCACTGTCCGTTAAAACTCAGATACGGGTTTACCTGCATGTCGACCCCTTCTCGGACGCTGAGGACCCCGGCAGCAACAAGCGCGGGTTGGGTGGCAGACTACGATCGTCTCAGCGGGCCAATGCGGTGGCGCGCGGCTGAGGAAGTGATCAAGGTCTCCAAGCGCCTGATTCGCGTGTCCTCACGCTTGGCGCTCATCACCCAGTGACTACTGGTCCGCCGATACCAGGGAGCTTCCTGCTCGAAATAGATCCATGCCGGCTTGGTCGCCTGGAATCGTCGGCGATATGCCGGAGTCAGCGCCATTGGCCGGCGCTCGAATGAGTAAACGCCGGTCCGGCTCTCCTCGCGGGCCTCAAAGGCGGCCAAGCCGGCCTTCGTCATACGGTGGTCTCGAATGAGGCGCTCCACATGGCGCACGTTCACGCGGCTCCAAATGCTTCGGGGCTTTCGGGGACAGAACCGGACCGAAAAGCTCTCGGCGTCTACCCGTCGACGAATGCCATCGATCCAGCCATAGCACAGCGCCTCATCCAGGGCTTGGGCATAGGTGACGCCGCTTCCGGCGGCGTGGTTCTTGGCGATCCGGAGAACGATGGCCCTGGCGGTCTTGTGGTGCTTTCGCAGCCAAGTCCTGAACGCCGCGGGCGTCTTGAAGCGGGTGATGGTTGGCTCAGGCATGATCCGTCACCCCACGAATCTCCGGGCGCCACCTCACTTGTGCCGCGCCGCGGTCTGCGCCTCTCGAAGTCGATGCTCACGAAAGAATGCCCACATCTGGCCCGTGGCGTCAACGCCGTGGCTGGTGGACCCGACCCACCATTCCGGCAGCGGCTTGCCGCCGGGCCAGGTGTGGCCCCCTCCTTGGATAGTGTAGAGCACCACGGCCGCGTCGTCAGCGCAGTTCGTGTATACGCGACGGGTGACATCCGTCGCCACCGCAGAATCAATGGGGTTCAGCGAGCACCGGTTTCTTCGTGCCCAATTCGCCGTCCATCTCGGGACGTCCGGAAACCGACTATTGGACACCCAGGTCCTCCCGCCCGTGTAGGGAACCTGGCGGTCGGCCGTGCCATGAAACGAAATCATCGGAACTGCTCGACGGTCGGTGCACCAGCTCCACGGCAGCATTTGCGCAGCCGCCACCATCCCGACCGCGGCGATTCGATCGGACAGCGTGCAGGAAAGAACGAACGACATGCCGCCGCCATTGGACAGCCCATTCGCGTAAATGCGAGTCGGGTCGATGTTGTAGGCCGCCTCCACCGTGTCGATCAGCTCCGAAATGAATTTGACATCCTTTCCCCGACTCGTCTCGTTGTCCACGCGCCATACCCGGGGTCCAGATCCCCGCGTACCC
This sequence comes from uncultured Gemmatimonas sp., assembly GCA_964649225.1. Classification (GTDB taxonomy): domain Bacteria; phylum Gemmatimonadota; class Gemmatimonadetes; order Gemmatimonadales; family GWC2-71-9; genus JABFSM01. The sequence continues at coordinate 3,539 of CAZYPO010000100.1, read as the reverse complement.
GACGGGTAGACGACAATGAATCCGTACTTATCGGCCACCGGGTTCCACTGACTCGTTTCTTTCTGAGCGGCCCCCCACAGCGCCGCGCCATGTATGCTGATGACGAGCGGCGTGGGCTTGGTGTGGTCGTAGCTCTTCGGGACGTACAGCAAGTGGTCCCGCGTCTCCGCCGAGGACACGAACGACCCGTTGGATCGATTCGAGACGAAGAAAGAAACGGCCTCAAACAGCACCATCAGCACCGGCAGGCTGATGAGCACCAACACGGTGGCGATGACTCCCCTGCGGCTCTTCATCGATGCCGGTTCCACGCGAGCGCCAGCGGTGCCACTGAGAGCCGCGGCAGCGGGATCGCCAGGATCGCGACGACCGCGAGCATGTAGCGCGGAAAGAACGGCGTGGAGAAAAACCAGGCGAGCACACCGCAAAGAACGAGCACGACGACGCACCAGCAGGCCGCCCCGGTCACCAACGCGCGGTCGCTCAGCAGACGGCTGCGATAGAGGCGCGTGGCGACCCAGCAAGCCGCGGACATCTTGAGGCAGACCAGAATTGCGAGGATCAACGGCAGCGGGTCCCACAGCGCACCCTGCACCCTCCTGTTATCGATGATCCATTGGGCGATCGGCCCGATGAGGAAAAGCAAAGACAACGTGACAAACACGCTTCCCTTGATGAGCCGTTCGCGGCCAGTGAGGCCGATGTACATACTCTGCACGAGCTGCTTCCAAGTCGAAGCGATGAATCCCGCGAAGATGAGCAGCACGAGCACGGCCGTGCGGAGCGTGCCGATTTCCTCCGCGAGCCGACGCCCTCGGCCCATCACCACGGGCCAGGTGCCCGACCACTCGAGCGCCAACGGGATGGCGACGAGCACGAGCAGCCACGTGACCAGCGTGCTCCACATCGTCGCTTTCAGTTTAGCGGCGATGAGCTCGGCGTCGGTCAACGGCCGCGTCGCGATGAAGGGCGTCACCCCGTATCCATCGCTCACGTGAGGATTCGACTTGCGGACCGTCGCGGCTACCAGGACGGCCATGAAGACTGGCGTGAACAGGACGCCGAGCAGGATGAGGAAGACGAGCCCGAACACGTCGCCGGCGGTCCAGAGCAGCGCCAGCTCGAAAGGCAGCAGGATCGCGATCAGCGCGGGGAGCGACCGCCCGTGACGCCGCCACTCGAACCACGTGTGCGCGCGACCGGGCGAGGACAAACGCCGTAGCTGCTTCGGCCGGTCGTTCGCGATGGCCGCGACGCGGGCGAACGCTCGCCGCCAATCGGGCACGTCGCCGCGGCGAGCGCGCGCCACCGCGAAGCGCGCGGCGAGATACGCGAGCGGCACGTGCGGCACCAGGATCGCGACCATGAAGGACTCGGGCGCTTTGTAGTGGAGGGCCAGCAGGACGACCGAGTCGATCGTGGCCAGCCACAGCACGGTGACGATGACCCGCAGTCCCCCGAGACCGTACGGCATCCACGTCAGGGCCTGGGTCCATGCGAGCAGCGACGCGGCCAGCAGCGCCGGCCAAAGTGATGGGATGTCGAAACCCGATGGCCACGAGACGAGCAGCCGCGTTGCCACCCACAGGACCGCCATGGCCACGGTGCCATAAAGCATCGGCCAGCCGGCCAATGCGGCTGTCGTCACCGGCAGCGTGAACATGCGCGCCGGGTACATCGATTGGCGCGCGGCCAGGTCACCGGACAGGCCGAAGCTGAACACCGCCAAGGAGTACGTGAACGTCACGGTCAGCGGCACGACCACGACGAATGCGACACTTTCCGGCGTATCAATGCGGATGGCCTGTCCCGACGCAATGACGAGCACCTTGATCGTTCCGAGGACGACCAGGTAGACAGTCAGTGCAATCAGACCCCAGCGATGTCGCCGGCGAAATTCCCAGCCGATTGCGAGAGCGGGGGAGCGCACGATCTACGCGTCCGGGGCTGACGCTGGCATCCCGACCCGTGCGACGAAGATCTCATCGAGGGAGGGCACGCGTCCGGCGACGCGGTGCGATTCCTTGATCGCGTCCAGCGGCGCGCTCAGAAGGATCCTGCCGTGGCTGATCATCGTGACATGATCGGCGACCTGCTCCACTTCCCCCAATAGGTGCGACGAAAAGAGCACCGTGCGGCCTTCATCGGCGATGGTGCGAATGACGGCGCCGAGAATGTCGCGTCGCACGATCGGGTCGAGGCCGGACGACGGTTCATCCAGCACCAATAATTCCGGCCGATATGCCAGCGCGATGAGCAGCCCCACGCGCGCCTTCTGCCCCTTGGAGAGATTCTTGATCTTCACTGAGGGGCCGAGCGCGAACGTCTGCCGCAGCTCCTCGGCGTACGCGTCGTCCCAGGCTGGATAGAACGCGCGCGAGTACCGAATGAGCTCGTCGACGCGCATCCAGCCGGGGAGGTCGTTTTCCTCGGAGAGATAGCCGATCCGCGACAGGACGCCGACCGGATCGGCGACGGGATCGAGGCCGAAGACGCGCACCGAGCCGCTTTCCGCCCGTAGCAGACCCAGAACATGCTTGATGAGCGTCGTCTTGCCCGCTCCGTTTGCGCCGACGAGGCCGTAGACCGCGCCGCGGGGCAGGGCCAGCGTCACCGAGGCCAGGGCCGTGGTGGCGCCGAAGCGGCGCGTCAGATCCGAGACGGTGATGACCGATTCACTCACCCTCGAAGCACCTGCTCCAGGTCCGGTTCTCAATTCGCTTGCCCTTCTTGACGATCGCCCACGCGAGCGGTTGCCTGGATTGTGATTGCGCGGACGTTCGCTGTCATTGTGTCAACTCTCCATGCAGGCGGAACGATGATTCGCGCCGTCTAACGCTCTGCGCTTCTGCTGTGGGACCGCGCCGCGCCTGCGCAGCGAGCGCGGCCCCGTCGGCAGCAAGCGCGGGTTTGGCCGCAGCCGCAGCTGGGTCTGGCGTGGGACCAAAGCCAGCTACTGCTCAGGAGGACGAACTGCCCGGGCTCCTCGGAAGCGAATGGCCGGACCGTTCGTTAGACGCGCGCCCGCCTGGCCTGAACGCTCCCGCCACGATAGCTCCAACAAGGGGACCTAGGGAGCCGGCAAGTAGAGAGGGAATCCCTTGGCTTATGATCGTGGCACGGCTCTCGAAAGAGACCGTAACGAGGAACAGGAGGAACCACGGCGCCGCCATGCCGAGCAACGTGGCAACGTTCGCCCGCAGTCCGACCCCCTTTGTGGCAACGAAGAACTGGCACAGCGCTAGGTATACTGCCATGATGACGAAGGTAGCGGCTGGGGTCGGGCTGCGAGCCGCTCCCAGAAGCTCGTCCGATAGCGAGGCGACCCCAAACGCAGAGACCCCAAGGACGACGGCAAGAGCAACTCTCGTGGCACTCATAAGCGCTCCTTGGTAATCGCTACCCTGAGCCAAGCCTGGAACGGGTTGACTTGTCTGCAGGCATTCGATGGTACCGGAAGTAGCCCAGCGCTTCTGCTGCAAGACCCTGCTGAGGCCGGCGCCAGCCAGCCCCAGTAAAGTGTAAGCGGCGGCGGGCAA
>CAZYPO010000099.1:2968-8784 GCA_964649225.1 uncultured Gemmatimonas sp. | reverse complement strand
CTTTGGGGACGAGGTTACCAATGAGCTCGTTGATTGGTTTAATCAGGTGGATGCGCAGTATAAGTCCGAGCTGAAGGATCTCGCCGATCAGTACTATGGGCGTTTCCGAGCCGAATTCCGCTCGGAGCTGGCTGGGCTGCGCGCAGACCTGCTCAAGTGGATGTTCATCTTCTGGGCGGGAAACGTGCTGGCCACCGCTGGACTCCTTTTCACCGTCCTGAGATCAGGGAAGCCCTAGTCCCTCCGTACCGTTCTTCAATCCGGTGCCTCACTGCGCCGCGACCGCCGACCGTCCTCCCCGCAACACGTACTTCTGGATCTTCCCCGTGGCCGTCTTCGGAAGCTCCGCGACGAACGTCGCCCCCTTCGGCACTTTGAAGCCGGCGAGCCGCTCCCGCGCGAACCCGTGTAGCTCCGCCTCGGTGAGCGTGGCCCCGGGCCGGAGAACGACGAACGCGTGCGGCGCCTCCCCCCACCTCTCGTGCGGCAGCCCGACGACCGCCACCTCCAGTACGGACGGATGGCGCAGCAGCACGCCCTCGACCTCGATCGAGGAGATGTTCTCGCCCCCGCTGATGATCACGTCCTTCAGCCGGTCCCGGATCTCCACGTAGCCGTCCGGGTGCACCACCGCGGCGTCGCCCGAGTGGAACCAGCCGCCCCGAATGGCGTTCGCCGTGGCTTCGGGGTCGCGGTAGTAGCCCTCCATCACCACGTTGCCCCGCGCGACGATCTCGCCGATGGTGGCGCCGTCGCGCGGCACCTCCGCACCGCGCTCGTCCACCACCCTGAGCTCGCCGGACGTGAGCAGCTCGACTCCCTGGCGCGCCTTGATCCGCGCCCGCTCGGTGGCGGGGAGGGCGGCGTGCTCCGGGCGCGGCTCACAGATGCTGATGAGGGGCCCCGTCTCGGTGAGCCCGTACACCTGCGTGATGGTCCAGCCGAGTCCTTCCTCCACCCGCTCGATGGTGTGCGCGGCGGGGGCCGCCCCGGCGGTGAGGACGCGGACGCCCGGCGGCGCCGTCGCACGCAACGCGTCGGGCGCGCTCGCGATGGTGATGAGCACCGTCGGCGCCGCGCAGAGCATCGTGACCCGCTCGTCGCCGAGCAGGCGGTACACCGTGGGGGCGTCCACCTTGCGGGCGCAGACGTGCGTCCCGCCCGCTGCGGTGACGATCCAGACGAACGTCCACCCGTTGGCGTGAAACATCGGCAGCGTCCAGAGATAGCGATCGGCGCACGTCATGGGGTGATGCACCAGAGTCCCCACGGCGTTCACCCACGCGTTGCGGTGCGTGATCATCACACCCTTCGGCTTCGACGTCGTCCCGCTGGTGTAGTTGATCGCAAGCAGGTCCTGCTCGCCGATCTCGGGGCGCGCGAAGTCGCTGGTCGCCTCGGCGAGCAGTCGCTCGTAGTCGAGCCACTTCGGGCGGCTCCCCTCGAGCGCGACAAAGTGCTCGACCGCCGGCATCTCGTGCCTGACCGCGTCCACGAGGTCCAGGTAGTCCGCGTGCACGCACAGGACGCGGCTCCCCGAGTGGTTCACCAGGTAGGTCCAGTCGGCGGGCAGGAGGCGGTAGTTGAGCGGGACCACGACGGCGCCGAGCTGGGGGACGCCGTAAAAGCCCTCGAGGTGCGCATGCGTGTTGGGCGCGATGTAGGCCACACGGTCGCCGGGGCCTGTGCCGAGGCGCTGGAGGGCAGCCGACCAGCGGTCGCAGCGGTCGAGGAATTGAGCGTAGCTCCAGTGCTGCTCGCCGTCTACGACCGCCTCCCGGTCGCCGTAGAGCGACCGCGCGCGGCGGGCGAAGCTGAGCGGCGTGAGGGGCGTTTGCATCGGTCGGGTTCCGAGTCAGAGCGGGCGGAACAGCTCCCCGTCCACCACCTCGTGCCGGTTCCCGTCCTCGGGGAGCTCGCGAACCATGTCAGCGGTGTAGTAGACCGGGGTGACCATACCCATATAGTGGGACCTCCGTGAGCTTAGGTCTAGTGCGCGCCATGTTGCCGGAGGAGCTCTGTAATCCCGTGATGTCCGCGACGAGTGGCCCAAGCCAGCGGCGTGGCCCAGGTTGGGTCGTCGGGTAGGTTGGGCTGGGCTCCCGCGCTGAGCAGAAGCTTGGCCATCTCCAGTCGGCCGAATTTGGCCGCCCAGCCCAGCGGCGTGGAGCGGAGGTCCTCGTCCCGCGCATGCAGGTCGGCGCCGTGATCGATGAAAAGCTTCGCCTTCTCCAGCTCCCCGGCGCCGGCGAACTGGTGCAACTGGGTGATGAAGAGCCAGTTCGGGCAGTTCGGATCCATCCCATGCGCGAAGAGCAGCTCCGTGATCTCCCGGGTCTTTCCCACCACGGTGATCCGTTTGGGCAGCTCCGGCTGATAGCTGAGCAGGAGCCGCACGAAGGCTTCGTTGCCCTCGCCGGCGGCGTTGGAGAGGGCTTCGGGATCATTCGCCAGCGCGGGATTCGCCGCGAAAACCTCTGCCGCCCGGTCGACGTTCCCGTAGTACGCCGCAATCTGGGTTGGCTGCACCGAGCCGTAGGAGACCAGCAGATCGATCATCGGCTGGTTCTTGTTCATGATCGCGAAGCTCAGGCAATCGGCGGAGCTCTCCACCTCGCCGCTCGGGTACGCGCCGTGCTCGAGCAACAGTTTCGCCACTTCGAAGTGATTGCCGGCGACGGCGGCATGCAGCGCGCCCCCGTGCGGGGCGATGCCTTCTTCCGGCAGGTTGGGATCCGCCCCCCGTGCAAGCAGGAGCTTCACGACGTCGACATGTCCCCGAGCCGAGGCGTTGCGCAGCGGCGATCCCGAGCCCAGATAGTACGAGATGTAGTCCGAGACGCGGTTGGCCAGGGCGGGATCCTGGTCGACCAATTCGCGCACCCGGTCGAGGTTGCCCATATGCGCGGCGGTACAGATGTCGACGTAGGCGCCGCGGGCGATCAGGTGGGCGAGCACCTCTCCCGGCGTGGTGGTGACTTCCCTGGGCACATCCCGCCAACCGCGGTAGCCATAGTCACCGTTGAAGAGGTGGATCGGACGGGCGCCCTCGAACCGACGCGCGTTGATGTCCGCGCCGCGTCGGAGCAGCTCGTCGATCAGATCGAGCTGCCGCGTCATCACCGCCCAATGGATCGGTTGATTGGAGTGTTCGTCCCCCGCGTGCAGCAGCTCGGGCTCGGCGTCGAGCAGGCCTCGCACCTTGCCGGCGTCGCGCGTGCGGATGGCGGCGGCGACGGCGGTTCCCTTGGGAGAAGCGTTGTGGATGGTAAGCAACTTGCCCGCGAGCAGCTCCTCCATCTCCACATAGCCCCGATCGCGGGCGATCTGGAGCATGCTGTCGTTGACCGCCAGGCTGAGCGGATCGGCGCCGTGGTCGAGCAGGAATTCGGCGATCGCGAGCCGGTTCTCCCGCACCGCGAAGTAGACCGGCGTGCGGTAGGCGTGGTGGCACCGCACGATGGCCGGGTCTTTCCGGACCAGTTTTGTGACCGTCTCCAGGTCTCCGGTGACGATGGCGCAGAACAGCGCCCAGACCTCGGTGCCGGTGCCGGTGGACCACACCAGCGGCTGGTTCGTCTTGAGCTCGTCCGGCTGGATCATGGGCCGGGGCATTGCGCGGCGAGTTTCCGCAGATCCCGCCAGCCGAAATTGCCGTCACTGACCTCTCCCCTGGGACTCACCAATCTTTCTCCTCCCAATGCTTGGTAGAAACAGCAGGAGGGATTTCCAGCGACGCCAAACAGCAGCATCGACGAGATGCCCTGACTGAGAAAGCGGCGGGCGTCGAGGAAGGCCGTGTGCGGATCGGGCGCGTGGGTCATGGCGCCAGCTCGCCCCGGAGCGCGGCGAGCATGCGGGGGTCGGCCCGCAACATCCGGTCGAGCGGCATTCCCCGATCCTTCTCGTCGAGCCAGGCCGGGTCGACCTTCGCACCCGCCGCCACCAAGAGCGCGACCACGTCGTAGTAGCCAGCCCGGTCGGCTCCGGACGGTGATTCGCCCCAACCGTAGAGCGCCCACCCCAGGGGTGTTCCCCCGAAACTTTCGTCTAGGACGTCGACGGGCGCTTTGTGCTCCAGCAGCAATGTGACAATCTCTGCGTGGCCGCTATACGCCGCCCAATGCAAGCCGGTCTGTCCGTTGTGCGGGAGCCTTGCGTCCAGGCTCATGCCCCTTTGCAGCAGGAAGTCCACGACGCTGGTGCGGCCGTACTGGCAGGCCCACGCGAAGCCAGATTTCAGCTGCGCCTGCGTCGCATTAGCCTTCAAGCTGCCGTCTGCATTGAAGAAGCTCTGGGCCACATCGAGCCGTCCCACGCCGGCCGCTCCCTCGAGGTCCAGGGATGCGCCGCGCCGGGCGAGAAACTCGGCGGCCTCCTGCCGCCCATTCGCCAGGCAGCCTCTGACGGCGGCGCCCGGTCTCTGCTCGATGGCTGCTCCATGGTCCAGCAAGGTTTCGAGCAGCGCGATTTGCACTCCGGCGAGCAAGGGATGGATGCTCGTCGCGACCAGGCCCAGGGTCGTCGATCCCCCGCCGTACATGTCTGCCGCCGCGTCCACCTCGGCGCCGGCGGCGAGCAGCAGCTCCGTGACCTGCACGGCGTTCCGGGGTGTCTTCTGCCGAAACCCCTCGATGCCATTGGCCCCCACATAGTGCAACAGGGTCGAGTGGTGCTTGCGGGTCGAGCGGGCCCGAATCAGCTCCGGATTCTCGCGAAGCAACCGCTTCAGCGTGACCAGATCTCCGCTGATGACCGCCTCCACCACTGCTTCAAACTGGGCAACGGGGGAATCCTTGCGCTGCAGAGCTGCGAGATGCTCCTCAAACTGGGCGTAGCTCTCGAAATGATGCTCGCGCGCGATGATGGAGCGAGCATCGGCACGGGCGTAGTGAGGACCCGGACCGCTGGGCACGTAGGCAGGCGGCTCGTCCTCGCCGAACAGTCGGGGGTGCTCGCGCAGCAACCGCTCGAGCGTTGCCACGTCACCCGCGATCACGGCATTCTGCGCCTCTTCCCACGGGTTCATCACAGGTAGTTGAGCGACTTATCGCAGCCGGCGCAGCTCGATCTCGGAGATGATGAAGCCGAACGCTGGCCAGCCAGCCGACCGAATGGAGCGCTCGAACCAAGTGCGCGCACGCGTGGTGTCGCCCCGCACCAGATACCAGTTACCCACGCCGTAGCTCAGGGTCGCCACGGCGATATCGCTGCTATCGGCCGCCGTGAGCACCTCGTCGGGGCCGATCAGCCCGCGGTACAGCCGCAAGCGTTGGGCGTAGGCGATGGTGGTCGGGAGGGAGTCGGGGCGCCGGCTCAGCATCGCTTGTGCGTCGGCGGCTCTTCCCGCGCGCGACAGCGACATCCAGAGCCAATCGGTGGCACCCGCCAGCTCTCCGCCGTCCGGTGCGCGGGGTTGGGCGCGTTGAAAGGCATCCACAGCGCCGGCGAAGTCGCCGCGCGCATACCGCACGATCCCCAGGTGATACAAAATGCCGTAGTTGGTGCTGTCGAGGCGGAAGCCCTTGCTGAGATCGGCTAGCGCCCGGTCAAACTCGCGCACCGAGAGGTAGCGATGACCGCGCCAGCGGTAGAGCACCGGGTTGTTCGGTGCCAGCGCGAGCCCACCTGCGAATGTCCGGATCGCTTCGCGGAACTGGCGCACGCCGGACTGGGCCACGCCGAGCTGAATGATCCGCTGGATGTTGCGCGGGTCGGCGGCGAGGGCGCTCTCGGCGCGGGCCACCGCGCCCGTGTCGCGCTGGGAGCGGTACTCGACGCCCGCCGGCGAGCGATACTGCACCGATTGCGCGCCG
>CAZYPO010000099.1:0-2868 GCA_964649225.1 uncultured Gemmatimonas sp. | reverse complement strand
AAGCTTCATTCGCCCGCAATCTGATACTGCTCGAGCTTGCCATCGGGGAGGGTGAAGGTGGTCAGGCTCAATACCTTCCGACCCGCCCGGATCTGGAAAGCCCGAAAGGTCATTCCGCCTCGCAACCCCTGGCGTACCTGCATGAATTCCTGCGCAGCGCCGAGCGGACCAAGGCTCGACGCGAAATCGGCGAGGGCCTGGGCAGTGAAATAGGCGTTGGCGTTCGCACTGAACAGGGTGCGATCGATGCGGCCGTGCTGCAGTCCACCGAAGATCTCACGAGCCTGCTCCGTGGCCTTGCGGGTGTCGTCGTCGGTGGCGCTGAATAAGAGATTCGCGATGCCTCCGGCGATCTGGCCTGAGGCGCCCGTCGCGTCGAGATTGGTGAAGACCACGACCGCCTCGCGATCGTCGGGGTAGACCGCATTGCGCGTCGTGAAGCCCGACACCTCGCCGCCGTGCGAAATCACCCGGTGGCCGCCGGCCATGCCGACGGAGACGCCGAGCCCGTAGCCGGTGCCGAGGCCGTTCTGGAGCTGCACGTCCGTCTGCATGGCGCGATACGATTCCGGCTTCAGGACGGTGTGGTCCAGCATGGAGATGTCCCAGCGGGCGAGGTCCCCTGCCGTCATCGCCAGCTCGCCGGCGGCGAAGAGCCACCCGGGCGCCTCCTTGGGGGCCAGTCGCGGAGGACCCATCGCATAGCGCATGTAGCCGGTGGGATCCGCGACACCGAGCGGGGCGTCGTCAATGTTCGCGACGGACTGCATCCGCAAGGGGGCAAACACCCGCTGGCGCAGGAAGTCGAGCAGTGGCATGCCGCTCACTTTCTCGACGATGAGGCCGGCCATCACGTAGTTGGTATTGCTGTACTGCCATTTGGTGCCCGGCTCGAAGTCGAGCGGCTTGCGCGCCCATTGCGCGAGGATCAGCTGGGCCGTCGTGGGCTTCAGCATATCGGGCATGACGTAATCCTGGGGCCAGTAGTCCTGATAGCCCGAGGTCATCGAAAGGATCTGGTGCAGCGAGACCTCGTTGGCGCGGGTGAGCTCAGGCAGCCACTTGCCCACCTTGTCATCGAGGGAGAGCTGCTTTGCCTCGGCGAGCAGGAGGACCGCGGCGGCGGTGAACTGCTTGCTGACCGAGCCGATACTGTAACGCATGGCTGGGGACGCGGGCGCCTCCGGCGCGATGCGGGCGGAACCGTAGGCGTGCAGGTAGGCGATCCGGCCGTCCCGCACCACCGCGATGGACGCGCTCGGCGTGCCGGTGCGAGCGAGGACGCCGCGAACCGTCGTATCGATGCCGGCCCGCATGTCGGCAGGAAGCGCGGGCTGCGCCTCCTGGGCAGGGAGGCGCACGGTCCCCACAGCCAGGAGCAGCGCGAGGCAAAAGCTGCGGTGGTGCATAGGGTCTCCTTGGGTCCGCGAAGGCTCCCGGCTCACTCCCAGCGGGAGCGGATTCGCACCGTCCGCTGCAGCTCATCGGCGTTCTGCAGCACCTTTTGCCTCAGGTCCGCAGGCAAGCGGGGATGCTCGGCCAGATAGCGCCGCACCACCGCGAGCGCCGCGGGGCTGGTCTGCCCGCCGAGGAAAGAGTTCAGCCAGGCACCGAGGAAGAAAATCCGTCGGTTGGCCTGAATGTACTGCAGCGAGTCGAGGGCGGGGCGGAGATAGGGTAGCGTGAGCGCCTGGTGCTCGAGCGCGTTGAACGCGGCCAGGCTGCCGCTGGCCCAGTCCTCGTTCAGCGAGCGATCCGCAAACCAGCGGTGGAAATAATCGGCCTTGACTGCCGGGTCGGGTTTGGCCGCGCCCGCGATGAAAGCTCGGCGGCGGCCGTCCGGGGTGGTGTCGCGGGCGGCCTGCGCCACCAACGCCTGCGAGGCGTTCGCATCGTCAAGGATCAGCAGGCGGTCGACCGAGCTCCAGCGGGTCGGGTCACGGACCGGCTCGCCGGCGGCGGAATCGGTGCTGAGGAGAGTCTTGAGCTTGGCAACGCCATCCGGCGTCGCGGCCAGGGCGATGAACGCGTCGAGCGAGGCGCGACGAATACCGTAGGGCTTGTTCCCGTCCCGCGAGGTCTCCCAGAGCACCCGCTCGGCCTCGGCGCCCACGCTGTCCCCGCGCTGCGTCGGAAGATAGGCCCTGACCGCGCGCTCGAGACGGCCGAGCAGCGCGGGGACAATCTGCTCGTCGGGTTCGTGGGGCAGCTCGCCCAACACGAGCCGCGCGAATCGCTCCGGGCTGAGGCGCGCATCGCGCACCTGGTCCCAGAGCGCGCCCCAGAGCATGGCGCGCAGCAGCCCATCGCGCACCTCGCGGAGCGCGCCGTGCTCCAGGGCGCCCACGCTCGCGCTGTCGAGCAGGGAGAGGAAGTAGCCGTAGTCGTCGGCATTGGGAAAGACGAAAATCGGAGCCGGAAGCCCGCGCGCGGCCGGGACCGGCGTGACCGCACCACTGAGCGTGACCGGAAGCTTCACGGGTGGAGCGTCGCGGAAGCCGAGCAGCACCTGGGTCCGCATCGGCCACGGCGCCGTCCCCGAGAGCGTTGGTTGCGCGGGGTGCTGCGCGAGGGCGAGAGCGGCGATTCGGCCCTGCTGCAGCGTGAGGCGGGCTTCCACAACGGGCATTCCCGGCCGTCGCATGAAATTCCGGCCGAAATCGCTGAGCAGGTCACGACCCCAGGCGCGGCCGATCGAGCCGAGCAAGTCGCGCCAGGTGGCGTTGGCATAGGCATGCGCGGTGAGAAACTCCCGCACGCCGCTCCGGAAAGCCGAGTCGCCCACCAGATAGTTCAGCTGTTTGAGGACTCCTGGCGCCTTGTTGTACACGATGGCCCCATATGCGCTCTTGGCCTGGTCGAGATTGC
>CAZYPO010000098.1:7389-8816 GCA_964649225.1 uncultured Gemmatimonas sp. | reverse complement strand
GCCTCTTCCCTTCCCAGGGCCGTCAGGCGGGCCAGCTCGGCCCATAACTCCTCCGGCGTCACCTCGACGGTATCGCGCTCCCCTGCTCCGGCGAGGGCAAGGGGGCGGTAGGTCATCGAGTAGAGTTCGATGTGGGGGGAGAAGCTACAGGAGTCCTGGTCCGCAGCCTCAAGAGCCGCCGATCGCGGATCGACGTTGAGACGCCCGATGAGGTGATCGAACTCGTCAGGCTCCACTCCGCGCAGGAAGACGATCGCGCCGATCTGCCGGCGATTGAGTCGTTCGGCGAGCTCGCGCAGCACCGGCTGGCCCTCGTCCGTCGCCCCCTCCCCCACGAGGAGCTGCCGCCGGGCGATGCTGACCCGGAAGTCGGGCCGGTCATTCAGCAGCGGGGTGAGGTTCCGGAGCGTGGCCGCCCGCGCCTCCTCGCGCATCGGGTGACCCTCCGGGTAGGCGCGATACTTATGCAGCGCGACGGAGAGTTGCGTCAGGAACCGGGCGATGTCTTGGGCGATGGCTTCCGCCATGCCTGTACAATTGCACCTCGGCGCGTCCAGAGCTAGTGTTACTGGGCCTAACCCGCCCAGGACGTAGATGAAAGAACGTTCATGTTGCCGGGGGACTTTGCCATGCGTGAGCTGAAGCCAAGCGATCATGTGCGCTCGATGCGTGCCTCCCTCCAGATGCTCGATCTCCAGCTCGGGCGGTCTCAGCTCTCCGCGGAGGGGATCGCCGACCTCAAGCGAGAGGTCGACAACATGCGGCTGCGGATCTGGGCGATCATGGCCGCGACGGCCGAGCAACAGCCTCCCGGTTCCCTGGAGCGGTTTCGGCTGCGCCGGGCCATCGAGATCACGAGCACGGTCACCGAAGAACTCGAGCGCGGCGAAATGGCGGCGGGGCACCCGGAACTTGACACCCTCAACGAACTGGGGCCGCGACTCACCCACGCCATACTGTCCGCCAGAGCCCGCTCATCCCGTGGATCGGGGTGACGGCGGCGGGGTACGGATCTCGGCACACACGATGGAAGGGAGCGAGAACCCCAGCCGCGATGAACCAGGACGCCCTATTCCGGATGATCTTCCTCGTGGGCTTCCTGGCCGTCGTCCTCGTCACGCTGTATCACCGAATCCGATCGTGGGCCTCGCGCGAGAGCCTCGATCGGCGACAAGAGGGCCGGTTGCTTCTGTTCACCCTGCGCCCCGCCGGTCTCGTGCTTTGGCTGGCCGCCATCGCCTATATGGTTAATCCGGCCTGGATGGCCTGGTCGGCGACACCCCTCCCGTCGTGGTTGCGCTGGATCGGCGTCGGTATCTACGCCTCGGGCCTTGCGATGCTCACCTGGACGCTGCGGAGCCTCGGGACGAACCTGACTGATACGGTCGTCACGCGACGGGCGCACACCCTTGTTACCCACGGCCCGT
>CAZYPO010000098.1:0-7289 GCA_964649225.1 uncultured Gemmatimonas sp. | reverse complement strand
CCCGTTTTACGGCTCCATGGCCTTGGTGATCCTGGCCAACGCGCTGGTGGCCGCCAACTGGTTCCTCTTGCTGACCGGCGGGGTGGTTCTCAGCCTGATCGCCCTCCGGACCCGCACAGAAGAGGAGCACCTGCTGGCTCGGTTTGGAGATGCCTACGGGGCGTATACGATGCGGACGGGGCGGTTTGTGCCCCGATTCCCCATCAAATAAATGGTGTGGACGGACCGCCTTACTGGGCCAGCCGTGCCTGCATGCGGGCGCGCACTCGATTTGCCGCAGCCCATAACCGCTCCCGGCCCTGGAGCAACCTGAATCTACGGGGCGACGGGCGGCTCGGCCGGCGATCGTCCAGCAGAAAAAGACACCCGGCTCCCAGAACTGAGATTCCGGCGGCGATGACATAGAAGGCGGGATCCTGCAGGGAGAACGGCCCCTTCGGCGTGAGGAATCCGAACGCGAGGACGTACCCAAAAATCGAGAGGTTCCATCGCAGCCAGGTGCCGATGCGACCCCAGCGTTCCACGGGCTGCAGGATCCCGCGGATCGTCCCGCCCACCGCGCCGGCGATCACGGCCACACCGAGGAGCCCGAAGAAGAGCGCCAACCCGCGCTCCACGCCGGCCAGGAGCATCAAGGTCGCGAGGATGGTCAGCACGAAGAGCTTGCCTGCCCAAGCGGAGCTCATCCCGAAAATGAATAACGCCCCTCGATAGGTCGGGCGCACCCAGGCCGGCATCCGGCGTTCCAGCTCGAACAGGCGCTGCAGCATCGAATCAGTTCCCCCGGCGTCGGTCTTGTCATCGGTGGGGACGTTGACCGGACCCCCTGACGCACCGATCGATGTTTCGCACCTGCGGAGGTAACCCTATCGATCGCAACCCCGCGCGGTTTCCTTTCCTGCATCGCACTTAGCGGAGCTACCTCATGAAGCGCGGAATGTCGCTCGTCGGCGTTGCTGCACTCAGTACGCTCCTTGCCGCCCCTTCGGACGCACAGCAGCCGGCAGCTCCGCCGACCCGGGCGTACACCTACAGCGTTCCTCCGGCGCTCCGCGACGGATGGATGACGGGGTCCCTTGAGCGATCCGGCATCGATCGCCACCGCCTCGAAGCCATGACAGACTCAATCCGCGCCCACCCGGAGCTCAACGTCCACGCTGTACTGATCGAGCGCGACGGGCGCTTGGTGTATGAGGAGTACTTCTCCGGCAAGGACGAACGCTGGGGCGAGCCACTCGGTGTGGTCGTCTTCACCCGCGAGACCAAGCACGACCTTCGCTCCGTGACCAAAAGCGTCGTCTCCGCGCTCGTTGGAATCGCGAACAGCTCGGGTGCGATTCCCTCGCTCGACACTCCGCTGCTCGACTACTTCCCGGAGCTCAAGGACCTCCAGGTCCCTGAGCGACGGCTGATCACCATCCGACACGCCCTCATGATGAGTGCCGGGTTCGAGTGGAACGAAGAAGTGCCGTACAATGATCCGAAGAATGACGAGATCGTGATGATCCGGAGCAGTGAGCCGATGCAGTATGTCCTGAGCCGCCCTATCGTTGCGGCGGCAGGCACGACCTGGCGTTACAACGGGGGAACCACTCAGGCCCTCGGCACCATCGTGCAACGTGCGACGAAGCAGCCACTCGCGGACTATGCCCGCACGGTGCTCTTTGCTCCCCTCGGCGTCACGGACGTTGAGTGGGTAGGGAACCTCGCCGGGGTCCCCTCGGCGGCGTCGGGACTCCGGCTCCGGCCGCGCGATCTTGCCAAGTTCGGATCGCTGTATCTGCATGACGGCCAGTGGAACGGACGTCAAGTCCTTCCCCCAGAGTGGGCCTATCAGTCGACTCGGCGGCGGCTGACGTTCCCGGGGCAGGAGGCGAGAGGATATGCCTATCAGTGGTGGCACGCCTGCTATCCGGCGCCGGCGGGAGTCGTAGAGGTGCCAACCGCGGTGGGAAACGGCGAGCAGCGCATCTTCCTGCTGCGGGCGCAAAAGACCGTCGTGACCGTGCTCTCGGGGCGATACAACGATTTCAGCGTGAGCCCCCCACAGCGCCTCTTACTCGACTTCATCATCCCCGCCCTGCCGCCGGCCCCCAAGTCCGAGTGCCCTTCATGACCGTGATGTCCTGGCCATGATACCCTCGAGGTCGCAATCGCTCGGTGAGGAAATTGCAAACAGCATCAGCCACGGCACCGGATTCCTCGCCGCGCTGATCGCCCTTCCCGTGCTGGTGCTCGGCGCGGTTCGCCACGGCGCGGCAGCCATCGTTGGCGCGGCGGTCTTCGCCGCGACCATGGCACTCCTCTACCTCACCTCCACGCTCTACCACGCGCTGGCCCCGAATCGCGCCAAACGCGTCTTTCAGATCCTCGACCACGGAGCGATCTACCTCCTCATCGCGGGGACCTACACGCCTTTCACACTGGGTGTGCTCCGCGGACCCTGGGGTTGGACGCTCTTCGCGCTCATCTGGGCCCTCGCCGTGGCCGGAATCGTGCTCAAATCGGTCGGCGGAGTTCGCCACCCCCGGCTCTCGACCGGGCTGTACCTGGCCATGGGTTGGTTGATTCTGGCCGCGGCAAAGCCCCTGTGGCACGCGATGCCTGGATGGGGGCTCTTTTGGCTCGCAGCGGGCGGTGTCGCGTACACGGCGGGTGTGGGATTCTACGCGGCCAGCCAGCTGCGGTACGCTCACTTCGTCTGGCACCTGTTCGTGCTCGCGGGCACCGCCTTTCACTTCATTGCGGTGTTGCGATACGCGGCTCCGGCAGCTACGAGCAGTGGACAGTGGATCGGAGACATTCGCCACCCTGCAGCCGAGCGAATGGAGGTAGCCGTCGATTCCAGTGGCCGCTCGGCCAGGATCAGTCTTGCCAGCTGGCGGCTGGATAAGGCCATCGCGTCGTCGACCCCGGCCGATGCGGACAGCCTAGCGTTCATGCTTGTCGTCGAGAAGGACACCGTCCGGGTCCAGGGGATCGCGCGCGACGGCGCGTGGATCGGTGAGGCCAGGCGAGGTACCGAAGTGGTTCCGTTCCAACTTCGGCGTCTCCATCTTCTCGCAGACCGCGAGTGGGTGGCGCTCGTCGGGACCTACCGTTCTGAAGCCGGGGGTCTCCTTGGCATCGCCCCGTTCTCCGAATTTGGGGCGCGGCCTCTGCTTGTGGACTATTCGACTGGTCGGATTGGACCCCTCTACCCGATCGCTCGGGATCGTTTCCTGGTGGGCCACTCACTCATCACCCCGGTCTTTCCTGCGGACACCCTCACGCTGACCGACGGGCCGGCGAAGGGGGTGCGCGGGCTCCGGTTCGTCGAGCGCGATCATCCTCCGGTTCTCGCTCAGCGTGCGGCCACGAGGGATGCTGAGGTTGAATTCCGGAACGGGCCGGTCCTCCTCCGCGGCACCCTCACCCTTCCCCCCGGACCGCCTCCGTACCCGGCGCTGGTCTTGGTGCACGGCTCCAATGCGCTGACCCGGGAGGTCTTCGGTCCGTGGTCCCGCTACTTCGTCGGTCTGGGCTTCGCGGTGCTGGGCTACGACAAGCGCGGCACCGGTCACTCGACCGGTGATTGGAAGCAGGCTGATTTTCCCACCCTGGCCGCTGACGTTCTCGCCGGCGTCCGATTTCTGGCGGCACGCCCTGACATTCGCGCCGATCGCATCGGCCTGTGGGGTGCCAGCCAGGCGGGCTGGATCATGCCGCTCGCGGCCGCCGAGGCGCCGCGAGAAATCGCGTTCCTCGTGGTGCACGCTGGATCGGGTACCACGGTGCGTGAGGAAGGTGTCCTCTACCTCCAGAACGAGCTTCGCTTTGCCGGGCTTCCCGAGTCCTCGGTGGCAATCGGTATCCGCTACCAGCTGCTCGACGATTCGGTCACCCAGGCCGGCAGCGGCTGGCAAAAGCTCCAGCAGTTCTACGAGGCGCACCGCAGCAACGAGACTTGGCTGTGGCCGCCACGTCCAGCCGACGATTGGTTCCGGCCCTACTATCGAATGCTCATGGACTTCGACCCAACCCCCAGCTGGAAGCGGGTACGCTGCCCGGTCCTGCTCTTCTTTGGCGAGTTGGATGCCAATGTCCCACCGACGGAGTCTTGGCCCCCCATCGAACGCGCCCTTCGCGCAGGTGGCAATCGCAATGTCACCCAGGTCCTTCTCCCTAAAGCAAACCATTTGTTTCTCGGAGCCCGGACCGGCGCCCGAGACGAGTACCCGGGGCTGTCCCGCTTCGTCGCGGGCTACTTTGACCAGATGGCGCGGTGGCTGCAGACCGAGGGGCGTTAAGGCTACTTCGTCCCGCGCAGCAGGTGGCAGAGCACAACGAGCCCTATCTTCAGGAGATCCGCGCTGCCTTGGAGCGGGCCTGATAGGAGAACTGTCATGAGCGGTGCGCGCCTTCTTTCGCTCGGCCTCCTGGCCGCAGCCACACTGCTCGCTGCCTGCAACGGGTCGACTCGTTCCCCCGCCCCGCCCCTCAGCACGCGCTACCAGGATCTGGTCGAGTTCTTTACCGACTGGCGCGGATTTCAGAAACCGAAGCTGGTCGACGGAGTGCCCGACTATTCCGCCAAGGCGATGGTGGACCAGCAGCGCGAATTGGCCGACTGGCAGCGTCGGCTGGCGGCGATCGACCCGCAGTCGTGGCCCATACCAGAGCTGGTGGACTATCAGATCGTGCGCGCGGAGCTGAGCGGCCTCGACTTCGACCATCGGGTGCTCCAGCCGTGGGCGCGGAATCCGGCATTCTACGTCACGGTCTTCCCCGACCAGAGCGATCAGCCGGCGCGCGAGGGTCCCCTGGCTGTCGGCGCCGTCGAACTGTGGAGCCACGCCTTCCCGCTCGACTCGACCGCTGCCGAGCGGGTGGACGCGGGCATCCGGGTCATCCCGAAGCTCCTGGAACAAGCCCGGACGAATCTGACGGGCAACGCGAAAGATCTCTGGGTGTACGGCACCAAGGCGATCGAGCAGCAAAGCCGGGACCTTGGGAATCTGGCAGCGCGCTTGGGCGGCGGGCCGGCGACACTAGTCGCCGACGTGAGGCGCGCCAAAGAGGCCACCGACAGCTTCGCGGTGTGGCTCAATGCGCAGGCGCCCTCCAAGACCGAGCCGTCGGGCATCGGCATCGAGAACTACGACTGGTACTTGAAGCACGTGCAACTGGTGCCGTACACCTGGCGCGAAGAGGTGGCCCTCATGGAACGCGAGCTGGGCCGCGCCCGGGCGTTCCTGATCATGGAGGAGCAGCGCAACGCCAAGCTCCCGCAACAGAAAGTGGTGGCGAGCGCGGCTGAGCACAGCCGCCGGTTCAACGCGGCGGTGACGGAGTACATGGCGTTTCTCAAGTCGCACGACATCATGACCATTACGGACGACCTGGAGCCGGCCCTGCGTGCCAGGATCGGGAGGTACAGTCCGGGCCCCAGGGAGTTTTTCACCGAGGTGGACTACCGCGACCCCGAGGTGATGCGGACGCACGGCTATCACTGGTTCGACTTGGCCCGGCTTGCCCACAATCCGCCCGGCAGCCGGATGCGCCGAGTCCCGCTGTTGTACAACATCTTCAATACCCGGACCGAGGGAAACGCGACGGGCTGGGAAGAGCTGATGCTGCAAGCTGGCATGCTCGACGCTCGGCCCCGCTCGCGCGAGCTGATTTACGAGCTGGTGGCGGAACGGGCGGCGCGGGCGCTGGGCGATTTGCGCATGCACAGCAACGAGTGGACCCTGGAGCAGGCCTCGGAGTTTGCGTCGGCCAATACTCCGCGGGGGTGGCTGAGCCTGAGCGGCGACCTGGTGCGCGGCGAGCAGCATTTGTATCTGCAGCAGCCCGGCTACGGGACGAGTTATCTGGTGGGAAAGATGGAGATCGAGAAACTGCTCGCGGAACGGAAGGAGCAGCTGGGCGCGGCCTTCACGCTCAAGCGGTTCATGGATGAGTTCAACGCTGTGGGATTGATACCGGCATCGTTGCTCCGCTGGGAGATGCTGCGGAAGCTGCCGCCGGAGGTGGCGAGGATGTTGGCCAATTGAACCCGCGCCTCTCTGCCGGCATTTCACTCGCCTGATTCGGGGAGAGGACACTGTGCCAAAGCTCAACTGGCCTCGGATCGTGCTGTGCGGGTTACTGGCCGGCCTCGTCTGGAACCTCCTCGCCATCATCCTACTGACCCTGGTCGGCGACGCTTTCCTCGCCGCGGTCCGGGGCAGCCGGCCCACCGTTCCCCGGGGCGGGATTCCCGTCGGCTTTGTTGTCAATCTCGCGGCGGCCGTCTGGGCCATGTGGCTCTATGCGGCGATCCGCCGCCACTACGGCCCCGGTCCGCGGACCGCGGTTGTCGCTGGAGTTGCCTGGTGGGTGATCGTCAGCTTGCAGTCGGCCAAATGGGTAGTGCTCGAAGCCGTTCCCTCAACGGTGGTCCTGGCGCCCCTCGCCGCCACGCTGCCCGCCATCCTCCTGGCTTCGCTCGTGGGTGCCTGGGCTTATAAGGAGTAAGCTCGTGACCCTCCGGCCCAGCCTGTGGTGCCTCAGCAGGTAATGCGGTGACGTCGCACTGAGCCGTGCTCAATGCCCGAGGCGGCCAGGTCGCGCAAGCGGCCAGGTCGCGCTAGAAGTCCAAGTTTTCCGTAATCCGCGTCCCATTCCGTCCAAACGCCTCCGACAGCCGCCGGATCCGCCGCTTCGCTTCGCCGAGTTCGTAGTTTCCCAATGTGATGTTCAGGAGATCGATGTACCAGGGCAGCTTCACCTCATCGGACAGGTAGCTCGCCACGATCTCCCGCGCGATGGGCAGCGTGGTGTCCTTCGACACGTCGTGCACATCCCGGTCCCCCGCCCGGCGCAGCTTCTCGTATTCCTCCTCCAGCAGCCGCATGCACAACTCGGGCGTAATCCGCTCGCCCGCCTTCACCCCGATCGGATCGCCCGCCGTCAGCACCGCCTGCTTGTGCAGCCACTCCCACAGGATGCTCAGCCGGATCTCGCCCGTCGCCATGTCCTCCATCAGGTACAGCACGTCGTCGTTGCCGAAGCAATCCGCCGGCTTGAGCGCCACCGCCTGCAGCCCCTGCTCGAACGCGTTGCCGTACTGCAGCGCCACGCTCACCAGGTCCCGCGCGCCGCGCACCGTCCTCGGCGCGGGCTCCAGCAGCAGCAGGCCCGCGGCGTCATCAGCCGTATGGGTGAGCGGCGGAAAGCTCCGCCCCAGCTGATTGTCCTGTCCCGCCTGCTCCCACACCGGCCGCACGATGTGCACCATCTTCCAGTGCGCCACCCACTTGCCG
>CAZYPO010000097.1:0-8868 GCA_964649225.1 uncultured Gemmatimonas sp. | reverse complement strand
CGACCAGATCGGCCGGGTTTTCGAGGTGGACCCGCTCGCGCGCCCCCGGTGCCGGGCACCGATGCGGATCGTCGCCGGGATCACCGATCCCGCGGTCATCGGCCAGATCCTCACCCAGCGGGCCCGGGCCCGAGACCCCACCCACCGGTCGCGGAGCCCCCCGCCGCGCCGACGACGGGCACCCGCCCCGCTCGCGGCCGCTTCCCCTCACCCGTAGTCCCAGGCCCCATCGGCTCGGGGCCTGTGGCGTGTCCGGGTGTCCCGGAGGCGGCGGCGCTCCGCCCTGCGACGGTCGGGTCGGCAGGTGCGCGGATCGCACCGACCCCGGGCGCGGCTGCCAGCGCACCCCGCGGACACCCGGGTGGACCCTGCGAGCCGGCCCGTAAATTTGGGAAGGCGAAGGAAATTCCTATTCCTTTCCTAGAGCGGGGTCATGGCCTCGCAGAGCGTCGCCAGGCCATAGCTTCCGGCTAAGAGGATCGTGGGGAGCCCGAGATAGGATCGGGCCCCTCGGGCGCGCCGAACCTCGAAGATCACTACCGCGACCGCGAGCGCGCCGAGGGTATTGGTCGCCACGCCTACGAGGCTCGCGGTACGGACCGGGGAGAAGAGCTGGAGTCCCTCGACCGTGGCGCTCAGGACCAGGCCCGCCAAGGTGCCGCGGCGAATCTCGGGTCCCACCTTGTCGCTCACCGACGTCACCACCCAGACGGCACCGAGGCCCGCGAAGAGCGCGACATTGCGGAGGCCGTCGATCGCGTCCCGCCAGCCGAAGGAGGGACTGAGCGCTCGGCCGAGCCTCGCGCCCACCGCGGCCAGGAATCGCCGGTGTGGGGTCATTCCGTGTCGCGCCTGCCGGCCATCCGAAGGAGCACCGGCGACAGCGACCGGATGATCCAATCAACCAGTGGCCTCACTGGACGGGCTGCGCGCACCAGCGCGGCCGGGAAGCGAGGCGTATGTCCCCTTCGAATCATCGCGCCGCGGGACCGCAGGGATTCCGGGGAGTAGCGGATCGCGACGGATCGCTCGGGGGCGCCGCCATCCAGCATTTCGAATGCGTCATGGAAGCGTCGATGAAAGTGCTCGATCGTCGGTCGCCGGAGCCTCTCCTGCTCGGGCGAGAGCATCGGATATCGGGCGAGAGTCGGGTTGAGATTGATCTCCCAGGTTTCGATTCGGCCGTCCTTCATCGCATAGTCGATCCGGCCGTACTCGACACCGGCGAGCTCGAAGATGGGCCTCAGCTCGGCGTCGTGGGGGTTTTCCCTCACCCAATTCCATTCTTCCCGGATCATCGCGGAGTCGAATTCGGTGTCCCCGACGTGGAGCATCCACTCGTGACCGTAGCTCATGAACTGCGGAATGATTGCCGAACCGATGACGAAGGTGGAGTACTTGCGATAGATGCCTGCGTCGTCGGCAGTATCGCAGTACTCCACGACGAGGGTCTCATTCAGGGGATAGCCCCGCACCACGCTACGTGCCAGCTCGACCTCGAGGGCCATCGGGTCGGGAAGGAGCGGAGAGATCGGGCCTTTGTGCTGATGTTCCTCCCGGAGGAAAACCGGAAACCGGAGTCCGCGGAGATCCGCCGTGGCCCGCGCTGCCCCGTGCTGGTTGAGGCCCCGGCGATGGAGCGTCTCGAGCAGCTCGAGCCGACCAAGCGTCCGGTCGACGGAATTGAGCACCCGAACGCCGGACCCAGACGAACGGAGCTGGGCTTCCAGTTCCCTCGCGATACCGAGCCCCGCAGGGGTCAGCTGATCGAGCGAGCAGAAGACGTAGGTGCCTGCGGGGAGGGACGGTCGGTCGGGGAGATCCTCGTAGTGAAGAAAGGCGTAAGGGTCCGCCGCGTCACGGCCCCAGAACTCCAGGAACTCGAGCACGCCGAACTCCTGGCCGCGGGGGACGAGGAAGGTGGTCACCCCCCAAGTCTATCATCCTATCCCTCTTGGCCCGCCACACACGCTGTGGAAATTCCTATTCCTCATGCCGCGCATGCCGCGCGCGAGGGACGCGATCCGCCGCGCGTGCGGTGACGCGATCGCAGGGGCGGCGTATATTTGCGACCATGACAGATGACGGCTTGAGAAGGGTCCGTGAGACGCGGCCCGTACGCGTGTATCGGCCCGGCGAAGAGCCACGCGACGACCTCACCGCGCTCACGACGCCCGAGCAGCGCATTGAGATGGTCGCGGAGCTTTCGAGGCGCATGTGGGAGCTCTCGGGAAGGCCCTTTCCATCGTACGACCTGGCGCACATGCCCGTGCGGGTCATTCGGCCGAAGTGACCGATGCACGCGATGGCCGTTCACGGCGTGCCGCGCGGCACCCAGGATCTCGACGTGTGGATCGACCTGCTCCCCGAGAACACCGAGCGGGTCCGGCATGCGATGACCACGTTTGGCATTCCGCTTGCGGACCTGAAGATCACGCTGCAGGACCTGCGCAGGCCCGATACCGTCATTCAAGTCGGCCTTCCACCGAATCGCATTGACCTAATGACCACGATCAGCGGCGTGAAGGACTTCGAGACAGCCTGGGTCGCGTAACCCTGATCGAGAACAAGCGCGCTGCCGGCCGCCGCAAGGATCTCGGCGATCTGGAAGCGCTCGGCGAGCTGCCTCCCGCCTCCTGACCGACGACCGCCCATGTGATCTCGTCCTCCCCGCGCCAGGAGAGGCGCTCTCTCAGGAGGGATTGCGCGGACAGGAAGACGTTGCTTCGCGTAGATTTGTCCAGCA
The DNA here is from genome assembly GCA_964649225.1 of uncultured Gemmatimonas sp. Taxonomy (GTDB): domain Bacteria; phylum Gemmatimonadota; class Gemmatimonadetes; order Gemmatimonadales; family GWC2-71-9; genus JABFSM01. Next base: position 6,122 of record CAZYPO010000097.1, on the reverse strand, counting down.
GTCGGGGCGCCCTCCCTGCTAAATTTCGGAACTTCCATGTCCATCGAACGCCTCCCCCCCGCGGTCCGAACCCAGCTCGCGCGCGAGATCGCGCGGGCCGGCGGGCGTGAGGTGTGTTTCGTGGGATCGGTGGACGAGGGAGGGATGGTCACCGAGGTGCGCCCGGTGGCGCGGGGTACCGCCGATGAGGTGCTGGCCTTGCCCGGCGTCGCCGAGCGCGGACAGCTGGTGCTGCACAATCATCCGGGCGGGAATCTCGAGCCCTCGGTGGCCGACCTCTTCGTGGCATCGCGCCTACATGATGGCGGAGTCGGGTTCGGGATCATCAACAACGAAGCGACCGAGCTCTACGTCGTGGTCGAGGTGCCCCGGCGCAAGCGGATCGAGCGACTCGATCCGTTCGCGGTGGTCGAAACCCTGGGCCCGCGCGGGCCGATTGCGGCTAGGCTGGGCAATTTCGAGGATCGGCAGGGCCAGCGCGACATGGCGGCCCACGTGGCCGATGCCTACAACGATGGCGGCGTGGTGCTGCTCGAGGCGGGCACCGGCATCGGTAAATCGTTCGCCTACCTGGTACCCGCTCTGGCCTGGGCCAAGGCCAACGGCGAACGCACCGTCATCTCCACCAATACGATCAATCTGCAGGAGCAGCTCGTCGGCAAAGACTTGCCGCTGCTGCGCGATGCGCTGGCGGATGAAGCGCACACGCCGAGCTTTGCGCTGCTCAAGGGCTGGCGCAACTATCTCTGTCTGGCCCGCATGCATTCGGCGCTGGCCAATCAGCAGTCGCTCTTCGAGCCGGACCGGCAGGATGAGCTGGTGGGGCTCGCCGAGTGGGCCAGCCGCTCCGCCGACGGCACCCTGGGAGATCTTGCCGTGCCGCCCAGCGCCGAGGTGTGGGATGAAGTGGCCGCGGAGCCGGATCTCTGTCCGCGGCTGCGCTGTCCACACTTCGAGCGCTGTTTCCTGTTCCGTGCCAAGCGTGCTGCCGCCGAAGCCGACATCGTGGTGGTCAACCACCACCTGCTCGCCGCGGATCTCGGGGTGCGGAGCGCGCAGGAAAACTGGGACGAAGCGGCGGTGCTCCCGCCGTACAAGCGGCTGGTGCTCGACGAAGCCCATCACCTCGAGGACGTCGCCGCCGCGCACCTCGGCGCGCAAGTAACCAGCCGCGGCGTGCGGCGGGTGCTGGGACGCCTGGAGCGCAACGGCAAGGGGCTGCTGCCCTCGTTGCGGTTCGAGCTGGCCGGCCAGCTGGATCTGCTCAGCCGCGCCAGCCTGGACCTGCTGCAGCAGCGCTTGCTCCCGGCCCTGGGTGACGCGCGTCGCTTCAGCGACGCCGTCTTCCGCCGGCTGCATTTGCTGCTCGAGGCGGGCCGGTCCCCGCTCCGGCTGGATGCCGACTTCGGCCGCGCGCCGGTCTGGGCGGAAGGGCTCACGGAGGAGCTGGACGGTGCGCTCGCCACCTTCGAGCGCCTGCGCGAGGACGTGGAGACCATTGCCGACCGGATGAGCCAGAGCGAGCTCAACGAGCGCCGCACCCAGTTGCTCGGCGAGCTCCGCGGCGTGGTGCGCCGGCTCGAGGCCGCGCGCGACGGGCTCAATCGCGCGCTGCGTCCGCCGCCCGGCGGGCCGCCCACGGTGCGCTGGATCGAGCGAACCGGCACCAAGGGAGACCAGCTGTCCCTGGCGGCGGTGCCCCTCGACCTCGCGCCGATTCTGCGCGACTTGTTGTTCGATCGCCTGACCACCGTCGCCCTGACCAGCGCGACCCTCGCGGCGGGCGGAGAATTTGATTTTCTCGAATCGCGCGTGGGGCTCTCGGCCGCACCCTGTCCGGTGACGGTGCGCGAGATCCTTCCCTCGCCCTTCAACTACCCGGAACAGTGCCTTTTCGGCGTGCCGAACGATCTGGCCGACCCGCGCGAGGATGAAGCAGCGCACGATGCCGGCGTGGTCCGGGTCATCAGCGAGCTGGCCTGGGCGTCCGATGGCGGCACCTTCGCCCTCTTCACGAGCCACGCGGCACTGCGGCGCGCCGCGACCGAGCTGCGGGCCACGCTTCCACCGCGCTGGCCGATTCTCGTCCAGGGGGAGCGGTCCCGAGACCAGTTGTTGCGGCGCTTCCGGGAGGCGGGAAACGCCATTCTGCTCGGCACCGATTCGTTCTGGGAGGGCGTAGATGTGCCCGGCCGTGCGCTCCGCGTGTTGCTGCTCTGCAAGCTACCTTTCAAAGTGCCGTCGGAGCCGCTAACCGCGGCCCGGCTGGAGCGTCTGGCGGAGCAGGGCGAGGACGGTTTCATGGGGTATCTCCTCCCGCACGCCGCGCTCAAGCTGAAGCAGGGCTTTGGCCGGCTGATTCGCAGCCGCACCGACGTCGGCGTGGTGATACTGCTCGATCGCCGGGTGCTGTCCAAGCGCTACGGGCCCCTGGTGCTGAGCGGGCTGCCCCGCGCTGAGCGCGTGATCGGGACCTGGAACGAGGTGCGCACGAAATGCGAGGATTTCTTCGCGCGGCACGGAATCGGGGCGAGCGTCTGACCTGATGCTCGCTCCCTCGAAGATCGTTTGCGTCGGGCGCAACTACGCCGACCACGCCAGAGAAATGGGCAACGAGGTGCCCAAGGCCCCACTGCTCTTTCTCAAGGCCTCGAGCGCGCTGATCGGCAACGGAGAGGCCATCGTCCTGCCGCCGGAATCGGAACGCGTCGAGTTCGAAGCGGAGATCGGTGTAGTGGTCGGGCAGAGGATGCGCCACGCCAGTCCCGCGGAGGCCGAGGCCGGCATCCGGGGCTTCGTCTGCCTCAACGACGTCACCGCCCGTGATTTGCAGAAATCCGACGGGCAGTGGACCCGGGCCAAGGGGTTCGACACCTTCTGCCCCGCCGGGCCGCGGATCGCGGAAGGATTGAGCTGGAAGGACCTCGAAGTGATTGGGCGGGTTAACGGGGTCGAGCGGCAGCACGGCAGAGCAGCAGACATGGTGTTCACGATCCCGGCGCTGCTGTCCTATATCAGTGGCATCATGACCCTGCTGCCCGGCGACCTGGTGGCCACCGGGACGCCGGCCGGAGTGGGGCCGCTGGCACCCGGGGATGTAGTGGAAGTGGAGGTTTCGGGTGTCGGTGTCTTGAGCAACCCGGTGAGGGCTTTCGCGCAATGAACATTCAGTTGAGCGAGCGAGTGGGCGCGCTGCCGGGGTATCCCCTGGCCGAAATCCCTGCGATCAAGCGGAGGCTGCTCGAGGCCGGCGTGGACGTGATCGACTTGGGCGCAGGTGACAACGACACCCCGCCGCCGGCCGTCGTAGTGGAGGCGTTACGCGAAGCGCTGGGAAATCCCGCCTTAAGCAAATACGGTTTTCAGCAGGGATTGCCCGCGTTCCGGAAGGCGTGCAGCGCCTATGTGGAACGGCGCTTCGGACAGCGCTTCGATCCCGTGACCGAGCTGCTGCCCTTGATCGGCTCCAAGGAAGGACTGGCGCACCTGCCGTACGCTGTAGCCAATCCGGGCGACGTGATCATTTTCCCGGAGCCGGGGTATCAGGCCTACATCGGGGGCACGATTCTCTCCGGCGCGGTTCCCCACGTCTATCCGCTGCGGGCCTCGGATCAGTTTTTGCTCGAGCTCAGCCAGGTTCCCGACTCGGTGTTGCGCAAGACCCGGCTGGTGTACCTCAACTATCCCAACAACCCGACCGCGGCCGTCGCTCCGCTGGATTATCTCGAGCGCACGGTCGGGGTATGTCGGAAGCACGGCATCCTCCTGGCGTACGACAACGCCTATTGTGATCTCACCTACGACGGATACGTCGCCCCAAGCATCTTCGAGATCCCGGGCGCCCGCGACGTGGCGGTCGAGTTCTTCTCTCTCTCCAAGAGTTTTTCGATGACCGGGTGGCGGCTCGGCTGGGCGATGGGAAAGCCCGAACTGATCAGTGCGCTTACCAAGGTCAAATCCTACGTGGATACCGGGCCATTTCTGGCGCTGCAGCAGGCTGCCTGCGTCGCGCTCGACCGCGCCGAGGAGCTGGTGACACCGGTGCGGGAGCTGCTGCGTGAGCGCCGGGACGCGGGCATCGCCGCGCTCGGATCCATCGGCTTTGAGGTGCCGACGCCGAAGGCTGCCATGTACCTCTGGGTGCGGCTGCCCGCGGAAATGGCGTCGGCGCCGTTCTCGCGCCGAACGCTGGAAGAGTATGGGGTGGTGACCTTGCCGGGAAGCGCATTCGGTCCGGCGGGTGAGGGCTATTTCCGGATCGCGCTGACGGTGAGCCCGGCGCGACTGGGCGAGGCAATCACTCGCATCGGACGCGCGCTCGAGGTCATGCGGGGGGCCGGGGTTGCCGTCGCGTCCTGAGCTGTTTCTTCCCCGCGGCAAGCGGTGGTCCGGCTGGGCGATCGCGCTCAGCGTGGGATTGCACGCGCTGCTGCTCCTGGTCAAGGTGAATCCCTGGCTGGTCCTCCCGCGGATGCCGCCGTCGGTGATCCTCCTGCTGCCGCCCGGCTCGGAAGGAAGCCCCGCGGCAGAGATGCCCTTCGAGGAGCCGGGCGGTGCCGCGCGCAAAGGCAAAGGCGCCGGCATTACGCCGCGCCAGGAAGAGCAGGCTCCTGCCCCCGAGCCGGCCAAGGTGGAGGAGCCTCAACCCGCCCAACCGGCCCCCGCTCCCGTCCAAGCCGCACCAGCGGAGTCGGTAGCCACCCGCGACACCGTTGGCGCGCGGGTGTACCGGATCGGGCCGGCGCTGGGCGAGGGCAAGCTGTGGGTACGTCCGCTGCCAGCACCGCCGCGTGAGCTCGCGGAAGCCATCACGCGGACGCACATGCAGCTGGTGGATAGCGCCGTCAGCGCCATCGTGCAGGAGTACATCGACTCCGTATTGAGCGCACCCTCGGCGCCGGGTGCCGCGCCGCCCTCCTGGACCACCAAGATCTTCGGGAAGACCTTCGGGATCGACAGCAAGTACATCTATCTGGGCGGGCTCAAGATCCCCAGCGCGTTGCTGGCGCTGCTGCCGATCAAGAGCGGGGGAGCCTCGATGGAATACAGTCAGGCGACGCGGCTGGCGGCCATCCGCGAGGACCTGGCGTTTGCGTCGCAGCGGGCCCAGACGATGGAGGACTTCAAGCGGGCGGTGCGGGAGCTGCGCGCCGAGCGGGAGCGGCGGCACCAGCTCGAGGAGAATCAGAAGAAAAAGCCGGCCCCGGCGGATACCACCAAGAAGCCGTAGCGCAGCTGGCAGCTAACGGCCGGCGGCAGCCAGGCGGTCGAGCGTGGACGACCTTCCCACCACCTCCAGCAACTCGTTCACGGGCTCCGAAACCGTGGAGCCGGTGAGCGCCACCCGGATGGGCTGCAGCAGATCGCCCAACTTTATTCCCTCCCGTTCCACCGTGGTCTTCAGTGCGGCGAGAATCGTTTCGCCCTTCCACTCGGGTTCCGGAATCGCGCTGAGCGTCTGGTGAGCCAGCGTCAGGTTGCGGGCATACCCGTCACCCATCTTCTGCACCAGCGCCCGTCCCTTGTCGTCGAGTTCCACCTGGCGCGAGTCCAGCCGGACCGCCACTTGGCGCGCAACGTCGAGCAGCGTGCGCGACCGCGCCTTCACGGCGTTGATGAAGGGTGCCAGCAGGTCGGGCGAGCCATAGTGGACGCCTAACCGGTCTAGCTCGCGGGCCAGCGAGGGAATCAACTGTTCGGCAGGCAGCGCAGACAGATACTGCCCGTTCATCCACTCGAGCTTGGTGGTGTCGAACACCGCCGGCTTCTTCTGAATGCCTTCCAGCGAGAACAACTCGATCAGCTCCGCCGCAGTCATGATCTCGCGGTCCTCGCCCGGCGACCAGCCGAGCAGCGCGAGGAAGTTGCGCATCGCGGCGGGGAGGATGCCGAGGTCCTGGTAATCGCCCACGGCCGTGGCGCCGTGCCGCTTGGAAAGCTTCTTCCCATCCGCCCCCAGGATCATCGGCACGTGGCCGAAGATAGGGACCGGCGACTCCAGCGCCCGGTACAGGGCGATCTGCTTCGGGGTATTGGAAATGTGATCGTCGCCGCGGATGACGTGGGAGATCCGCATCGCGATGTCGTCGGACACCACCGCCATATTGTAGATCGGCGTGCCA
>CAZYPO010000096.1:0-9048 GCA_964649225.1 uncultured Gemmatimonas sp. | reverse complement strand
CCACTGCCGCTCACCGCCTTCTGGGCCTGGAACTCCTTGGTGAAGATCGAGCGGCCGAACTCGCTGCCGACGCTCTTGATGAGGTAGTCGATCAGCTCCTTCGACGTATAGGTCATCTCGACCGTCAGGTTCTCGATTTTGGTGGTGAAGTAGTTATAGAACCACACCGCCGGGATGGCGACGAAGAGACCCAGCGCCGTGGTGATCAGCGCCTCCGAGATACCCTTCGAGATGCCCGCCAGGCCGCCCGACGCGCCGCCGGCGTTGATGGCCGAGAAGGCCGTCACGATGCCCATCGTGGTGCCGAGCAGGCCGACGAACGGAGCCGTTGAGCCGACCGTGGCCAGGATGCCGAGGCCGCGCTTGAACTCGGAGAGCGTGATCAGCATCTGCCGCTCCACCGCGCGCTCGGCCGAGTTGATGTCGGCGGCGGTGATGGTCGCCCGGTCGCGCAGCAGCGGCTTCACTTCCTGGAGCGCGCCCCCCAGCACCCGGGCGACGTGGCTCTGCTGGTTCTTCTCGGCCAGGGTGATGGCCTGATCGAGCTGCTCTTCCTGGATCGCGCGGGAGAACTGCGGCGCGAACTTCCGGGTGGCCTTGGTGCTCTTGCGGACCTGCCACAGCTTGTTGAGCGCGATCGTCAGCGAGAGGAACGACATGATCAACAGCACGATCACGACGCCCTTCGCGAATGGACCGGCATCGCGCCACAGTTGGAGGATATCTACACCCATGAGACGGCTCCTTGGACGGTAAGAATCGCTACTGGCCGATGGTGAATGAGATTTTCTGCTGCACGAGCTGCCGCACCGCCGCGCCCTTGATCCGCGCTGGCTTGTACAGAGTCTTCATGATCGCCTCGCGCGCCGGCGCGTCGAATTGCGTGTTGCTGCTCTTGGTCACCCGCCAGCTGTTCGGCTCGGCATGGCCGAGCGTATCAACGACCCACGTCGCATCCACGAACCCGGACACGCCGGCCTGCTGCAACACCGGCGGATAACGTGGCTTCACCAGGTTGACGATCTGCACCGGATCGTCCACCTGCTCCTGCAAGAAAGTCTCGCCGGTCACCGGACCGCTGCCGCCCACCACACCGGTCGCGAGTCCGCCTTCCACGCCCTTGCCGCTGAAGTCGGCCGCGTTGAAGCGCTCGTTCAAGTTGACCGGTGGAATGTCCTTGGGGATTTCCGTCGGCGGCATCACGGTCTGGAACCCAAGCGGGGGCGGGTTCGCGCTGACGATGGCTTCCGGCGGGGGCGTCTCAGGCGGGGGGGGCGGCGGCGGCTCCGGCGTCTTCAGGAACACGAAAGTGGTGTCGGCGTTGATCGCCTTGATCTGTTCTGCCGCGTTCGCGGTTGCAATGACCGCCAGATAGCCCAGCACCAGGTGCAACACGGCCGACAGTGCGACTTGCTTGCCGCTCCGGTTTCGCCTGGGCTTGGACTCCATCAGGTTTTCGAACATCGGATGGCCTCCACGGGACGTGCCCTACCCGAGGTAATCAAGCCGGATCAGGTGGCATGGCGCTGACCGCCACATGACAATTCGATGACAAGACGATTAGGGAACGCTCGCAGCGGGCGCCGGGTGCCTCGGCAACGTCACCGTAAACAGGGTGCCGCGCCCGGGACGACTCTGCACCGCGATCGTCCCGCCGTGCGCCTCGGCCACCCACTTGGTGATGGCGAGTCCGAGCCCGCTTCCGGGGCTTTCCACCGCCCGGGATCGGGCAGGATCGGCTCGCCAGAAGCGGTCGAATATATGCTCCAGGTCGCCCGCCGCAATGCCGATCCCGGTATCGGCTACCGTGAGGACGACGTTTTCCCCCTGCTCCTCAAGGCCGAGGGAGACTGCTCCACCCGCCGGCGTGTATTTCACCGCGTTGGTGACGAGGTTGAGCAACAGCTGGCGAATCCGATTGCGGTCCGCCCGCAGGGCAACCGGGCCTTCCGGCATGCTGGTGCTCACCGAGAGCCCCGCGGCCTCCGCCAGCATGCTGGCCGTCTCCGACGCCTCGGCCACGAGCTCGCGCAGGTCGCAGTCTTCCACCGCGAGGGGCAAGCGTCCCTCGTCGGCGCGCGCCAGCGTAAGCAGGCTGTCCATCAGCTCCGCCATCCAGTTGATCTGATCGAGCGACTCATCGAGCGCCTGCAAACTTTCCGGCGGCGTGCCGGGATGGCGCAGCGCGCGTTCCACGCCCGCCCGCAGGACCATCAGCGGTGTCTTGAGCTCGTGGCTTGCCTCCGCCGTGAAGCGGTGCAGCGCGGAGAAGCTCCGCTCCAGGCGCTCGAACATCCGATTCACCGCGGCGCCCAGCCGGGCGACCTCGTCACCTCCGCGCTCCACGGCAAGGCGTCGGTGGAGGCTGCGCCCGTCGGTGATGGCCTCGAGCTCCCGGATCATCGCACCCAGCGGCTGCAGACTCCGCCCGGCGACCCAGTAGCCCAGCAGCAAGGAGGTGCCCAGGATGAGGGGCGCGATGACCAGCATGCTGGAGAGCAACGTCTGGACATCGAGCAGGGTCGTGCTGGTGGGCGCGGCGACCAGCACGGCGGCCAGCTCGGGGCCGGCCCCGGTGATCGGCACCGCCAGATAGCGCGCGGGCCCGGTCCGCGCGTCGAAACTGTAGCTCCCGCTGCGCGGGGTCCCGGGCGGCGGCTGCAGCGGCGCGGTGAGGCGCTCGAACGAGGTGATCGGCAGCGCCGAGGCCGCGTCGCTGCTGAACAGCACCCGGCCCTCCCGATCGACCAGGACGAGATAGTCCTGGATGCTCTCGAAATACGAGGCGATGGTGGGTTCGAGCGTGGGGATCGAGTCGACGCGGGTCACCAGGCGGCCCAGCACGCGGTGCGATTCGTCGAGGAAGCGCGCCGAAAGGTCGGCCTCGAGCTGGAGCCGCTGCTGCAACCGCAGGTCGAAGCTGCGCAGGCTGGCCTGCTGCTGGGCGACATAGAGGGTGGCGCCGAAGGCCACCATCGTGACGACGAGGGCGAGCGCGTACCCGAAGGTGAGCCGCCAGCGAATGGAGCGCACGTCAGGCCCGGATCACGTACCCCACGCCGCGCACGGTGTGCAGGAGTTTCTTTTCGTGCCCCGCGTCCAGCTTCTTGCGGAGCCGGTTGATCACCACGTCGACGATGTTGGTTCCCGGATCGAAGTGGTAGTCCCAGGCGTACTCGGTGATCAGCGTGCGTGACATCACCCGGCCGGGGTGGCGCATCAGGTACTCCAGTACGGCGTATTCCTTGGGCGTCAGCTCGATGGGGCGGCCGCCCCGGAGCACCTCGCGGCTGCCCTGATCGAGCTCCAGGTCGGCCACCATCAGTTTGAGTGAGGTGAGCTGCTTGGGTCTCCGGGCCAGCGCCTCCACGCGCGCCAGAACTTCCTCGAAGGAGAACGGCTTGGTGACGTAGTCGTCCGCCCCGGCGCGCAAGGCCTCCACCTTCTGGCCCACGGCATCCTGCGCGGTGAGCACCAGGATGGGGGTGGTGTTGCCGCGATCGCGCAGGGTGCGCAGCACCTCCAGCCCGGTCATGCCGGGGAGCCGGAGATCGAGGAGGACCAGATCGTATTGCCCGCCGGAGATGAGCCGCAGCGCCTCCAGCCCGTCGACGACCAGGTCCGCGTGGTACTGCGACTCTTCCAGCCCACGACGGATGTACTGGCCGACGGTCCGGTCATCTTCGACCACGAGCAGCTTCACGCCTCAACCTCCAATCGCGATGGGCAGGTACACGCGGAATGTGGCACCCAGGCCGGGGAGCGAGTCCACCTCGATGCGGCCCAGGTGCTGCTCCACGATGCCGTAACAGATGGAGAGCCCGAGTCCGGTTCCCCGCCCCGGCGGCTTCGTGGTATAGAACGGCTCGAAGATCTTGGGCAGGTCTGCAGCGGGAATCCCGTGGCCGGTGTCCGACACCTCGATCAGGACTTCGTCAGTTCGGTGGGGATGTTGTCTGGTACGCACCGTGAGCACCCCGCCGCCATCCATAGCATCCACCCCGTTCAGCATCAGCGCCATCAGCACCTGAATCATCTGCTCATCGTTGACCAACACCGGCGGAAGGCTGTCGGCGAGCTCCCGGGTGACGTTGATGCGCCGGAAGCGTTGATGGTGTTTGAGCAGGAACAGCGTCTGCTCGACCATGGCGTTGACCGCGATGGGCTGCTTCGGGGCGGCCTCCTTGGGACGGCTGAAATCGAGCAAGCCGTCCACGATGCGGGTGCAGCGATCGACTTCCTTGTCGATGATCTCGAGATACTCGCGCACCGTGCTGTCGGCGCTTTCGCCCAGCCGGGCGTCGATGGCGGCGACGCAGGCCCCGATGGTGGCGAGTGGATTGTTGATTTCGTGCATGACGCCGGCAGCGAGCTGGCCCACCGCAGCGAGCTTTTCGCTCTGCAGGATCCGGAGCTGCACCTCGCGGGAATCGGTGACGTCCTCCCCGATCGTGATCACATGGGTGATGGCGTCGCCGTCGAGCCGCATCGGGATCCGGCTGATCCGGTAATAGCGGGTCTCGCCCGGACTCTGCCCCTCCACCTCGATCTCCAATTGCTGGACTTCGCCGGCGCGGAAAACGCGGTCGAACTCCGCGCGCAACTGTCCGGCCGACTGACGGGTCAACACCTCGAACACCCGCCGCCCCATCACTTCGGAGCGGCGGAGCCCCTGGGTGCCGGTCTCCCGCTTCCGGTTCCAGACTTGAATCCGGTACTCCCGATCAATGACGTAGAGGCCGACGGGCAGGCTGTCGATGATCAGGCTGGTAAAGCGGCGCTGCTCTTCGATCTCGCGGGAGCGGCTGGCCACCTCGATGGCCAGGTCTTCCGAGAGGGTCATGGCATCCAGGAACGGCGCCAGCAGATCGCAGAGGATCTGGAGGAGGGCCGTGTCGAGATTGGCCTCGGGCGAGGCGAGCTCCACTTCGAGCGCGCCCAGCCTAGCCCCCCCATGCACCAGCGGATAGCGCCGCACGCCCGGATTGGGAGGAGGCAACTCATCGAGCGATACGGCCTGGTGCTCGCCGGAAGGGAGCGAAACTCCGGCGAAGGTCGAGTTGTTGGCGTCGCGGCGCCAAATGACGACCCGCCTGGCGCCGAGGCCGCCCCGCAGCGTCGCCACCACGACGCGCAGGGTTTCGTCGGGGGCGAGGCCGCTGTTGAGGACTCGCGCAACCTGGCCCACCAGCGCCAGAGCGGAGTGGCCGCTGAATCCTTCGGTCATGAAACGAGCATGTGAGGTCAGTAAGTTTAACCTCCCTTCGCCTGGAGCCCGGATGCGCGTCCGCGTCCTCACGTCCTACGTGAATGGTGGCTGGGTGCCGCGGCGACAACGCCCGGCCGAGTCGGTCACCGCCCCCTTTACCGGACGCCGGATCGCGCGGCTCGTTCCCGGCAACGCGCGGGAGCTCACCATGGCCATCGTCGGCGCGCGGCGAGCCCAGCGCAGCTTGTCGCGGCTCCCTCGCCATGCCCGCGGCGCGATCCTCGAGGCCACGGCGCACCTTCTCGCCTCCGAACGGAAGACCTTGGCCCGGCTCATAGCGCGCGATGCGGGCAAGCCGGTTTCGCTCGCTTTGGGCGAGGTCGACCGGGCCATCACGGTATTCCGGCTGGCCGCGGAGGAAGCCCGCCGCTTCGGTGTCTCTGCGTTTCCGGCGGACGCCGATCCGCGGGGCGACGGCATGCACGCCGTGGTCGAGCGCTTTCCGATCGGCGTCATTGCCGCCATCGCTCCCTTCAACTTTCCGCTCAACCTCGTGGCCCACAAAGTGGCGCCCGCGATCGCGGCCGGAAACGCCGTGGTACTCAAGCCGCCACCCCAGGCACCTCTGGCGGCGTTCCGGCTGGCGGAGCTGCTCACCGCGGCGGGGCTGCCTCCGGGCGGGTTACAGGTGCTGCACCTGCCCATTCCGCTCGCGGAGCGGCTGGCGACCGATCCGGGGTTCGCGATGCTCAGCTTTACCGGGAGCGCGCGAGTCGGCTGGCACCTCCAGGCTGCGGCCGAACGCAAGCGCGTGGTACTCGAGCTCGGCGGCAACGCGGCGGTGCTGGTGCACTCGGATGCCGGGGAGCTTTCCGCGCTCGCGGCACGCATCGCCTGGGGCGCGTTCGCCTTCGGCGGACAGATCTGCATCAAGGTCCAGCGGCTCTACGTACATGCTCCCCTCTTCCGCCGCTTCAGCCGGCTGGTTGTGGAAGCAACCCGGCGGCTACCCGCGGGCGATCCGCTCCGTCCGGAGACGGTGATCGGTCCGCTCATCGATGCCGCCGCCGTGACGCGGGTGCAGCGGTGGATTGCCGAGGCGGAAGCCGGGGGCGCGAAGGTGTTGCTGCGCGGCAGGCGCCGGGGGGCGGTCCTCGGCCCCAGCATTCTCACCCGAGTCACCCGCGGCATGAAGGTCTGGAGCGAAGAAGTCTTCGGGCCTGTCCTGACCATCATGCCGTACCGCAGCTGGAACGAAGCCATCCGGTTCGCCAATGATTCGGTGTACGGCCTGCAGGCGGGGGTCTTCACCCACGATGCCCGCCGGATCGACGCCGCCTTTCGCGGGCTCGAGGTGGGAGGAGTCGTCGTGAACGATATCCCGGCCCTGCGGCTCGATCACTTGCCTTATGGCGGCGTGAAGGCCTCGGGGTTTGGGCGGGAAGGCGTGCGGAGTGCGATGGAAGCGATGACGGAGCCGCGCCTGTTGTTGGTTCGGGATTAGCGCTTCCCGAGCAAATACACGCCGGTCCGCGGATGATACGTCATCCAGTCGAACCAGTAGTCCTTGAGCACATACACCGGCGTCAGGCGGCGGCCGGTGAGCGGTCCGCTGATCGCCTCGCCCCGGAAGCTCCAGCGGCTGCCGGTGCGGAGGTCCACCACCTCTCCGGCCGGTCCTTCCGTGGGCTTCACGAGCTCTAGCTCGCGATCATCCAGGCGAGCCTCGAAGCCTCGCACCGATTTGCCGTCCGGGCCGACCAGGAGCACGACGGGCCGGCCCCCGACCCGATCATGCAGCGGGGCTTGGGCCAGGACTCGGTCCTTCGGATAGGCTTTTGCAGCGCCGGCCAGCTCGATGCCCACGACGATCGCGCGCGGGGCCAGCCGACGGTCGAGCGGGGCGTGGACCCGCACCGGCCTGAGAGCGGTCGAATCCTCCCAGTTGGCGGAGAAGCGCTTCCATGCGGTATCCGCGGCGGGCACGAGCACGCGACCACCCGGCGTCTCCTTCGTCCAAGTGCGAAACGTCAGCTCGTCGTGAAAGACCCGGGTAAGCCGCTTCCCCTTGAGGGGCCCGAGGATCGCTGCTCCGCTCACCTGCTGCCACCAGGAGCCGGTCTCCCGGTCCTGCATGATGAAGTTCTGGTTGTTGATCCCGGCAAGCCGAAAGCTCAACACCCGACCATCCACCGTCCGCTCCCACACCAGACCGGTGTGGCAGAGCGTTCAATAGGTGGCGACGATTGGCACCTTCCCGACCGCGTCTTCCACGAGATGGTGGTAGGCCAGCTGGCGAACCGGATAGGCCACGGGATCGCCCTGGATGGCCGTCGCCAGCACCATATCCTCGGGTGCCACGAAATCGGCGCTCGAGGCACGAACGAACCGCGCGCCGGGAAGCGGCGCGAAGATCCACTCGAAATGATTCTGCCGCGCGAGCCAGGCGCTCAGCACCATGAGAGCCGTCACCAGCACGACCGCGGCCCTGGGCAGCACACGCGGCGAGGCCCCCCAGAGCCGCCAGGCCGGCAGTAACGCGCCCACCGCGGCCAACAGAGTCAGGACCGGTGACCAGCGCCGCAGGAAAAATGCGAGGGCCATGCCGCCCGGGGTTTGTGGAACAAAGGGACGGATAAGGAATCCCGGCACCATGATGGCGACGACGACCAGAACCAACAACCCCAGCAAAGCGGCCCACGCGCGGCGCGTGATGGTCAAAACGCTTCTCCTCGAAAAAAGAATACCACTTCGTGCTGACCCTGCAGCGTGAAGATTGCACGCTCCCCATCCAGCGCGATCTCGTCCACCGTGATCCGCGCGATGCTACCGACATTCCGCAGGCTCAATGCCAGGGCGATCGCCGGTCCGAAACTGAGCTCGAGGCGCACGGTGGCCCACTCTGAGCGCGGCCGGACCTCGATGCCGAACAGCGTCCGATGGCACCGCAACCTTCGGAGCGCCATCGAGCGCCAGCCCTCCGGGAGCCAGGGTGCCAGCTCGAAGCGTCCTCCTTCGCCATCCGCGCGCGCGCCGAAGAGGCCCGCGACCACCTCGCGAAGGAAGGAACCTGGCTCACCGAGCGCCGCAGCGCCGACCCGACGAAAGCCCCGGGCACGTTCCAGCAACCCGGCGAAATCTGCGGCGTCCCATTCGGGAAGGCCGGGGGCCGGGTCGGCCCGCACCCCGGCGGGGTCGCGACGAACGGCCCACCCGAATGCCTGGTTGAGCGAGGCGTCGGGCGCATCGAGCAACGGGGCGCGGTGCAAGCGCTCAGCGCAGCGCCGCGAGCTGACTCAGCAGCTCGGCATTCTCGCGGCGCTGGGAGTTATCCGTTTCCTGATGGGTCCAGCGGACCACGCCCTGGGAGTCGATCAGCACGTAGGCGCGATTGCTGAAGAACCGTTCTTCATTCAGCACGCCATAGCGCCGGGAGACCTCGCGCTTGAAATCACTCAGGAGGTCGACGCTCATGTGTTCCTTCGCCTTGAACTCCTTGAGCGTGGGGATCGAATCCACGCTGATCGGCAGCACGACCGTGTCGGCGCTCTGGAACTGGGAGTAATCCTGGGAGAAGGCGCACAGCTCGGCCGTACAGGTTCCCGTGAACGCCAGGGGGAAGAAGGCGAGCAGGACGTGCTTCCCGCGCAGCGCGGAGAGCGTGACGGACTGGCCGGAGGTGCACGGGAGGGTGAAGTCGGGCGCCGCGGACCCAACGGCGGGCAAAGCAGCCATAGCAGTTCCTCAGCCGAGGGTCAGCTGGCTCACGGCATAGACTACCCCGGTCAGCACCAGGCCCGTGGTGATGACAGACCTCACGGTTTCGAGCGGCTTCTTGG
>CAZYPO010000095.1:0-9090 GCA_964649225.1 uncultured Gemmatimonas sp. | reverse complement strand
TAGACTACCGTTCGCTGCACAATCTCTGCCGTCCCTTCAAGGCGCGACAGTTGCGCTTGCACCAACAGGTTAGCGGAATGTACCCAGAGATACCGCGTCGAACTGACACGTCCATCTCAACTCGGGCGCGTCACTACGACACATTAACACATTACCTGAATATCGGGAGCAGGCCATCCCAAAGCCAAGCTCAATATGCAGCATCTTGAGAATTGCGCAAGCAAGTTTGCAAGAGGGGACTCCTTTTTTTGCGGGGGGTTCCCTGCTATTCTGAATAGGCGTTTCCCCGCCCAGGCAGGCAGATATGGTTTTTCAGCTCGTCCCCACTCGGCGACTCGGCCCATCCCGGTTCCGATCGCTCGCCATCCCTCTACTGGCCCTGGCACTGGGGGCGAACCCCACCCAGGCGCAGCCATCCCCACCTCAACAGGGCGGCCTTCGGCTGATCATCAGCGATGACGAGACCGGGGAGCCGATCGAAGGCGCCTTGGTCCGCATCAAAGGGCGCTCGCCCGATCTGGCCACAGATTTTAGGGGACGAGTCACCCTCGAAAACCTTCCGGTGGGCCGGATTGATGCGAACATCGGGGCCATCGGCTACGAGGGCCGTCGCGAGCCGCTCCTGATCCAGGCCGGGTCGACCCCGGAGCTGCGGATCGGGCTCAGCTTTACCGGAGACAAGCTCCCCGACCTCGTGGTCGAAGCCCGCCAGGAGAAACTCTACCCCCGCTACAGCGACTTCCACCGCCGGCAAAAGACCGGGACCGGATTCTACATCACCTGGCGGGAGATCCACGACAAGGGCTACAGCCGCCTGGGGGATGTTTTGCGGGTCGTGCGCGGGGTCCAAGTCCACTGCCGGCCGACTGATTGTATCATCCTCATGGCACGCTCCGGTTCCTGCCCGCCCGCCATTTGGGTCGACGGCCGCCCCAGCGACTTCTACGGGGCGAACATGCCGATCGGTGACATCTACGCGATGGAGGTCTACCGAGGCCCGAGCGAGATGCCCGCGGAGTTCATCGGAACCAGCATGTGCGGGGCGATCGTGCTCTGGACCAAGAACCGCTCTTATCGCTGAACGCCCGGTCCTCCATCAACCTAACCCGCGAAGCCAGCATACCAGGTCCCCTTCGCTTCGCTCCTGTCCCAGCACCTCGAGCCGGGGCTGATCCCCGGCACCGCGCCCTGCTGATTGGCCTCATCGTAGGGGTGGGGTTCGGCTGCCACAGGGCCCCAGACAGGCGGGCGCCCGGCACGCTGCGGATGGTGGAGCGACTGGAAGCGCTCGCGCGGCGCAGCGATCGGGAGCGGGACCCCATGATGAGCTCGCTCCGGGTGGCCGCCATGCGGGCCCAGCGGCCTCCAGCGGCTGCGACTGCCCGGATCCCGTTCGAGGGCAGGTTTGCCACCGAGTTGCTCCGCGCGGGCCAGATGGCGGAAGCGATCGCGATCTTCGACCGGCTGAGCCGTGAGATCTCCGGCTACGACGGGCCCGGGGCGCGGGAAGTCGAGTTCGAGCTGCTCGATCGGCTGGCCCTGTCGCAGCTCACCGCGGCGCTCAGGGATTGGTGCCTGAACGGCACTCCCGGTGAGCGCTGCACGGCGCCTGCCCCCGCGAACGCGCCAGTCGGTCCCGACGGGCGTCGCCATGCAAGGGATGCGGCGAAAACCCTTCGCACTCTCCTCCAGTCGAGACCGTCGGACCTGGCAGCGCGCTGGCTGCTGAACCTCGCCTACATGATCCTTGGTCAATATGCCGACTCGGTGCCGGCTCAGTGGCTCATCCCGCCAACGGCGTTCGCCTCCGAGTACTCGTTCCCGCGGTTTCCCGAGGTCGCTGCCGGGCTCGGACTCGACGTCGTCGGTCATGCCGGCGGAGCCATCATGGACGACTTCAATGGGGACGGCTGGCTGGACCTGATGGTCTCTTCCATGGGACTCGACGATCAGCTCAGACTCTTCCTCAACAACGGGGACGGCACCTTCTCCGAACGAACCGCTGAGGCGGGACTCAAGGGAATAGTCGGCGGCCTGAATCTGGTCCAACCCGATTATGACAACGATGGCCGCCTCGATCTCCTGGTTCTGCGCGGCGGCTGGGACCGGCTCGGCGGCCAGCCGCTCTCGCTGCTGCATAACCTTGGCGACGGCAGGTTCGAGGACGTGACCGAAGCGGCCGGTCTGCTCGCAAATCGGTCCACCCAGACGGCGGCGTGGGGAGACTACAATAACGACGGCTGGCTCGACCTCTACATCGGCAACGAATCCACGGACCACCCGACCCCGAACCAGCTGTTCGAGAACAACCGGGACGGCACCTTCCGCGACGTAACCCGGGAAACCAGCGCTGGAGTCGTGGGTTTCACCAAGGGCGTAGCGTGGGGCGACATCGACAACGATGGCAGGCTGGATCTCTACGTCTCGCGGATGGACGCTCCCAACGTGCTGCTGAAGAACTTCGGTCCCGACAGCCTGGGCCACTGGCATTTTTCCGACATCACAGCGCAGGCCGGCGTCGCGGAGCCGATCGAGAGTTTTTCAACCTGGTTCTGGGACTACGACAACGACGGCTGGCTTGACATCATGGTGCTGGGCTACCGCTACCTCCGGCCGAGGAACCCAGCCGCCGATGTAGCGGCGGAATATCTCGGGCTGCCCTTCGAGGCGGAAACGCCTCGCCTCTTCCGGAACAACGGCAATGGAACCTTCACCGATGTCACCCGCAAGGTGCGCCTCGATCGGGTTGTGTATGCGATGGGAGCGAGCTTCGGCGATCTCGACAATGATGGCTTTCCGGATTTCTACGCCGCCACCGGCGACCCGGACTTTCACAGCACTATTCCCAATCGCATGTTCCGAAACGACGGGGGAACCACGTTCCAGGACGTAACGATGGCAGGTGGTTTCGGGCTGCTCACGAAGGGGCACGGCGTCGCGTTCGGGGATCTGGACGGGGACGGGGACCAGGACATTTACGTCAACATGGGGGGAATGTTCCAGGCGGACGTGGGGCGCAGCGTGCTCTTCGAGAACCCCGGGTTCGGAAACCACTGGATCACCCTCAAGCTCGAAGGGGTGAAATCCAACCGGGCGGCCATCGGCGCACGGATCCGCGTCATGGTCGACACAGATCGCGGGTCCCGGTCATTCTACGCGCTGGTGTCGAGTGGTGGCAGCTTCGGAGGCAACAGCCTGCAACAGGAGATCGGCCTGGGGCAGGCCCGGGCGATTCGGGAGGTGCGGATCGTGTGGCCGGGCGGCGGGACCGCGAGCTACACGAGCCTGGCGCTGGACCAGTCCTACAGCATTCGTGAGGGCGATGCCGAACCCAAGCCCGGCACGACGAAATCCTTCCGGCTCCGCAGCCCTACGGCCGCCTCACGCTGAGCGAACGCGGCTCCCCTGTCACGGTGGCGTGTGGTGCGGGTCGCGCGGCGAGTGTACTCTTGACAACCCTCCCAAGCCGTCCCGCGATGATCAAGACTCGACTGCCGCTGCTCGTTCTCCTCGCCTATACGGCGGGGTGCGGGCCCTCAAGTGACCGCTCGATTGACGCCGGCCCACCCGCGTGGCTCCAGGCGCGCCGGCAAGAGCAGCTCCAGGCCGGCGCCGGCTACCCGGTCCTGCATGACTTCGGTTTTACTGACCGGATTGCGGAGAGCGGAATTACCTTCGAAACCCGTATCGTGGACGATGCCGGCAAGGCCTACAAGCACGTCCACTACGATCACGGCACCGGAGTCTGCGCCGCCGACGTGGACGGCGACGGGCTCCCCGATCTCTACTTCGTCACCCAGCTGGGCAGCAACGAGCTCTGGAAGAACCTGGGAGGCGGTCGCTTCGCGAACCTCACCGACGCCGCCGGGCTTCGCCTGCCGGACGCCATCGGAGTGGGCTGCGGGTTCGCCGACAGCGACAACGACGGTGATCCCGACCTCTTCGTCACCACGGTGCGCCACGGCAACCGGCTGTTCGAGAACCTGGGCGGCGGAAAATTCCGCGACATCACGGCGCAGGCCGGGGTCGGGTACGTGGGTCATTCCTCGGGCGCGGTGTGCTTCGACTACGACGGCGATGGGCTGCTGGACCTCTTGGTCACCAACGTGGGGGTCTATACCAACGACGAGAAAGGCCCCGGTGGCTACTACGTCGGGCTGACCGACGCGTTCCATGGCCACATCCACTCCGAACGCGCCGAAGCCAGTATTCTCTACCGGAACCTGGGCAAGAACCGCTTCAAGGACGTAACCCGCGAGACCGGCTTGGTTGACCTGAGCTGGAGTGGCGACGCCACGATCTTGGACGTCAATGACGACGGCCGCCCCGATCTCTATCTTCCCAACATGCTGGGCGCCAATCACCTCTGGCTCAACCAGGGTGGCAAGCGGTTCCGCGATGCGACGGCGCAATACTTCCCGCGCACTCCCTGGGGCGCCATGGGGGTGAAGGCGTTCGATTTCGACGGAGACGGGCGCCTCGACCTCTTCGTCACCGATATGCATTCCGACATGTGGGACAACATCCCGCCGGAGGATTGGGCCGCAGAGAACGCTAAGGCCGACTCGGCCTCCCCCAGGATGCCGCCCGGCGACTTTCCGGACGGTAAGCGGCAATTCATCTTCGGGAACGCCCTCTTTGTGAACCGCGGCGCTCCTTGGGCCGAGCTATCCGACTCGGTGGGGGCGGAGAACTATTGGCCCTGGGGGCCCAGTGTGGGGGACCTCAACGCCGACGGCTGGGACGACCTGTTCATCGCTTCGGGCATGAATTTCCCGTTTCGCTACGGAATCAACTCGGTGCTCCTCAACGCCAGGGGCACGCGGTTCCTCCGCAGCGAGTTTCTGCTGGGTGTCGAGCCGCGGAAAAACGTCGCGACCGAGAAAGTCTGGTTTACGCTCGAGTGCCAGGGCGCCGATCGCGCCAACGAGTTCTGCGTCGCTTGTTTCCGGGCCGGCGCCAACCAGGCGCAATGCCGCCACAAGGGTGCGCAAGGCCGGCTCACCATGATGGGAACCCTGGGATCGCGCTCCGCCGTGATGCTGGATCTGGACGGAGACTCCGACCTCGACATCGTCACCAACGAGTTCTTCGGCCCGCCGCAGGTGCTGCTGAGCGATCTGGCCCAGCGCCACCGGGTCAACGCGCTCGGCATCCGTCTCCGGGGACGCCGCTCCAACCGGGAAGGGATCGGCGCGCGGGTTACGGTCGTTCTCCCGGATGGGCGGCGGCTGGTACAGGTGATGGATGGGAAGTCGGGTTACCTGTCGCAGAGCGTGCTGCCCCTCTACTTCGGTCTGGGAGACGTGGACCACGCGGACGCCATCGAAGTAGTCTGGCCCTCCGGACGGCGTCAGTCCCTCCCTGGACCCCACCCTGCCGCCAGGGCCGTCGAGGTCGTCGAGCCGTAGGCAGGCCGCTATTCCCTCGTGACGGTGATGGAGGTTGCTCCCGGCGGAATGGGTAGCTCCATCGTCTGGCCGCCGGGCCAGCGTACCCACACCGATTTCGGCGTGCTGCCGCTCGTGAGCCCGAGTACCTGCACGAGGCCATCCTCCGACCAATACCCCGATCCCGCGTGGACTTCGCGCGCAGGACCCCATCCATCCGCGTAGCGGATCCGAATCACGGCGCCGACCCCCGCGGGGTTGCCGGCGGTACCCACTAGCCGAACCGAAAGTCCCGGCCTGGCGCCGACGTTGTGGAGGAGAACCGTCGGTCCCGCATTCTGGGCCACCGCCAGATCGGTCCGGCCATCGCCGTCGTAGTCGGACGCCGCGGCGCCCCGCTGATCTCCGTAGATCACTATCCCCGAGCGCTGGCCCGGCACCGGCCGGAGGCCGCCCGTTCCGTCGCCGAGCAGCAGCAGCCCGCGTCCGGCGTCGAGCCGAGGGGTGAAGAGCTCCGTCTGCGAAAAGTTCTGGCCCAGGAACACGTCTTCGTGGCCATCGCCGTCGAAGTCCGCCACCACCACTGCAAAGGCCGGAGCCCATTGCGCCTCCGCCGGCAGCGGCCGCGCCTCGAAGTGATCGCCGCGGTTGAGGAACGCCAGGTGTTCCAGCGTGTTCATCTGCAAGCGGATGGTGCGCGCGAAACCCCGGCCGATCACCTGCTCGATCGACGCATCAGCGTAGTCCGCGAACGTGGGAATCCGTTTCCGCAGGCTCGGCATTGCCGCGGCGAGGCGGGAGAGGGACGCCACGGGAGCGATCGCCGAGAGCCGTGGATCGTAGCGCGCCGCCAGGAAGTCGACCGCGGGCACGTCGCCGAAATTGCCGACATAGAGATACAGCGGGCTGGCCGAGTCAGCCGCGACCGGCAGGTTGCGCCCCCAGTTGGTCGCGATGAGATCCATTCGGCCGTCCCCGTCCAAGTCGGCGGCGGCCACCCCTTTCCAGCCTCCGAGGTAGGGCGCCAGACCCCACTCATTCGTCGCGTCACGGAGACGACCACGCTCGTTGAGCAGCAACTTCACGGGGCCCCACTCAGTCGCGAGGACCAGGTCGGGCCAGCCGTCGCCGTTCACGTCGGTGAAAGTCGCCCCTGAGACGAGCCCGACGAGCCGCAGCACCGCCTCGCTGCCCGAATCCAGCACGAATCGGCCGCCTCGATTCAGGTACAGGTGCGAGTCTGGTGGCACCGGATAGGTGCCCGGTACGACCCGACCGCCGACGAAAAGATCGAGCTCGCCATCGCCGTCCACGTCGGCCAGGGCCAGGGGGGCCACGCTGGCGCTGTCCGGACCGATCGAGGCTTCGACCCGCCCGTCCGGCGTGAGCCGCAGCACCCGGTCAACAGCAAGGGCTTCCCCGGGTGACCGGGAGCGGTAATTGGAACGGCCCACCAGGAGCGCAGTACCCCGCGGCGAGGGCAGGCCCAAGGCTCCGGTGAAATCGAGGATCCCAGCCTTCAGTCCGAGTGGCATGCGGGTAAAGCGCCCGTTGCCATTTCGGTACCATGCGAGGGTGCCCCCGGCGCCCGCCGGGACGACGAGATCGTCGCGGCCATCGCCGTCGAGATCGATCCAGCTCACGCCTGGACCCAACTGGCTGAGCTGATAGTCCAGGAGGGGCTGGCGGGCATAGTCGTTGAAATGGGTTTCGCTGTGCCCATCGCCGAGGAGCGCGGAGCGGTCTTCGAAGAGCGGAACGGGATTCGGGAGTCGGGAGTCGGGAAGCGGGGTCGGTGATTCCCGGTTCCCGATTCCCGATTCCCGGATTTCATAGAGCCGCCCTGGCTTCGCATCCGGGACGGTGCTTTGGGTCCCGTCCCGCCAGAGAACCTGGATGGTGACTTGCTGCGCCGAGCCGGCCGCGAAGCTGAGCTGGGTATCCGAGCCGGACAGGTAGAGTCCGCCGGCGGTCACTTCGCGCTCCTGCTCGGCCACCGGGCCGCCCAGCACCCGGACCCGCGCACCGATCGCGGCCGTGTTAGCAGACCTGCCCAGCAGCCGGACGGCCACCCGCGGCGCCGTCGCGTCGTTGCGCAGTACCGCGGCCGGCGCGTCGAGCCGGTTGATGATGACGTCGAGGTCGCCGTCGCCATCGAGGTCGGCGGCCGCCATCCCGTGAGAGATGTCTTCCTCGGTTCCGAACCGCCAGCGCGCGCCGGCGTCCTCGAAGGTGCGGTCTCCCCGGTTCCGGAAGGCGACGTTCCGCTGCTTGAGCGTCGGATAAAGTTTGAGCCACTCCCGCCAATCCACCGGGGTGACGTTACTGCGGATCCGCTCCTGGGTGTCGGCGTCCATGAGATCCCAGGTGTGCCCGTTGCCGATCAGCAGATCCTCGTAGCCGTCCAGATCCACGTCGAGGAACATGGTGGACCATGACCAGCCCGATGCCGCGACTCCCGCCGCATCCGCGATCTCGGCAAAGCTGCCGTCACCGCGGTTGAGGAGCAGCGCGTTCCGCTGCCATTGGCTCCGCTCCGGGTCGAATCCCACCGGCTTCGGCACCGTGGTGTGCGTAGGCTTCTCGGTCTTGCTGCGGCGGCTGTCAGCGGCCAGCATGTCCACCTCGAAGAGGTCGACGTTTCCATCCCGGTCGATGTCACCAAAGTCGACCGCCATGTTGGAGTTCGCGGTACGCCGAATGGCCTGCTTGGCGATCAGGCGGAAGTGGCCGGCCCCGTCGTTGATCCAGAACTGGTCCGGGTCCTCGAAGTCGTTGGCGACGTAGAGATCGGGCGCGCCATCCCCGTTCACGTCGTAGAAGCGGGCAGCGAGGCCGAAGTCCTCGGGCTCCTCCCCGAGCGGCTTGCCGTCCTCGTCGAGGAATCGCGGGTTCTGGGCAATCGGCTCGCGGGTGAAGTGCCCCTTGCCGTCGTTACGGTAGAACCAGTCGGGATCGGCTCGCTGGATCAGGCTCACCCCCCGGAGCTGGTTGCGGACTTGGAGCCGATAGTCCGCGCGGCGCTCGGGGATCACCTCGTATCGCCCCGCGACTTGCTTCACGATCTGGTCGAAGGCCCGCTCCGACGGCGAGAGCGAATCGAGCATGGTGCGGGCCTTGTAGTTGGCGATATAGAGGTCGAGGGTGCCGTCGCCGTCCACATCGGCGAGCGTGGCGGTCGTGCTGCCCCGGCCCTCGGGCGCGAAACCGGATTGCACCGTCGCGTCACGGAAGTGGCCGCTGCCGTCGTTGAGGAAAAGGGAATTCCGCCCGCCCATCGCGGTGACGATGAGGTCGAGATCGCCGTCGCCGTCCACGTCGGTAAAGACCGCGCCGGTCGAGGGGCGGTCTCCCAAAGCCACGCCCGCCTCTTGCGCTGCCTCGTGAAACTTCCAGTTCCCGTCGTTGAGGTAGAGGGCGTTGGGGCCTTCGATGCGGCAGAGGTAGATGTCGGGCCGGCCGTCTCCGTTGACGTCCCCGAGTGCCGTGCCGGACCCGTCCATCAGATGGCGGTTGCGCCGGGCCGCCGAGTCGGAGACCTGGTTGCTGAAGTTGATGCCGGTTGCGGCGGCGGCGAGCCGCGTGAACCCGTCGCTGCCGCGGCCGGGATCGCCGAGCTCCCGCCAGCGGTATCCCGGTTCAGCGTGCCAGAGCTCAGCCGGCGCGGGGCCCCGCGCGCATGCCGCGAGCAGGCCGATAA
>CAZYPO010000094.1:2942-9167 GCA_964649225.1 uncultured Gemmatimonas sp. | reverse complement strand
ACAACAATGCCCGGGTACGCACCCGGGCATTGTCTGGTCCGCTCTAGCGGGGCGGCTCACGCCGGCCCCTCGAGAAATGAGCTAGTAGCCGTCCTTGTCGAAATCCCCGGGGAGCACTCGCTCGATGCGGTGCCAAGCGTCGCTCGCCGCGTCTTTCGCCCGGTCCCAGCCGAGCTTCCCGGCGTGCTCGCCCTTCTCCCAGTCGCTCCGCAGCTCGGACTCGACGTCAGCAAACTTGCGGTCGGGAAAGCGGGTATAGGACTCCCAGCCGAACTGATAGGCGGGTTGATAGGTCGCGAACGGCTCACCCGAGAAATAGGGGCGCTTCGAGTAGGTCTCCCGCCAGTAGGCAGTTTCCACCGTGGGGTCGATGGCCTCGGCGACGCCCTTGCCGGTCAGGCCACCAGCAACCGCTCCCGCAACGCCGCCGACCACGGCACCCACGGGGCCGCCAATGGCAGCGCCAACGGCGGCCCCGGCCACTCCGCCCCCCGCCGCTCCGACTCCGGTTCCGACCGGGTGAGCGCCCGGCGTGCCGGTGATGGGATCGCGATTGGCGTCCTGCGTGGGATCATACGCGTTATTATCGGCCATATCGGCCTCCTTGAGTGGACTGGCGTCGTTGCGCCCATGCGCAGCGTGCACCGCCTGTGGACGTCCCCGGAGGGAATACGCGCACGCGCTCGGGAGCGACTTCAGCCCATTCTGCAGAAGTGGAGTGATTCCGCCGGGAGGGAGTCGAAATCAAGTCCTGCCTGGCCGCCTACAACCTTCCATCGAAATACAAGTCAAACCGCCACCCCGTCGGCGCCCTGAGCCCCCGCGCGAGATCCATCCGAACCAGCCCATCCAGCAGGCTCGCGCCGACCCCGCTGCCGATCAGCGCGCGGCCCTTCCCGAACTGCGACCGCGCGCCGGCCCAGCCGACATCGGTGAACGCCATGAGCCGCACCGCGGGGAAGGCGTTGCCCACTTCGATCCGCCCGCGCCAATACGCCGCCCCCGCCGTGACCGCGCCGTCATAGCCCCGCAGTGTCGCGGGGCCGCCGAGATAGAAGCGGCTTTGCAGCGGCACGTCGCCCTTACTGGTGCCCGCGGACGCCTCGAGTGCCACCGCCAGCACTTTGCGCGGCGTGATGGTGGCTCGCACCGTGGCCGATGCTTTGGCGTGCTGGTAGTCGCCCGCCGCGGCTTCCAGCGTGGTCTCGCCGCCGAACTGCAGCACCCGTGACACCGGCTGGCTCCCGCGCAGGGTGAGCACCGCGCCGAATTGAGTGGCAGTGTCGGCCACCATGTTGGGCCGGAAACTCCTGCTGCCATCGAACACGTGCGGCAGGCTGAAGTCGGTCTCCACCTTCGCCACCTTCTGGCGCTCGGCGTAGAGCCGCCAGCTCCACCAGCCGGTCTCGCTGTTCTGCTCGACCAGCTCGACGCCCAGGGTACGGAAGTAGTCGCCGTCATCCCGCTGCGCCAGCACACCCCAGATGCTGTTGACCACGCCGAACGGCTTGGTGTCGGGATTGACCGCGGCCAAACGCCGATAGCCGCCCAGCCGGAATCGGGTGCGTTCACCACTCAGCGAAACGCCGAGCTCCGCATTGGGGATCCGGTCCGCCAGTCCGATGCGGCCCAGCGCGTCGACCGTGAAGCGGCCACTTTGAGCCGAGCCACGTATGCCCAGCGAGAGCGCCTCGATCCGGTTGTAGCGGGCGTTCTGCAGCAGTGCGCTCACCCCGCGTGGCAACTCTACCCGGCTGATGCTGGGTGCGCCCTCGCCCAGGTGACGGATCGCGTCCCCTAACCCGCGGAGCTCTGCCTCGGTGACCAGGTCACCCATCTCGAGCACGGGCGGGCCCAGCGTGGGACTGCTCAAGAGCGACAGGGTGTCGGGTGGGACCACCACGGCGAGGCTGCTGTCGCTGGCGCGGCCGAGCCGGTAGCAGGCGCGCACCGCCTCCTTGCTCTTCGCGGCTTTGACGCATTCGCGGCGCACCGCGCGCAGACTGTCCCGGGTCGCGCGAGTCGCCAGGGAATCCACCGCCGTGGTATCCCGGGTGCGCCGGCGCACCGTCCCCGCGGGCCGGAAGCTGCTTCCCTCTGGCGGCGGGGTCCCTCCTTCGACCTGGTAGTCGGAGTAGACCCGCTCGAACTTGACCGGGATGCCGAGCCAGGAGCCCATGTTGCCGATGCCGTCGAGCGCGGCGTAGCGCAGCATCCACCAGCGGTTCTCGTAGAAGCCGTACTCGAGGGTGATGAACTTGATTTCCGCCCTGGCGTTGACCCACGACGGCGTGTCCTTGAGATCCTCCTTGTCGGCGTCCTTGCGCAGGTCGTAAGGGCGCGCGGGCTTGAAGACCGCGCGGACCAGTCCGTAAGTGTCCGCGTCGAACCAGAGCGAGCCCGCCATGAGCTTCCAGTCGGCGCGGCGCGGGGTGACCTTGAGCTCGAGCAGCCGGAGCTGCTTGCCCGATTGCAGGGTGATGCGCACGGTGTCGCCGCTCGCGAACTTGTAATCCTGCTCGCCGCCCGCCCGCAGCGGATAAACAAACCCGTCCTCGTCGTCGCCGATCAAGCCGAGGTAGTCCTCGGCGGGATTGATCACAAGCCAGCGCAGGCTGCCGGCGAGATCGTCCGGGACTTTTTCCTTGTGGGTGGCGATGGGGA
Organism: uncultured Gemmatimonas sp.; assembly: GCA_964649225.1. GTDB lineage: Bacteria > Gemmatimonadota > Gemmatimonadetes > Gemmatimonadales > GWC2-71-9 > JABFSM01. Next base: position 6,503 of record CAZYPO010000094.1, on the reverse strand, counting down.
TGGCCTGGCGCGCGCCGGTGACGGTGATGGTGCTCTTGCCGTCGCGTTGCCACGCGATGTTGGCCGAGAGCTCTTCGTGGAAGAGCATGCGGTCGCGGGAGAGCGCGTGGATCCCGGCGCCCATGCGCTGGGTGACGGTGGCGGTATAGGAGGTGACCAGGCGCTCGTTGCGGTCGCGGGCGCCGCGGGTGCGGGCCAGCAGGTGCGCGGTGGCCGAGTCGGTGTAGCTGTCGGGCGGGACAGCGCCGGGGGCCTGGGTGAGGGCGAGGACCAGCAGGATGTCGAGCATTGTTGGGTACGTACGGCCTGCTTGGCGAGAGGGTTTCGGCGGGTTTCCTCCCGATTGCTTACGCCGCGGCTGCCGCCAGCATCGGCCCCGCTGAAACGAGCCGCTTTCCGACCAGGTCCACCTTAAGGTTCATGCCCTCGAGGGTGCGGGCGCCGAGCAACACGAGATCGCTGGACTCACCAAAGACAACCTCATCGATCGTGAGTTGGCCCGCGGCGTACAGAATGGCGAAACCGACCCAGCGTTCCAGCACGGAGCCACTCGCCTGGCAGAACCGGACCTGCTTGACCCGCTCGATGCCGAGGCTTTCGAGCGCGGCAGCGGGCGCCCAGGACAGCTCGGCGCCGGTGTCCACCAGGACCTGGCGCAGCAGCCTGCGCTCGCCAGGGCGGGTTTGGTTCTCGATCTCGACGTCGGTTCTCAAGCGTCCCATGTCGTCGGACATAATGCCTCCGAAGTTGCTTCCTACAAGTACCATTCGAGCGCCAGCCGAGTCAATCCAGGGCGACCGCGGTCGCCTTGGGCTGAGTCAGCGCTCCGGCGCCCTTGACGGGTGCTCTCCCAAGCGCTCCATTCGCCCAATGCCCGTTTCCGTTTCCAGCTCGGCCCTGATCTACCACGCGCTCAAGGACTGCGGGGTGCGGATCGTCTCCGCGCTGCCGGAGACCTGGCTGGTGCACCTGATCCGGATGGCGGAAGAGGATCCGGAGATGACGCTGGTGCGGTTGGCCAAGGAGGAGGAAGGGGTCGGCATCTCGACCGGCGCGCACCTGGCCGGGGTCAAGTCGGCGATGCTGATGCAGAATCACGGCTTCCTGGCCGCGATCAACGGGATCGTGTCCTGCGCACAGCTCTATCGTATTCCGCTACTGATGCTGATCAGCGCCCGCGGGTCGTTCGGCGAGAAGGATCCCTGGCAGACCGAAGGCGGCGGGGTGACCGAGCACGTGCTGGAAGCGCTCCGCATTCCGTTCGATTGTCTCGATGCCCCGGAGCAGGTGGGGAAGAAGATCGCCAAGGCGCAGACGCTGGCGTACTCGGCGAGCCGGCCGGTCGCGCTGCTGTTGTCGCGGGACTTGATGTGGGAGGAATAGGGTTCTTAGGGCGCGCAGGACGAGATTGCCTCAGGGCGCTGCGAGTGCGACCCTCACTCCCCTTGACGGACGTCTCTCCGGGCGCTCCATTCGCTGGTGCAAGCCTTCCACGAGGAACCATGCGGCGACTCGACGCGATGCAGGCCATCTATCCCGAGCTCGAGCGCTCGATTGTGGTCACCATTATGGGCGCGGTGGCGGCCGAGCTGCAGTCGCTGGGCCACCGGACCAACTTCTTTTATCTGCAGCACGCGATGGGGCTCGCCTCTTCGGTGGGATTGGGCATCGCCCTGTCCCGGCCCGAGCTGCCGGTCGTCGTGCTGGATGGTGACGGCTCCCTGCTGATGAATCTCGGCGGGCTCACCACGCTGGCGCGCTACCGGCCCAAGAACCTGGTTCACGTGGTGTTCGACAACGAGAGCCTGCTCTCGGTGGGCGGGTTTCCCACTGCGACTTCCACGGGGAGCGATCTGGCCGCGATTGCGCGGGGCAGTGGGGTGCCGCGCACGGCCACAGTGAGCACGCTGGAGGAGTTTCGGGCGGAGTTTGTGGCGGCGCAGGCGGCGGGCGAGCTCACGACGCTGGTGGCCAAGGTCGAGGCCGTGGGGCCCGCGGGTTACGTGACCGATCTGTCGCTGCTGGAGAACCGCTATCAGTTTGCGCGGCACCTCAAGCAGGCATAGGGAACGGATGCCAGGACAATTCGAGGGACGCCACGTCGTGATCACCGGCGGCGACGGCGCGCTGGGACAGGCGGTGGTCCAGGCATTTCTCGACGCCGGGGCCAGCTGTCACCTGCCGGTGTTCGGCGAGGCCCCAACCCAGGCGGCGGCCGGCACCCATATCACCGGCAAGGTCGACCTCACCAACCAGGTCGCGGTGGTGGAGTACTACGCGGGCCTGCCGCCCCTCTTTGCCTCGGTGCACCTCGCCGGCGGCTTCAAGTCCAAGCCGATCGCCGAAACTTCTCGCGCCGATCTCGAGCAGCAGCTCGCGCTCAACCTGCTCACCGCGTTTCTCTGCTGCCGGGAGGCGGTCAAGGCGTTCCGGAAGAGCGGCGGCGGCCGGATCGTGAATGTGGCCGCGCGGGTGATCGAACAGCCGGCGCCGGAAATGGTGGCGTACGCCATTTCCAAGGCGGGGGTCGCGGGGCTCACGCGCGCGCTGGCCGTCGAGGTGCGGGGCGAGGGGATCCTGGTGAATGCCGTGTTACCGTCCATCATCGACACCCCCGCCAACCGGGCGGCGATGCCCGACGCCAAGACCGAGCGCTGGCCCAAGCCGGCCCAGCTCGCCCGCACGATCTTGTGGCTCGCGTCGCCCGAGAATCAGCTGACCTCAGGTGCCTTGATTCCGGTCTACGGGAACGCCTGATCCATGTCGGTACTCGAACAACTCGTGGCTGGTCTGGAGGCCGGCACCCTCCGCATCGTCGACCTGACCCAGCCGCTCGGTCCCGACACCCCGGTAATCGGGCTACCGCCGATGTTCGGCTCCTCGCCCGGGGTGACGCTGGAGGTGATCTCGCGCTTCGACGCCAAGGGCCCCGCCTGGTACTGGAACAGCATCCGCATGGGCGAGCACACCGGCACCCACTTCGACGCGCCAATTCACTGGATCACCGGCAAGGACCTGCCCGACAACGCGTGCGACACGATTCCCGCTCGGCGGTTCGTGGGGCCGGCGTGCGTGATCGATGTGAGCGCGGAGGTGGCGAAGCATCCGGATTTTCTCTTGATGCCGGAGCACGTGCTGGCGTGGGAACAGCAGCACCACAGGATCCCCGCCGGCGCCTGGGTGCTGTTGCGCAGCGGCTGGAGCAAGCGGAGCGACGCCAAGGCTTTCCTCAATGTCGGCCCCGACGGGCCGCACAGCCCCGGCTTTCACCAGAGCACGTCCGAGCTGCTGGCGCACGACCGCGACGTGCTGGGCGTAGGGGTCGAGACGGTGGGGACCGATGCGGGACAGGCGGGGGTGTTCGAGCCGCCGTTCCCGAATCACGCGACGATGCACGGGGCGGGGAAGTTCGGGCTCGCGAGCCTCAAGAATCTCGACCAGCTCCCGGCGACGGGGGCGGTGGTGATCGCGGCGCCGCTCAAGATCGTGGGGGGGAGCGGGAGTCCGCTCCGGGTGCTGGCGCTCGTGGAGGGTCCTGCCGGGGTGCGCGAGGGATAGAGT
>CAZYPO010000094.1:1760-2842 GCA_964649225.1 uncultured Gemmatimonas sp. | reverse complement strand
ATGAAGGTCCCGTCCTCGAGCTCGCTGATCGCCTGGCGCAACTGCTCGTGGGTGTTCATCACGATCGGGCCGTACCACGCGACCGGCTCGGCGAGCGGTTTGCCCGACACCAGCAGGAACCGGATGCCCTGCTCGCCGGCCTGCACCACGACCTCATCACCCCGGTCGAACACCACCAGCGAGCGGTTCCCGGTTTCCTCCCGCACCGTCGTCTCCAGGCCGGGGTCGCCGCGCTCGGTGAGCACGCCGAAGGGCGCTGAGGCGTCGCGGAAACTGCCGCTTCCCTCGAACACGTAGGCAAAGGCGTGCCGGGTCGTCTCGACGGGCAGCAGCTTCCGCTTGCCCGGCGGCACCCAGACGTCGAGATAGCGCGGCTCGGTCGCGATGCCGTCGACCGGGCCGCGCTTGCCCCAGAAGTCGCCGCAAATAACCCGCACGACGGTGCCGTCGTCATCGCTGACTTCGGGAATGTCGCGCGCGACGATGTCCTGGTAGCGCGGACTGGTCATCTTGAGCGCCGAAGGGAGATTGGCCCAGAGCTGGAAGCCGTGCATGCGGCCCGCGGCGTCGCCCTCCGGCATTTCCTGATGCAGAATCCCGCTGCCGGCGGTCATCCACTGCACGTCACCCGCGCCCATCGCGCCGCGATTGCCGAGGCTGTCGCCGTGACGAACGGTGCCGGCCAGCACATAGGTGATCGTCTCGATCCCGCGGTGGGGGTGCCAGGGGAACCCCTTGAGATAGTCTTCGGGCCGCTCATTGCGGAAATCGTCGAAGAGCAGAAAGGGATCGAACTCCTCGGTGGCGCCGAAGCCGAAGGCCCGGCGCAGCTTGACGCCGGCGCCCTCGACGGTGGGCGTGGATTGAATGATTCGTTTGACTGGTCGAATGGACATGGTAACTCCTCCTGCATGAAAATAATCGCAGGGCACGGACGGCGAGGTCCGAATTGCGGTCACCCCAGCCGAGCCGATAGCTTGTGGGCATGGTTGCGCTACTGGGTTCCCGGGCTCGAGCTGAGGTTTCCCTTCGGGCGCTGCAGTGCGCTTTCTCATGCGTCAGCAGGATCGACCTTCAGCCGC
>CAZYPO010000094.1:0-1660 GCA_964649225.1 uncultured Gemmatimonas sp. | reverse complement strand
AGCAGGATCGACCTTCAGCCGCGCACTGACGCGCCCTGCGGGGAACCTCGGCTCTTGCCCGGGGACACAGCGTGGGACGCGGCCGTGGCCTGCGCCGCGAGGGTCAGCCGCACCGCTCGCCGAGCCAGGCCGCGTCCTGCCCACTCCTGACGATCTGAACGGGCTCCGCGCTGAACTCGGCGCCGTCGACCGCGAGCTGCTGTCCCTGGTGGCGCGGCGGCAGGCGCTTGCCTCCGCGATCGGCGAGCTCAAGGCCCGGCTGGGCCGGCCCACCCGCGACTTCACCCAGGAGAAGGAGGTGCTGGAGCGGGCGCGCCGCACCGCCGAGTCGCTGGGACTCTCGGGCGACCTCGCGGCGGAGCTGCTGCGGCTGCTGATCGCCTCGTCGCTCACCCGGCAGGAGCAGGAACGACTGGCCGCGGCAGGTGGCGGGTTAGGCCGGAGGGCGCTGGTGATCGGCGGCAGCGGCCGCATGGGTGGCTGGCTGCTGCGCTTCCTGAGCTCACAGGGTTTCGCGGTGGAAATCGCCGATCCCGCGCCAGGCCCGGACGGCGTGCCGCGCATTGCCGACTGGCGGGAGTCGCCCCTGGATCACGATCTGGTCGTGATCGCGGCCACCCTGCAGACCTCGGCGCAGATCCTCAGCGAGCTGGCCCAGCGGAAGCCGAAGGGACTGGTATTCGACGTGGGCTCGCTCAAGGGACCGCTGCGGGCGGCGCTGGACGCGCTGCGCGCCGCGGGGGTGCGGGTGACCTCGATCCATCCGATGTTCGGGCCGAACACGGAGCTCCTCTCGGGACGCCACGTGATCTTCGTGGATTGCGGGGTGCCCGAGGCGGTGCGGGAAGCGCGGGAGCTGTTTGCGCCGACGATGGCGATCCAGGTGGAGATGACGGCCGCGGAGCACGACCGGCTGGTTGCCTACGTGCTGGGCCTCTCGCACGCGATCAACATTGCCTTCTCCGCGGCGCTGGCCGGGAGTGGAGAGGCGGCGCCCGCCCTGGCGCGGATATCGAGCACCACGTTCGACGCCCAGCTCGTCGTGGCGTCCCAGGTGGCAGCGGAGAATCCCCGGCTCTACTTCGAGATCCAGAGCCTCAACCAGTACGGGCTGGAGCCGCTGCGGGCGCTCAAGGCGGCCGTGGAGAAAATCCTCGCGGCGGTCGAGCGGGATGACGAGGCGGGGTTTGCGGCGCTGATGGAGCGGGGGCGGGAGTACTTCGCCGGGCGGGCTCCGCTCCCGGGCTGAGCTGCGGCCGCGGCCCGGCGAGCGGTGCGGCCGACCCTCGCGGCGCTGCAGTGGCGGGTGGTACGCGACAGGGATCCTGGAAACGCCACTGACGCGCTCGCTCGGGCTCCGCAGCCGCTCGCCGAGCCAGGCCGCGGCTCAAGCTCGAGCCCGGGGGTCAGCTGGCGCAGCGAGGCTAGTCCGGGCGCTCGCGCAGCATCTGCTTGCGATCCCGGGCCCGGTACAGCCGACCGTTGGCCACGACCGCGCTGATACGGCGGGTGTTCCGGATATCCAGCAGTGGGTTCGCATCGAGCAACACCAGGTCCGCGAGCCTGCCCGGCGCGACACTGCCCGCCGAATCGAGGGTGCCGAAATAGCGGGCGGGCTCGAGGGTGGCCGCGCGCAGCACCTCGAAGGGCGACATCCCGC
>CAZYPO010000093.1:0-9647 GCA_964649225.1 uncultured Gemmatimonas sp. | reverse complement strand
TGAGCCGGACCCCGGTCCGCAGCGCGCTGCACCGGCTCCAGCAGGAAGGCTTCGTCGCCTCCTACGGCGGCGGTCGGGACCAGCGCCTGGCGGTCACCCCGCTGACCCAGGATGACGGCCGCGAGATCATGCTGATCGTCGGGCACCTCGAGGGACTGGCGGCGCGGACCGCGGCGGCGTTGCCGCCGAAGCGCCGCGCCGCCCTGGTCCGGCGGCTGCGCGCGCTCAACCGTCAGCTCGCCGTCGCGTCGCGCGAGCGGGTGGCCGTCGCCAGGATTTTCGAGCTGGACGAGACCTTCCACGCCGCCACGGTCGAAGTCGGCATCGGACCCCGGCTGCGGGCGCTGCACTCGGCCATCAAGCCCCAGGTGGAACGCTATTCCCGGCTGTACATCAGCTCCCTGGTCGACGAGCTGCCGACCTCCGTGCAGGAGCACGAAGTGATCGTCCGCGCGATCGCCAAGGGCGACCCCGACGCGGCCCAGGGCGCGGTCGAAACCAACTGGCGCAACGCCGCCACGCGGCTCGAGCTGGTCATCGCGCAGCTGGGCGAGCGGGGCATCTGGCCCGCCTGGGATCCGACCGTGTTGGCGCCCTCCAACGGTCGGCGTGCGCGGAGACGGTAGCGCCGGCCTCCCACTCTCTTGCCCAGCGCGATCCGATGATGACTCCGGTACCCCGACGCCTCGCAGTGCTCCTGGTCCTCCCGGCGTTGCTGGGCGGAGCCGCCCGGACCCTCGCCGCCCAGGCCGCTCCCCCGTTCGACCAGACGGAAATGCTGATCCCCATGCGCGACGGGGTCCGCCTGCACACCAGCATCTTCGTTCCCAAGGGCGCGACTGGCGACCTCCCCCTGCTGCTCACCCGCACGCCCTACGGAATCGCCGGAGCGGCCGGCAACTTCACGTCCTCCTATGCGGAGCTGGCCCAGGAGGGCTTCATTTTCGTGTTCCAGGACATCCGCGGACGCTTCGGGTCCGAGGGCAGCTTCGTGATGCTGCGGCCGCCGCGCGACAAGCGGGACGCCAAGGCGATCGACGAGAGCACCGATACCCACGACACGATCGACTGGCTGCTCAAGAACGTGCCCCGCAACAATGGCCGGGTCGGCATGCTGGGGGTGTCCTATCCGGGCTGGCTCACCGTCATGGCGATGCTCGATCCGCACCCCGCCCTCAAGGCGGTGTCGCCGCAGGCCTCACCCGCTTCGATGTTTCTGGGAGACGACTTCCATCACAACGGCGCGTTCCGGCTGAGCTACGGCTTCGAGTACGTGGCGATGATGGAAGGGTCCAAGGAGTTCTCGCCGTTCGCTTTCGACCAGGGCGACACCTTCAGCTGGTATCTGGGGCTCGGCTCGCTCGCGCACCTGCCGGAGCGGCACGCGGAAGGGAAGTACCCGACCTGGGTCAATTTCGCCGCACACCCGGACTTCGACGCCTTCTGGCAGCGCGAAGCGGTGATGCAGTATCTCGACCAGGTGCGGGTGCCGACGCTCAACGTCGCCGGCTGGTGGGACCAGGAAGACTTCTATGGTCCGGTCAAGATTTACGAGACCCTCGAGCCGCACGACAGCAAGCACCTCAACTACCTGGTGGTGGGGCCCTGGAACCACGGTGGCTGGCGGGGCCGCAGCGGGCAGAAGCTTGGCGGCATCGATTTCGGCGATTCCACCTCGGTCTATTTCAAGCGCAACATCGAGCTGCCCTGGTTTGCCTACTGGCTCAAGGACAAGGGCACGCTTTCGCTCGCCGAGGCGACGACCTTCGAGGCGGGGGCCAACGCGTGGCGCTCCCACGCCAGCTGGCCGCCGCGCGAGAACGTCTCGCCCAGGCAGCTGTACTTCCACTCCGGTGGCCGCATGTCGTTCGAGCCGCCGCGCGCACAGAGCGACAGCGGGTTCGACGCCTACGTCTCGGATCCCTCTCGCCCGGTGCCCTACCGCGCGCGACCCATTCTGCCCACCTACGGACGCGGCTCGACTTGGTCGACCTGGCTGGTCGATGATCAGCGCTTCGCGCAGGACCGCCCGGATGTCACGGCCTGGGAAACAGCGCCGCTCGACGAAGACCTGGTGCTCGCCGGCGACATCGTCGCCCACCTGTTCGCCGCAACCTCCGGGTCGGACGCCGACTGGGTGGTCAAGCTGATCGACGTGTATCCGGAGCAGTACGCTCCGGACCCCAAGCTGGCCGGCTACCAGCTCATGGTGGCGAATGACGTCCTCCGCGGCCGCTTCCGCAAGAGCTTCGAGCATCCCGAAGCGATCGTCCCGAACCGCACCGAGGAGTACCTGGTCGACCTCCATTCACAGAACTACCGCTTCCTCAAGGGCCACAAGATCCGGGTGCAGGTGCAGAGCAGCTGGTTTCCGCTCATCGACCGGAATCCCCAGACCTTCGTGCCGAACATCTTCGCGGCCTCCGACTCCGATTTTCGGGCGACGACCCAGCGGATCTACCGGACGCCGCGCGCGGCCTCCTTCATCCAGCTCCCAGTGGTTGGGAAGCCGCCGGTACCATGAGAGCGGCCTTCGCGCTGCTGCTGCTCGGCCCGCTCGCCGGCACGGCGCAGGGGCAGGCGCGCCCGGGTGCGGCACCGAAGCTCGCCGAGTTCGACCGCTATGCCGCGCAGGCCGTGCGCGACTGGAAGGTGCCGGGCCTCGCGCTCGCGGTGGTCAAGGACGATTCCGTGGTCCTCGCGAGGGGCTACGGCGTACTCGACCTGGCGAAGCCGGACCCCGTGACGGAACACACCCGCTTCGCGATCGGCTCGACCACCAAGGCGATGACCTCGGCCGCGCTGGGGATGCTGGTGGACCAGGGCAAGCTGCGCTGGGACGACCGGGTGATCGACTATCTCCCCGATTTTCGCCTCTCCGATCCCTATGTCACCCGCGAGCTCACCGTCCGCGACCTGCTGACCCACCGCAGCGGACTGGCGTCGACCGATCTGCTGTGGGCCCGGGCGGACTTCACGCTCCCCGAAATGCTGCGCCGGCTGCGCTATGTGGAACCGGCCTCTTCCTTCCGGTCCCAGTGGGCCTACCAGAACGTGGTCTACGCCATCGGCGGCGAGATCATCGCGAAGGTGTCGGGGATGCCCTGGGAGGAATTCATCCGCACGCGGATCTTCGCCCCGCTCGGCATGACCGAGAGCGAGCCGCTGGTGGCAGGGATGAGCAGCCGGCCGAACGTCGCCACTCCGCACGCCGAGCTGCGCGACACGGTCCGTCAGGTGCCGATCCGCACCACCGATCCGGTCGCGCCGGCGGGCTCGGTGTGGTCGAGCGTCGCCGACATGGCGAAATGGATGCGGTTCATCCTCGACAGCGGCAGAGTGGGGAACACTCGCCTCCTCACGCCGGGCACCTTTTCCGAGCTGGTCACTCCCCAGATCCGTGCCGCCCAGTCCACCTATCCGGCGCTGACGCTGGCGCGCCCGCACATCTTCAGCTACGGACTGGGCTGGTTCGTGGAGGACTACCACGGCGAGACGGTCTGGATGCACACCGGCAGCATCGACGGCATGAGCGCCATCATCGGCCTGCTGCCGGATCGCCGGGCGGGCATCTTCGTGCTGGCCAATTTGGATCACGCCGAGCTGCGTCACGCGCTCATGTACCGCCTGCTCGACCTCTACCTGGGGCGGACGCCCCGGGATTGGAGTGCCGATCTGCTGACGCTGTTCCACCCGCCGCGCGCGGCGGGCGCGCCCGCGGGGGCCACGACCCGCCCGGCGGCCACCCCGCCCTCCCTTCCGCTCGAGCGCTACGCGGGCAGCTATGTCGACTCCACCTACGGCGCGCTGGACGTGACCCACGCGAACGGCGTCCTGCGCGCGCGCTTCGGGAATGAGGAGCTCGGCGTGCTCGAGCCGTGGGACTATGACACCTTCCGGGCCGTCGGTCCCCCGCCCGCGGCTTCGCGCACCATCATGACCTTCCTGCTCGACGGCGCCGGCAAGGTGGCGTCGGTTCGGGTCTTCGGCGTGACGTTTGCTCGCGCGCGTACCCCTGCTCCCTGAGACGAGCTTCCTGAGGAGAACCGGCGTGAACTTCCGATCACTGGTGGCCTGCCTGGTGGCGTGCTCCACGGTCGCTGCAACGGCTTCGGCCCAGGGCACCCGGCTGCTGCGCCATCCCGCGCTCAGCCGCGACCTCATCGCGTTCGAGTATGCCGGAGACCTGTGGGTGGTCGCCCGCGCGGGTGGCCAGGCGCGCCGGCTCACCGCGACCCCCGGGTTCGAGACCGACCCGCAATTCTCCCCGGACGGGTCGCGGATCGCGTTTACGGCGACTGTCGCTGGTAACACCGATGTCTACGTGGTGCCGACCGCCGGCGGAGACCCTTCGCGGCTTACCTATCATCCCGGCGCGGACCGGGTGCGGGGCTGGAGCCCCGACGGCCTCCGCGTGATCTTCGGCTCTGCCAGGTTGAGTCCACCCCATCAATCCTACTTTCGCTTGTGGACGGTCCCTGCGGCAGGCGGGTTCGAGGAGCCGCTGCCGCTGCCCCGGGCCTTCTCGGGAGCTTACTCGCCGGATGGAAATCGAATCGCATACGAAGAGATCGCGACCGTGATGTTCCCGGCATGGTTCGAGGCGAGCGAATGGCGACACTACCGGGGCGGTCGGGTCCATCCCATCAGCGTGATGCGGCTGGCCGATTACTCCGTCGAGAAGTTGCCCTGGACCGATAGCAACGACAGTTACCCGATGTGGATCGGGAACACGGTCTATTTCGTCTCGGACCGGAATTTCACCGCTAACCTCTTTTCGTACGCCGCCGGCGCCAAGGAGGTCAAACAGCTCACCCATCACGACGACTTCGACATCATGAATGCGTCGGCCGGCCCTGATGCCATCGTCTACGAGCAGGCGGGGAACATCCATCTATTCGAGGTCAAGACGGGACAATCCCGCCGGCTCAGCATCGAGGTAACCGGTGATTTCCCCTGGGCGCGGGCCCAATTCAAGCGGGTGGCGGGCATGATTCGGAGCTCAGCCCTCTCTCCCACGGGGGTGCGGGTGGCATTCGAGGCTCGGGGAGACATCTTCACCGTGCCGGCGGAAAAGGGCGACTATCGCAATCTGACGAAGAGCTCCGCGGCGCACGACCAAAACCCGGTCTGGTCGCCGGACGGCGCGCAGCTGGCGTGGTTCTCCGATGCGAGCGGCGAGTACCAGCTCATGATCGGCGAGCAATCCGGCCTGAGCAAACCCCGCGTGGTCCCGCTGCCCGGGACCGGATTCTTCTCGGGCCTTGCGTGGTCGCCCGACGGAAAACAGCTCTCCTTCGAGGACAATCACTCGGCGCTGTGGTCACTCGAGCTGGCCACCGGCCGTTCCGCCAGGATCGACGCGGATCTTTACGACGATCCCTTTCGGGTTCTCGAGCCTGCCTGGTCGCCCGATTCAAAGTGGATTGCGTATTCGCGAAACCTCGACAACCACCTCCGCGCGATCTTTGCGTATTCGCTCGTCGAGGGCAAAGCCTACCAGCTCACCGACGGGATGTCGGATGCGATCTCTCCCACATTCGATGCGAGCGGCAAGTATCTCTATTTCCTGGCCAGTACCGACTACGGGCCACGGACCGGCTGGCTGGAAATGAGCTCGATCGACCGGCCGGTGCGGCGCTCGGTCTACCTCGCGGTGCTTGCGGCGAATGAGCCGTCGCCGTTGCTTCCGGAGACAGGGGACGAGCCGGAGCAGGGCGCCGGCGCGCCGTCCCGCACCAAAGCGGACTCGACGGTCAAGCTGGATGTGGCAGGGATCGGGCAGCGGATTCTCTCCCTCAACGTGCCACCAGCCGACTACAGCGGTCTCGAGGCCGGGCCTGCCGGCACCATCTTCTACGTCGAGCCGATGCCCGGTGGCGGCCCCGGATCGTTCCGCCTACAGCGCTACCAGCTCAAAGAACGCGCCGCCACCACCTTCATCGAGGGCATCCGCTCCTATGCTCTCTCGGGAGACCGCAAGAAGCTCCTCTATCAGGCACCGGGTGGCGAAGGCGGGCGTTGGGGCATCGTGCCGATCGATCGGGGAGGCAAAGTCGGCGATGGCCCCGTCAATGTCGCCCAGCTGGAGATGTGGGTCGACCCGCGCGCGGAGTGGGCCCACATCTTTCGCGAAGCGTGGCGGGTACAGCGCGATTACTTCTACGATCCCAAGATGCATGGCGCGGATTGGCAGGCGGCGTACGACAAGTACAACCCGCTGGTTCCATACGTCGCGCATCGATCGGACCTCGGCTACCTCATCGCCAGCGTAGGGGGTGAGCTGGTAGTGGGCCATTCCTACCTGACCGGCGGGGGCGACGAACCCACCGAGACCCCGGTGGCGGTGGGCATGCTGGGCGCCGATTTCTCGGTCGAGAACGGCCGTTACCGCCTCCATCACATCTACACCGGCGAGAACTGGAATCCGGACCTTCGAGCGCCGCTCAGCGCACCCGGAGTTCAAGTGGCCGAGGGCGACTATCTGCTCGAGGTCAACGGGGTTCCGCTCACTCCGCCGACGAATCCGTATCGCCTGTTCGAGGGAACTGCCGGGCGTCAGACCGTCATTCGGGTAAACAGCGCACCTACGGTGGATGGCTCGCGGGTCATCACGGTTGTCCCAGTGGCCAGCGAGGACGCGCTCCGGGGCCGTGCCTGGGTGGAGCGGAACCGGCGAGTCGTGGATTCCCTCTCCAACGGCCGCCTCGCCTACGTCTGGCTGCCCAATACCGGCGGGCCGGGCTACACCTACTTCACGCGCTATTACTTCGCGCAGCAGCAGAAGGAAGGCGCCATCATCGACGAGCGCTACAATCAAGGCGGGCAGGTCGCTGATTACATCGTGAACGAGCTCAATCGCACCCTGATGGGGTCCTTTGCCACCCGCGACGGCAAGCCAACCACCTCCCCGACCGCCGGGATCTTCGGACCGAAGGTCATGATCATCAACGAATCGGCCGGCTCGGGCGGAGACGCGCTCCCCTACATGTTCCGCCAGCGGAAGCTCGGCCCCCTGGTGGGGACCCGGACTTGGGGCGGGCTGGTCGGAACCACCGGCGTGCCGACCACGATCGACGGTGGCGGTATCACCGCACCGAACCTCGCCTTCTATGATCTGAACGGCCGGTGGGCGGTGGAGAACGAAGGCGTGGCACCCGACATCGAGGTGGAGTACTCCGCAACCGAAGTGATCAGGGGACATGACCCGCAGCTCGAGCGCGCCGTGCAGGAGGCGCTCAGGTTGCTGGAGCAGAACCCGGTCCGCCGGGTGGCGCGTCCGGCCCCGATCGATCGCGCGACTCGGAAAAAGCCCTGATGCAGCGCGTGGCCGGGACCCTGGTCGCCGCGCTGCTGCTCGGCGGCTGCGGGGCGGCGCGGGCGCCCCAGCCCGGCGGAGCGCCGGCTCCCGTCTCGGAACAGTACGACGTGGTCATTCGCAGCGGCCGGGTGATGGACGGCGCCGGCAACCCGTGGATCCTGGCGGACGTCGCCATCCGCGACGGGCGTTTCAGCCGGATTGGAGTGGTGCCCGGACGCGGGCGTGTCGAGCTGGATGCGCGGGGGAAGTATGTCTCTCCCGGGTGGATCGACATGATGGACCAGTCCGGCAGCGTGCTGCGCCGCAATCCCTTCGCCGAGAACAAGCTGCTGATGGGGGTGACCACGGCGATCGGCGGCGAAGGCGGAACGCCGGTACCTGCCGGCGAGATTCCCCGCTACTTCGAGCAGCTCGAGGCCCAGGGGATCAGCATCAACTTCGGGAGCTACTTCAGCGAGACGCAGGCGCGGGTCGCAGTATTGGGCCGCTCCGCCCGCGCCCCTGACGCCGGCGAGCTGGCCCGGATGCGCGCCATCATGGACACCGCGATGCGCGCGGGCGCCCTGGGGATGACCACCGCGCTCATCTATCCGCCCAGCAGCTACAGCACCACCGACGAGCTGGTGGAGGTGGCCCGCGCCGCCGCGCCGTACGGCGGCGTCTACGCCAGCCACATTCGGGGCGAGGGCAAGGAAGTGGTCCAGTCGGTCCGCGAGGCGATCGCCATCGGCGAGCGCGCCGGGGTGCCGGTCGAGATTTTCCATCTCAAGGTCGCCTATCGTCCCGGCTGGGGAATCCTGATGGACTCGGTCCGCGCGGTGGTCGAGGCGGCCCGCGCCCGCGGGGTGGATGTCGCGGCTGATCTCTACGTGTACACCGCCGGCGGCACCGGGCTCGAAGCGGTCATCCCGAGCTGGGCCTTTGAAGGCGGCACCGATTCGCTCAAGACCCGGCTGGCCGATCCCTCTATTCGCGCCCGGCTGAAAGGCGAGATCCAGACCGGATCCCCCGGCTGGTGGAACATCATCGAAGCCGCCGGCGGTTGGGACGGCATCGTGCTGGCCAACGCCCGTAACCCGGCCAACGCCAAGTACGAAGGCAAAACGCTGTCCCAGATCGCGCGCGAAACCGGCCAGGAGCCGGCGGACGCCGCCTTCGATTTGGTGGTACAGGGCGCCGGACGCGTGATGGCGATTTATCACATGATGGGCGAGCCGGACATCGAGACGGCGCTCCGGTTTCCCTGGACCAGCATCGGCAGCGATGCGGGAGCCGTCGCGCGGACCGGCGGCGGCGACGATCTCGGGCTGCCCCATCCCCGGGCGTTCGGCAACGCGGTACGCGTTATCGCGAAGTATGTGAAGGAGCGCGCCACGCTCACCCTCCCTGAGGCCATTCGCAAGATGACCTCGTGGCCGGCCACCAGAATGCGGCTGGCGAATCGCGGGATGATCAAGGAGGGGAACTGGGCCGACGTCACGATCTTCGATCTGGACGCGCTGCAGGACCGCGCGACCTATGAAAAGCCGACCGAGCTGCCGACTGGAATCGAGTGGGTCCTGGTGAATGGCGTGGTGACCATCGACCACGGCCGGCATACCGGCGCGAAGGCCGGGCAAGTGCTGCGGGGACCGGTGCTGCGGCCGCCCCGTTAGTTTCCCTGCTTCCGAATCCCGCTTCCCGAACCCCGGTCCCATGTCCGTTCAGCCCAAGTTCCTCATCCTGGCCGATGGCGAGTTTTCGCCGATGACCTCCAAGACCGCCAACTCGGTCATCCGGTATCTGCCCGAGCGCGTCGTGGGCGTGGTGGACCGGGTCAACGCGGGAAAAAGGGTGCAGGACGTGCTCGGGTTTGGCGGCGCCATCCCGGTGCTCGGCTCGATGGAGGAAGGACTCCGTCGCAAGCCGACCGCCGTGCTGATCGGAATCGCCCCGGCCGGGGGCCGTTTGCCGGACGAATGGCGGGGCTGGCTGGCCGATGCGCTCGACGCCGGCTGCGACCTCTGGAGCGGGTTGCACACCTTCCTGAACGACGATCCGCTCCTGCACGAGCGGGCCAAAGCCAACGGCCGGCAGATTCACGACGTGCGCCGTCCGCCGGCACACCTTCCCGTGGCCGCCGGCCTCGCGCGCCTGGTCGACCCCCTGGTGGTGCTCAGTGTGGGTACCGACTGCAACGTCGGCAAGATGACCGGTCAACTGCAACTGGTCCGGGGGCTCAACCAGCGCGGGTTACGGACCCGGTTCGTCGCGACCGGGCAGACCGGCATTTTCATCGAGGGCTGGGGTACCGCCGTGGACGCGGTGGTCGCGGATTTCATTGCGG
>CAZYPO010000092.1:0-9761 GCA_964649225.1 uncultured Gemmatimonas sp. | reverse complement strand
AGGGCAACCGCTTCGCGGGCCAGGGCGGAAATCGCTACTCATTCATCTATTCGGGCGACGTGAACGGCGATGGCGCGGCCGGCAACGATCTGATCTACATCCCGGCGAGCCAGAGCGAGATCCTGTTCGACCCCACCAGCTCGCTGACATCCGCACAGCAGTGGGCTCAGCTGGATGCCTTCATCGAGCAGGACAAATACCTCCGCAGCCATCGCGGCCAGATCGCGGAGCGGTTCGGCGCGCTCAACCCGTGGTACAACAACGTCGATCTCCGGATCCTGCAGGATTTCGGGATCGGCTCCGGCACGCGAAAGCATACCCTGCAGCTCAGCGTGGATGTGCTCAACCTCGGCAACCTGATCAATTCGAGCTGGGGAGTTCGGAAGGTTGCCAGCTCCTTGGCAACTTCTCCGCTCATCCTTAAGGGGTTTTCGAGCGAAGCTCCCGTCTTCAACTTCAGCGGCGCGACCAAGACCTTCATCGACGATCCGGACCTGCTTTCCCGCTGGCGCACCCAGATCGGGCTTCGCTACTTCTGGAACTAGCTGCCGGCTCCGCGTCCCCTGCCTCGAAAGGCTCCGGTCATCCGGAGCCTTTCGCGTTTCAGCCGATGAGTTTCTGAAACATTCTGCGATCCTCCACGCAACGCTTTTCGTACTCGGGGTATCTGATAGCAGTCCCAGATACCCGAGGTCGCGATGCTGCCCGCGCTTGCTGCGCTGCTCCTGCTTCAGGCCCCCTCCCTGGAGACCCGGGGCCGCCTGACCGACAATCCGGCCTCGAAAGCCCCTCCTCCCGCGAGCAGCAAAGCGCTACGCGCCTCTCGCCCGCCAGTTATCGACGGTCGGCCGGACGATGAAGTCTGGCGTGACGCCCAGCCCATCACGGAATTCGTGGAATTCGAGCCGGTCGAGGGCAAAGAACCGCGCTTCCGCACCGAAGCGCGTGTGGCCTACGACCAGCGGAACTTCTACGTCTTCGTCCGGATGTTCGATCCGGAGCCGCAGAAGATCCTCAAACTGCTGGCCCGGCGCGACGAGCGGGCTCCAACCGACCAGATCAAGATCATCATCGATTCCTACCACGACCGGCGCTCGGGGTACGAGTTTGCGGTGAACCCTGCGGGCGTGCTGCGGGACTACGCGATCTATAACGACGCCAATGAGGACGATGCGTGGGACGGGGTCTGGCAAGCGGCCACCACGGTCGACTCGCTGGGCTGGACCGCCGAATTCCGGATTCCGCTTTCCCAGCTGCGCTACTCCAACGCCGAAAGTCATACCTTCGGCTTCGCGATCTGGCGGGACATCGAGCGCTACAAGGAACGGGTGAGCTGGCCGCTCTACCGGCACAACCAGGCGGGCCTGTCTTCGCAGCTGGGCGAGGTCACCGGCATCAGCGGACTCTCCTCGCCACGCCGCCTCGAGGTGAGGCCCTATGCGGTCTCCAAGAACATCACGCTTCCCAAGGGGAGCGACAGCTATTCCCACCCGCAGCGGTTCGACGGCGGGCTCGACTTCAAGTACGGCGTCTCCTCGAACCTCACGCTCGATGGAACCATCAACCCGGATTTCGGACAGATCGAAGCCGACCCGGCGGTGCTCAACCTCTCGGCGTTCGAGACCTTCTTCCAGGAGCGGCGTCCCTTCTTCATGGAGGGAGCCGGCCTGCTCAGCTTCTCGGTCAATTGCTACATTGTGCGGGACTGCGGCTCCGAAAACCTCTTCTACTCTCGCCGCATCGGCCGCGCGCCCCAGCTCCGCGACTCCGACCGTGATGCGGCCGCCCCGATCGGAACGACCATCCTGGGCGCCACCAAGCTGACGGGGCGGACCCCGGGCGGGCTCTCGGTGGGAGTGCTCGACGCGGTGACGGGGCGTGAGCGGGACGTGACCGACCAGACGATCGAGCCGGCTTCGAATTACGCCGTCGTGCGTGCCACCCAGGATTTCCGTCGCGGCGAGACGGGCATCGGCATGATCGGCACCCTGGTCAATCGCTCGCTCGACCAGTGGACCCGGGAAAACCTCCGCTCGAGTGCGCAGGTAGGAGGGCTGGACTTCCGCCACCGCTTCCACAAGGGCGAGTTCCAGTTCAACGCGAGCATCATGGGTTCGCGGGTGACCGGCGGTGCGGCGGCGATCGCTGCCACCCAGCGCAGCTCCGTACATTTCTATCAGCGACCTGACGCCGAGCTCGACTACGACCCCACCCGCACCTCGCTCGCCGGCCATGGCGAGCAGGTTCGCTTCGGCAAGTTTGGTGGCGGCAAGCTCCGCTTCGAGACCAGTTACCAGCGCCTCTCGCCGGGCTTCGAGGCCAACGACCTGGGGTTCCTGCGTCGCGCCGATTGGCAGAGCCACGCTACCTGGGCATCATTGCAGTTCAACCAGCCGGGCCCCTTCTACCGCCGGTTCTTCTGGAACGTCAATGAGGAGCTCCAGTGGACGACCAAAGGGCTTCCGCTGGATCGCTGGGTCAACACCAACGTGCACTTCGAGCTGCCCAACAGCTGGTGGGTGCACGCCGGCGGGTCTCTCGGCGGCCTGGGCACCGTCTATTGCGACCGCTGTGCGCGTGGTGGGCCGGCCTTGCGGAGCGATGATTACATCTCTCCCTGGGGAGGGCTCCAGGGCGACACGCGCTGGGTAGTGGTTCCCTCAGTCTGGCTCAACGGCTGGCGCGGAGACGGGGGCAGGAGTCACGCCTTTTCCGTGAGTCCGAATCTCGACTTCCGGGTCTCCTCGCGCTTCACCGCGAGCCTGGGGCTCAACTTCTCGAAGAACGTGGACGACCGGCAATGGCACGGCAACGCCACCGACGCGAGCCAGGTCATTCACTACACTTTCGCGCACTTGGAGCAGCGCACCACCAGCTTCCAGGCGCGGGTCAACTTCACCGCGACCCCCAACCTCACCCTGCAGGTTTACAGCGAGCCGTTCGTCAGCAAGGGCCGTTACAGCGACGTCCGGGAGCTGGCCGATCCGCGCGCCGCCGCCTATGCCGACCGCTTCCAACCCTACCCGCAGGGCGGCGACCCCGGCGGTTTTAACTTCAAGCAATTCCGCTCCAACGCGGTGCTGCGATGGGAGTACCGGCCCGGCTCGGCGCTCTACCTGGTCTGGCAACAGGGCCGCGAGGATTTCGAAGCCGCCCGGGGCGGACGCACCTTGTTCGGCGATCTCGACCGGCTGTTCGGTGCGCACCCCAGTAACACCTTCCTGGTCAAGCTGTCGTACTGGCTCGATCGCTGAGGGGACGGTATTGTCCTAGCCGTCCCATCATCAAGGAAGCCACATGGCGCCCCGGACGTTCTTCCTGGGCTGGCTCGCGCTCGCTGCCGTCCCTGCCGCGCTCCTCGCGCAGCGGCAGGCGGCGGTTCCGCTTGCCGGTGACAGTGCGTTCACTCAGCTTCGCTACCGCTTCATCGGCCCCGAGGGTAATCGCGTCGCATCCCTGAGCGGCGTCCCCGGCGACCCCGAGACCTGGTACGCCGGCGCCGCCTCGGGCGGCATCTTCAAATCGAGCGACGGCGGCATTCACTGGCAATCGGTCTTCGACGACCAGCCGGTGTCCTCCATCGGCGCGCTGGCGGTGGCTCCGTCCGACCCCAACCTCGTCTGGGCGGGCACCGGCGAACCCTGGATTCGCAGCCACATCTCGGTCGGATGGGGGGTCTACAAGTCCACCGACGCGGGGAGGCATTGGAACCGGATAGGACTGGAGAACACGGGGCGCATTTCCCGCGTGCTGATCCACCCGACCAACCCGGAGATCGTGTACGTGGCCGCGCTCGGCCACGCCTACGGCCCGCAACCGGAACGCGGGATCTACCGGACGATGGACGGCGGGAAGAGCTGGGAGCGGGTGTTGTTCGTGAACGACAGCACCGGAGCATCCGATCTGGTCATGGACCCCACCAATCCCCGCATTCTGTTCGCGGGGATGTGGCAGCTCGAGCTCCACACCTGGGGGCGCGAGAGCGGCGGAGCGGGGAGCGGCATTTACACCTCCCGGGACGGCGGCACCACCTGGCGGCGCCTGAGCGGCAATGGGCTGCCGGTCCGTACCATCGGCAAGATCGCGCTCGGAATCGCGAAGAGCAATCCGAATCGCATCTACGCGCTGATCGAAACGGGCGACGGGGCTCCCTGGCGCGGCCAGGAAACCGATCGCGGCAAGCTCTGGCGCTCGGATGACGGCGGCGAACAATGGCAGCTGGTGAGTTATGACCGCCAGCTCGGTGGGCGGACCGCCTACTACAACCGGATGGCGGTCTCGCCCGACAACGAGAACGAGGCCTACTTCCTGACGTCCGCGTTCTCCAGGACCCTGGACGGCGGCCGCACCACGCTGGACGTCGGCGGTGGCCAGTCGCCGGGCGGCGACAACCACGAGATGTGGATCGATCCCGGGAACGGCAACCGGATGGCGGTCGCCAACGACGGCGGCATTTCCATATCCACCAACCGCGGTCGAAGCTGGAATCGGATCCAGCTTCCGATCGCCCAGATGTATCACGCCACGGTAGATAACAGGATTCCCTACTTCGTCATGGGCAACCAGCAGGACAATCCTTCCGCGCGGGGACCCAGCAACAGCAGGACCGGCGGGTTCGGCGGCGGCGGCATTACCCGGGGGATGTGGCACTCGGTGGGCGGGGGCGAGAGCGGCTGGGCCACCCCGGATCCCGAAGATCCCGACATCGTGTGGTCGAGCGCTTCCGGCTCGGGCAGCCGGGGAGGCATCGTGGTGCGCTACGACGTCAAGACCGGGATGGCACGCAACGTCGAGGTCTGGCCGCAGAGCACCGGCGGCTGGCCCGCGGCCGAGCTGAAATACCGTTTCGTCTGGACGGCGCCGCTCACCATCTCGCCCCACGACCACAATAAGCTCTATATCGGCAGCCAGTACGTGCATGTGACCACGAATGGCGGCAACACCTGGCAGGTGATCAGTCCCGACCTGACGCGGAATGACAAGAGCAGGCAGCAGATCTCCGGCGGATTGACCCCCGATAACATCGGTGTGGAGTACGGCGGCGTCATCTTCGCGATCGCGGAGTCGCGGCTCAAGGCCGGCTTGATCTGGGCGGGCAGCAACGACGGCCTGGTCCAGCTCACTCAGGATGGCGGAAAAAGCTGGACCAATCTCACCGCGAATCTTCCCGGCCTGCCCAACTGGGGCACCATCAGCAACATCGAGCCGTCGCGCTACGATAGCGCCACCGCGTACCTGACGGTCGACGGCCACCAGGTCAACAACCGCGATCCCTGGATCTACAAGACGAACGACTTCGGAAAAACCTGGAAGCTCATCGTCAACGGCATTCCCAAGAGTCCCTTGAGCTATGCCCACGTGGTCCGCGAGGACCCGGTACGGCGGGGATTGCTCTATGCGGGCACCGAGAACGGGCTCTATGTCTCCTTCAGCGATGGAGACAACTGGCAGCCGCTGCAGAGCAATCTGCCTCGCGCACCGGTGTACTGGCTGGTGGTGCAGGAGCATTTCAATGATCTGGTCGTGGCGACCTACGGACGCGGCTACTGGATTCTCGACGACATCACGCCGCTGCAGCAGCTGGCGGCCGAAACCGCCGCGAAGGAAGCGCACCTGTTCGTCCCGCGGTTTGCCTATCGATTCCGCAACGTCGAGGCGCCCTACTCGGTCTCCGACGATCCCAGCGCCGGGCAGAATCCGCCCTATGGGGCGGCGATCCATTACTGGCTGAAGAGCGGGACCAGGGACAGCGTCACCCTCCGGATCCAGGATGCAACGGGGAAGCTGATTCGCAGCTTCCGGGGACCCGCAAGCCCGGGGATCAATCGCGTCTGGTGGGACCTCCGCTACGAACCGACTCGGGAGGCGCGCCAGCGTACCAGCCCGCTCTACGCGGCCGAGATCGTCGTCGGCCCGCTGGGGAGGCCCATGCCGGATGGCGGCCGGTTCGCTCTGCTGGCGCCGCCCGGCACGTATACCGTCAAGGTGCGGGCGGGCGGTGAGGAGCTCAGTCAGCCGCTGGTTATCCGCAAAGATCCGAATTCCGGCGGGAGCGAGGACGACATCAAGGCCCAAACGGCGCTGCTGCAGGAGCTGTCGGGTGACCTCAATGGTGTCGTCGAGATGACCAATTCGATCGAGTCGGCCCGCAGTCAGCTGGTCTCACTACGGGGCGTGCTCGCGGGTGATACCGCGATGGCGGCTGTGCGCAGGGAGGCGGATTCGCTCGAAAAGAAGCTGATCGCGGTGGAGGAAGAGCTGGTCCAGCTTCGGCTCACCGGCCGCGGTCAGGACGGGGTGCGCTGGCCGATCAGGATCGCGGGGCAGCTGGTCTATCTGGCGGGCCAGGTGGGGAGCTCCGACTTTGCGCCCACCTCTCAGCAGCGCGAGGTCCGTTCCCTGCTGGCCGAGCAAGCGCGCGCCACGCGCGACCGGCTGACCCAGCTGCTGGAGCGGGACCTCGCCCTGTTCAACGCCAGGCTGCGGGAGCGCAACCTGCCGAGCGTGTTGCTCTACCCGTAATCGAGGGTGTGGCCGTGTTCCGGCCACCTCAGAATCCGGGCGTGCGTCGGACTTGAGGGTGCGGCGTCCGTATCCAGTGAGAGGCGCTTTCCAGCACAAACCTGCACCCGGAGCGAACGATGTTGAAACGGAGCTTGATCGCTGCTGTGGCCCTGGCCCTCGGCATTCAGGGAACCGTCTGGTCGCAACCAGCGATCGGCATCAAGGCAGGCGCCTCGTTCGGCAACATTTCGAACCAAGGCCTGCTTCCGGGCAACCTCGATACGCGGACCGGGCTGGCCGGCGGTCTGTATCTGGGGTTCGGCGGCGTGGTGGGATTTGGGATCGAGGGACTCTATGCTCAACGGGGAGCCGAATCGGACCAATCCATCGCGACCGCCGAAACCCGGCTCGACTACCTCGACGTCCCGGTCTACCTGAAGGTCAAGCTGCCCACGCCAGGTATCAAGCCGTTCATCTATGCCGGCCCCCAGATCTCCTACGAGGTCAAGTGCCGAACCGGAGTCGGCGGGGACTGCGCGGCCTACAGCTCCTCCGATCACAAGCGCTGGGATTACGCGGGCATCATCGGGGCCGGGATCCGGATTGGCGCGGGCATCGGACTCGGCATTGAGGGACGCTATGTCTACGGGCTGACGGATCTCAAGTTCTCGACCGTCACCTCCGGCTCCAGTTACAAGAACAGGAGCTTCGTGCTTCTGGGGAGCATCGGGCGTTAGGGAACAGCCCGAATGGAGGTGCCTGAAGCCTTCTTTTGTTATGGGCGGCCCCCGCGGCTCCAGGCAGCCGGGGTCATTACGGTCGCTCCCGGGTAGGGAATTCCCCTCCCCTTGATGGCCAGCCAGAGCGCCCGGTTGAACGCGTCATCGTCCGCCAGGTCCTGCAAGCTGAAGTCGAGCGCGGCGGATTCCTTCGCTCCCGGGGCGTTCGCGGGGTTCCGCTCGGTAAGGGGCACCGTCGAGCGTAGCGAGGTGTACGGTGCGAGGTCGGGGGCGTCGGCGAAAATTCCCCGCAGCGGCCGGCCGAAAGCATCGAATTGCGAGAGATGCTCCAGCGTCAGCATCTCCTCGATGGTCGCGAGCACGTCCGTGGTATTCGTAAAGCGGTGCCAGACGCGAGGCCGGTTCCAGGCTGAGATCACCAGGAACGGCGACCGGTGGGAATCCACGTGATCGGGGCCGTTCTGCGCGTCATCCTCCAGCACGAACACCACCGTGCTGCGCCAGAACCGGCCGTGGGAGAGGGCCTCGATCACCCGGCCGAGCGCGAGATCGTTGTCGGCCATGTAGGCGCGGGGGGTGAGCTCCCCTTCCCTCGCGCCAGCCGTGTGGTCGTTGGGGAGCAGCAGAATCTGGAGCGCGGGCATAGTGCCTTCCCGCTCCCAGCCCGCGAGTGCCCGCAGCCAGAGGTCGGCGCGCCGCTGATCCGAGATCTGGAGGTCGAAGCCCGGGAATTCCGGCTCCGTGTGGTCCTCGAGGAATGGCTTGAGGCCCAGGTATTCCTTCTCCGCCGCGCTCCGCCGCTCGGCGGTGAACTCACCGAAGTTGCGGAAGCTGATCCCCCGCTTGCGGGCCAGATCCCAGAGATATCCTTGCGCCGGCTCCGCGGCGTCTTCCCCCGGAGCGGGCCGCACCCCGCGATTCTGCCCCTGGAAATCGTAGTCCCGGCCCCGCCCCGAATAGTTCTGCTGCAGCGTCTTCTCGGTGTAGTCGGTCGCATAGGCGGCCATCGACCAGTTGTGCCCGTCCGCACTGACCTCGGCGTTCACGAAGAAGCGGTCGAATAGGCCGAAGCGTTCCGCCAGCGCGTGGTGGTTGGGGGAGACGGCACGGGGGAAGAACATCAGCGAGGTGTCGCCGTCCCCCTGGCGGAGATCGCCGAACACCTGGTCGTAGGTACGGTTTTCCTTGATGAGATAGATCACGTGCTCGAAGGGTGGGTAGCTCGCGCTGCTCGCGCTCTTGTCCCAGCCGTTGGCCCGCGCGACACGGTCGGACCAGGCGGCGAATCCGCTCGAGTCCACCCCGGCCAGCCGAAGAACCGAAAGGGTTCCAGACAACTGGCTCAGCGTGTAGCCGGCGCGGCCCGAGCGACCGGGGCCGGGGCCGTCGGTCCTGTTGGGCGCGGTCCCGCGCCCTTTGCCGTTGGCCACCAGGAGCGTGTCACCCTGTTCCAGCAGGGCGGCGGGGTACCAGCCCACGGGAATCCGGCCCCGGAGGCGCCCGCCAGTGGACGAGAGGTCGAACACCGCGACGGCATTGTTGTCGGCTTCGGCGACGTAGAGGCGTTGTTCGTCCGATGAGAGGGCCAGCCCATTGGGAGTGCTGCCCTCGCCCGGTGCCCCGGGCACCGGATCGAGGAGATCCGCGATCACCTTGCCGGCCCGCGTATCGACCACACTCACCCGGTCGGTGCTGGCCGAGGCAACGTAGAGGCGTGAGCCGACCTGGTTAAGCAGCAGGGCGGAGGGATGCCGTCCCACCGGAATCGTGCCGGCCGCTTCGAGCCGTCCACCTGCCGGCCGCCATACCCGGACTTCGAACCCGCCCCAGCTGGAAGCGTAGACGGTGCCGTCGGGTCCGCTCACGACCGCATAGGGATACCGTCCGGCAGGCAAACGCTGAATGACCCGCCCCGTCGCGAGCTCGATCACGGCGAGGGTGTCAGCCAGATTCTCGGCGACGTAGAGCAGCCGGTCGTCGGCGGAGAGCGCGAGACCCGCGGGGTAACGGGTGCCATCGCGACGCGGGTCCTTGGGCGCGAGGACGAGACTGTCACGCAGGGTGGCGGTCCCGCCGCGCCAATCGTAGCGATACACCACGTCCTGATTGCCACCCGAGGCATAGAGCGTTCGTCCGGCGTGATCGAACCCGAGTCCAATAAAGGCCGCCTCTTGCTCAACGGTTTGCGTCACCCCGCCGGTTGCCGGGTCGACGACCTGAATGCCTTGCTGGCGATAGCCGTTGAGCAGCAGGACGATCCGGTTCCCTTCGGGCGCCCGAACCATCGCGAGCGGGAACTGTCCCACCTCGATGATTCCGCCGGCCGGATCGAGCACCACACCGGTTGGCAGGCGGTGGGGTCCAGCGGTCAGCTCGTCACCCTCCCGAACGGAGCCCGGCGGCTGGGTCCGGCAAGCGGCGGCGGTCACGATCGCGACGGTCGCGATCAGTGCGGTGAGTCGCATGAGTCGCCTTTGCGGCGGGTGGAAAGGTGCCCGTGGAAAGTACTGCCGCGGA
>CAZYPO010000091.1:2651-9921 GCA_964649225.1 uncultured Gemmatimonas sp. | reverse complement strand
TGCAACAGCGATCGTTCTCGCGCTTGCCACGCTGACGATGGCGGCCGGTCCCGGCGCCGCCCAGCGGCAGCGACTGTCCATGGACCCGGGCTGGCGCTTCAGCCTCGGCAACCCGGCCGGCGCCGAGCGACCCGGCTTCGATGATCGGTTGTGGCGCCGCCTCGACCTGCCCCACGACTGGAGCATCGAGGGGACCCCGCGCGAAGACGCCCCCGCCGGCGGGCGGGGGGGCTACTTCCCGACCGGCACAGGCTGGTACCGCAAGGCGTTCCGGCTTCCGGCTGGCGCGAGAGGCCGGAGCGTCTCGCTGGAATTCGACGGCGTCTACATGAACAGTGACGTCTGGATCAACGGGGTGCACCTTGGCAAGCGGCCCTACGGCTACATCAGTTTCGCTTACGACGTGACCCGGCACCTCGTCTCCGGCGTCAACGTCGTCACGGTGCTCGTCGACAACTCGCGCCAGCCCAACTCGCGTTGGTATTCCGGCAGCGGGATCTACCGGCACGTCTGGCTGACCATCGTGGATCCGCTGCACGTGGCCCACTGGGGCACTTATGTGACGACCCCGCGTGCCGACTCCGCCGGCGCGGAGGTGTTGGCCCGCACCCGCGTAGAGAACGCAGGCGCCGCGCCGCGCCGGGGGGTGCTCCGCTCCGTGGTGCTGGACAGCGTCGGGCGGGAAGTCGCGCGCAGCGAAACGCCCTTCGCGCTGGGCGCCGGGCAGCGGGTCGAGCTCGAGCAGCGCATTCTGGTCGCGTCGCCGCGACTCTGGTCGGTGGAGACGCCGTACCTGTACGCGCTCCGCTCGGAGGTCCTGGATGGCGCTCGCGCCGCCGACCTGACCACCACGACCTTCGGGATCCGCACCATCGCCTACGACAAAGACCGCGGCTTCCTGCTGAACGGCAAGCGGATCAAAATGCGCGGCGTCAACCTGCACCACGACGCCGGCGGTCTCGGCGCGGCGGTGCCGGAGCGGGTCTGGCAGCGCCGGCTCGAGGCGCTCAAGGCGATGGGGGCGAACGCCATCCGCACCTCGCACAACCCGCCCGCGCCCGAGTTCCTCGACCTGTGCGACCGCCTGGGCTTCCTCGTCATGGCGGAAGCCTTCGACGAATGGAGCCTCGGTAAGGTGCCGGAGGGCTATCACAAGTATTTCACCGAATGGTCCGAGCGCGACGTCGTCGACTTCGTCCACCGCGACCGCAACCACTCCTCCATCGTGCTCTGGAGCGCCGGCAACGAAATCGGCGAGCAGAGCACGCCGGAGGGCATGCAGGTACTCCGCCGGCTGCTCGACATCTTCCACAGCGAGGATCCGACCCGGCCCGTCACCACCGGCAACGACAACATCGTCGCCGATGGCCATCCCGCCACCCTCGCGTTCCTCAACGCCCTCGACGTCGTGGGCTACAACTACGTGGACCGCTGGCACGAGCGCCGCGAGCTCTTCGCCGAGCAGGACCGCCACGACCATCCCGACTGGAAGATGATCGGCACCGAGAGCGGCTCGCTGTTCCAGAGCTTCGACGAGCGCTACTCGTTGGGCAACGATCCGGCGGTCGCGCGCCCCAATTACTCCTCGGGGATGATCCAGGCGGAACGGCTCTGGAAGTGGGTCGAGCTGCACGACTGGTTCGCCGGCAATTTCATGTGGACCGGGGTGGACTACCTGGGCGAGAGCACCTGGCCCTTCAAGGGCTTTGCTTCCGGGGCGCTGGACATCACCGGGTATCCCAAGGACGCGTACTATCTCTATCAGAGCCTGTGGACGGATGAGTCGGTGCTGCACCTTCTGCCCCACTGGAATTGGCCCGGGCGCGAGGGCCAGGTGATCCCGGTGCTGGCCTACAGCAACTGCACCAGCGTGGAGCTGTTCCTCAACGGTCGTTCCCTGGGAGAAAAGCGGCGCGAGTTCCCCGCGCAGGGCACCTCCGGCGGCTGGAACAGCTACGCGCTGCCGCGCGTCAACGCCACGACCGCCGACCTGCACCTGAGCTGGGACGTGCCCTACCAGCCCGGGGTGCTGCTTGCCGTGGGCAAGCGCAGGGATGGCACGGTGGCGTGCCAGGCCGAGGTGCGTACTGCCGGCCCGCCCGCCGCCATTCGTCTGTACGTGGATCGAGATACCATCACCACCAGTATGGGAGACGTGGCGCACGTGGGCGTCGAGATCGTGGACTCGGCCGGCACCGTCGTTCCGACGGCCGGAGACCTGGTGCACTTCTCGCTGGCCGGCGCGGGCACCCTGGCTCTCGACAATGCGGACTTGCGCGACCTGGAGCCCTACCGGCCCGACCGCCGGCACGCATTCAACGGTCGCGGGCTGGCCATCCTGCGCGCCGCACAACCCGGGACGCTGGTGCTGACGGCCGTCGCGGACGGCTTGCGCCCGGCGAGCCTGACCGTGCAGGTCGTGCATCGTCCGGCTCCGGGCTTCGTCCCCCCGGCCCGATGAGGCCCAGTCCCATGCGCGCACTGCTCTGTCTCGTCATCCTGGCCTCGGCCGCGCAGGCCCAGCGTCCGGCCAATCGCGCCGTCTACCTCGACCAAGAGGGCGTGGTGCGCTGGCGCGACGACCGGCAGGAGATGACCCTCTTCGGCGCCAATTACGTGCTGCCCACGGCCTCGGACTATCGCGCGGCGGGTTATCTCCACGCCGATCGCAAACAGATGATCGACGAGGACATGGCGCAGTTCGCCCGGATGGGCTGGGACGGATTACGGCTCACCTTCTGGGGCGACTGGGAGGCTTCCGACAGCGCGGGCAACCTCATCGCCAACGACCACGTCGACCTGCAGGACTACCTCATCGCCAAGGCCCGCGAGCGCGGCGTCTACATGCTGTTCAGCCCGATCCAGCTTTACAGCGCCAACTGGCCCGACGCCCTCGAGCGGGACGCGACCACGCCCGGCTTCGGCCGCGTCTTCGGCAAGGGCAAGATGGGCACCGATCCGGCCGCCATCGCATCCCAGGTGAATTACCTGCGCCAGATCCTCAACCACGTCAACCCGTACACCGGCGTGGCGCTCAAGGATGAGCCGGCCATTGTCGCCATCGAGCTGGTCAACGAGCCCTGGCACCACCCCGAAGACCTCCAGGGTTCCATCAATTACATCAACGCCCTCACCGACGCGGTGCGCAGCACCGGCTGCACCAAGCTCATCTTCTACAACGTGAGCCAGGACTTCCGCATCGGCGAGGCGATCCGGCGCTCGAAGGCACAGGGCATCACCTTCGGCTGGTATCCCACCGGCCTCAACTCGGGCCACGAGCTGGTGGGCAACTACCTCCGCAGCACCGACACTTTCCCGGACATGCTGCGCCCCGAGCTGGCCCGGCTCCCCCGCATCATCTACGAGTTCGACAGCCCCGACCTGCGCACCGGCACCATGTATCCGGCCATGGCGCGCACCTTCCGCGCGGTGGGCGGGCAGATGGCCCTCATGTTCGCCTATGACATGCAGCAGACCGCCTCGCGTAACCTGGGTTGGCAGACCCACTACCTGAGCCTCGCGTACACGCCCCGCAAGGCCATGAGCGCCATCATCGCCGCCGAGGCGATGCATCGGCTGCCCAGGATGCGGAGCTACGGAGCCTATCCCGATAACACGCGCTTCGGCGATTTCCATATTTCCGCCGACGACAACCTGGGCGAACTGGTCGCGCCCGACGCATTCCTCTATGCGGGGTCGACGCGCTCCACCCCGAAGGAACCGACCGCGCTGCGTCGCATCGCGGGTTACGGCTCCTCGCCCACGGTGACGTACGCGGGCGAGGGGGTCTACTTCCTCGACAAGCTGCGTCCCGGCCTCTGGCGACTCGAGGTCTATCCCGACGCTGTGCCGGTGCGCGATCCCTTCGAGCCGATGAGCCCCGACAAGATCGTCACCCGCGCGATCAGCCGGGCCTGGCCCATGACCGTGACGCTGCCGGACCTGGGAGAGCACTTCACGGTGCAGTCGCTTACTTCTGCTAACCCGCGCGTCGAGCCGGCCGCCGGGGGTCGCTTCACCGTCGCGCCCGGCGTGTACCTGCTGAGCGCCGCGGCCCCGGTGGATCCGGCCACGCTGCCCCAATCCATCGGGGCGATCGGCCTCGCCGAGTTCCACCCGCCGCCGCCCGATACGCTGCCGCTCTCGGTGCAGTCGCTGGCCGGGCCCGAATTGGTGGGGGGCCGAGAGGGGGAGCTGCAGGCCCGGGTGGTCGACGCGACTTCACCCGATTCTGTTGTGCTCTTTGTGCAGCCCACCGCCGGAGGCTGGTACCAGCGCTTCTGGATGCGCCCCGCCGGCGGTTACCAGTATGCCGCGACCGTTCCGGCGGGCGCGCTCCGAGAAGGGCCCCATGAGTACGTGATCACGGTGTTCCGGGGCGGCTCCCGGCTCACCTTCCCCGGCGCACTGCCCCATAAGCCCTGGGACTGGGACTGGTACGGCCGGGAGACCTGGAAGCTGGACGTGGTCGGGGCCGGCACGCCGCTCGCCTTGTTCACTCCCCGCTCCGACGCCGCTCGGCTCGCCTTTACCCGCATCGGCGATGCCGGGCGTCGCGGGCTCTTCCGGCTGGGAATGTCTGGCGTGACCGGCCAACCGATCTTCCACCTCGAGCTCCCGGTGGACCAGAGCGGCTGGAGCCCGCCCGACTACACCGCATCGCTCGTGGTCAAAGACCGGATCAGCTCACGAGGCGAGACTATCGCCGGCGCGGACGCGCTGCGTCTGCGCCTGCGCGGTCTGGGACCCCGTCAGATCCTTCACGTCACCCTGATGGAGGACGACGGCACCAGCTGGACCGCCACGGTTCCGGTAGACAGCACGTGGAACGAGCGGTCGCTCCCCCTCAGCAGCTTCAGCATCGGCAAGGGCGTGCTGCTGCCCCAGGGTTTCCCCGGTGAGTGGAGCTACTGGGTGGGACCGGCTGTCGGGCGCGGCGTCAGTGGCTATCGCCCGCGACTTGAGCGGATCGAGCGACTGCAGCTCTCGCTGCGACGCGAGGAAGGGGTTAAGGTCGCGGCGGCGGGGTACGGTGTGGAGGTGGAGTGGGTTACGCTGGGCTTCACTCCGCGCTAACGCGTCCCGGGACCGCGGCGGGTAGATTCTTGAGATGACCGAGGCACTCGTCGCCCGCCTCACCGCGCGCCGCTCCTTTCTCGCGCAGACGGCCGGTCTGCTCGCCTCGCTGGGCGCTCTGCCCGCGTTGCGGCAGACCGCCCGGCGCGTGCGCCGGATGCTCCAGCTCAACGGGTATGCCGTTGACGCGGAGACCCCGCTCGACCTGTTGACGAGCTACCTCACTCCCAACGACCTGTTTTTCGTGCGGCACCACTGGCAGCCGCCCGCCACTCCCGACTCGAAGAGCTGGCGGCTTGTGGTGGACGGGGAGGTCGCCAGGCCGCTCGCCTTGAGCCTCGCCGAGCTCAAGCGTCTGCCGGCCACCACCGTCACCTGCGTGCTCCAGTGCGCCGGCAATGGCCGGAGCCTGCAGGCTCCCCCGGTTCCCGGCATCCAGTGGGGGCAGGGCGCGGTCGGGAACGCGCGCTGGACCGGCGTCCGCATCAAGGACCTGCTGGAACGGGCAGGCCTCGAGCCCTCGGCGCAGCACCTGCACACTTTTGGAGCCGACGCCCCTCCCGCGAAGGTCCCGCCCTTCCACCGAAGCCTCGAGCTCGAGAAGGCGCGGGACGACGCGCTGATCGCGTACGCCATGAACGGCGAGCCGCTGCCGGCGCTGCACGGAGCGCCGGCGCGGCTGGTCGTTCCGGGATGGGCGGGCGACCACTGGATGAAGTGGGTTTCCCGAATCAGTGCTCGCGCGGAGCCTCAGCGGGGCTTCTATATGGATGTTGCCTACCGGTATCCCAAGGCGCCGGGAGCGCCCGGAGTGACTTTCGCGCCGGAGCAGATGACTCCGGTCACCGATCTGCTGGTCAAGTCCAATTTCACCGACGTGCCGGATCACGCGCGACCCGGCTCGACGCTGACCCTGCGCGGGTTCGCCTTCTCCGGAGCACCGGACATCGCAAAGGTGGAAGTGAGCGACGATGACGGCGCCACCTGGATGCCGGCAAGGCTCGACCCGCGGCACGACCCCTACGCCTGGCGCCTCTGGAGCTTCGGCTGGACACCGCAGAAGGTGGGCCGCTTCCGCCTGGTCGTTCGTGCGACGGACAGCCGCGGCAGCGTTCAGCCCCAGGAACCTGTGTGGAATCAGAGCGGCTATCTCTCCAACGGCTGGCACGCGGTGGAGGTCGAGGTGAGTCAGGCCGCGGCCGTTCCGCCCCCCATCGTCGAGCGCAATCTCCCGGCGATCGGGGCGCGGACTCCTCCGCTGCCTGAGGGCGCGGGTCGCTCGGTCGCCGAGCAATCCTGCCGCGGCTGCCATTCCGGCGATGTCTTGAGGCAGCAGCGCCTGACCGAGCGCCAGTGGACTGCATCGATCGCCAAGATGAAGGGCTGGGGTGCCGAGCTGAGTGAAGAGGAGGGCGCCCGGCTGCTCACGTACCTGACCGAGCATTTCGGGCCGGGCAACGACGGCTACCGGCCCGTACTCACGCGTCCGATCGGGCGTTAGCGGGCGTAACTGCTAGTGCCGCCCGCCGAATAGGAACGTCAGCGGGTCGTCCAGCCGCGCGCGCCATGACGCTTCGTTATGGGTGGCGCCCTCGTAGCGACGGACCACGAAATCGCGACCTTCGACGAGGCCCTGCCGCAGCAACCAGGCGCGCACGGCCTCATGGCTTGCCGCGTATGCCGAGTCGAGCCCCTGCGAACCGTAGTCGAACCAGTATCGTGCCCCGCGCGGAACCTGGAGCCCCGCCTCGATGTCGCGGATGATATAGGGGATCGTGTCCGGGTTTGCCATGGGCGCGACCCCTTGGAAGCTCCGCGCGACCACCGCCTGCGAGAGGGGGAAATGCGTGGACATACAGGCGCAGGCTCCGAACGCCTCTGGGTGGTGAGTCACCAGGTAGAACGACAGCAGACCACCCATGGACGAACCCATCACGGCGGTGTTCGCCGGCCCGGTCAGGGTACGGAATTCCGCATTGACCCGCGGCATCAGCTCCTCGAGCAGGAAGCGGGCGTAGTCGCCCGCCCGGTGCCAGGGCGAATACTCCGTCCCCCGTTCGGCGCTGTTCCATACGCCAACGACGATCACCGGCGGGATGGTGCCCTGATGGGAAAGGCGCACCACGGCTTCATCGATTCCCCAATCGACACCGGTGAACGCCAGCCGCGGATCGAACAGGTTCTGCCCGTCGTG
>CAZYPO010000091.1:0-2551 GCA_964649225.1 uncultured Gemmatimonas sp. | reverse complement strand
ACCAGGCGCGGGCGGCTCATCGTCCTAGTACTTCGAAGCCTTCCCGCCCGGCGGCGGCGGCCAGCGTCTGATCCAACGTCACGAAGGGAAGCGTCCTGGGTTCGAAGTCTGACAGGACGATGGCGGCAGCCAGTTGGAGGGAGCCCGCAGCCCGTAGCGCATGGAGCCTTAGCAGGCGGATGGCCTGGTCGCGCACCCGCTCGATCGGTGGAACCTCGGTCCAGCCCCGACCGGCTTCGAGCAACCGCTCCGACGCCGCCCGCCAGCCGGCCTCCGTCAGGCGGCCTTCCCGCTCCAAACGCGCCAGCGCCGAGCCGCATTCCACCGGCGTGGCCCACCAGACCGCCGTGGCCGGGTCATCCCGCAGCAGCGCGCCGAGTTCGTCACTGCGCCGCTCCGGTACCAGCAGGGGTAGCACCGCCGAGGAATCCCAGAACCTCACCGGCCCTCCCGCCGTTCGGCGAGCAGGGCATCCACCGGGCTCGTCCCCGCCTTGAGTTTCGGCCACGGGAGCTCCAGCCACTTGGCGCTGGGTGCCCGTTCCGGCAGCCGGGCCAGCCCCTGCTGCGCCAGACCGAGCACCCGGGGCGGCACCCCCCGGCCCAGGCGGATCGGCACCAGTTTGGCCACCGGCACCCCGCGATCGGTGATCAACACCGGCTCGCCTTCCTGGACCTCCTTGACGAGGGCGCTGAGGCGGTTCTTGGCACTGGAAATGGACTCGGATCTCATCTGGCTATTATAGCCATTTCAATATAGGCCGTCAAGCAGTTTCAAGCCCTATGGAGTCAGGGCTCCGCCCGCCCGAACCCGAACACCGTCCGCGACCGGTACACCTCCCCCGGTCGCAGAGTCGTCGACGGGAACCCCGGCTGGTTGGGCGAGTCGGGGTAGTGCTGGGTCTCGAGGCAGAAGCCCGAGCGAGGGCCGTACGCGTAGCCGCCTTTGCCCGTGAGCGTACCGTCGAGGAAGTTGCCGGAATAGAACTGCAGCCCGGGTTCGGTCGTGAAGACGTCAAGCGTGCGCCCCGTGGTGGGCTCGACGACCCGCGCCGCGTGGACCGGTCCGGGACCCCCTCCCCGCAGCACGAAGTTGTGGTCATAGCCGCCGGCGTACTCGAGCTGCCGATCCTCGTCGCCGATGCGCGCGCCGATCGCCGTCAAAGTGCGGAAGTCGAGCGGGGTGCCCGCCACCGGCGCGATCACGCCCGTGGGGATCAGGGTCGAGTCCACCGGAGTGAACCCATCCGCCGCGATCATCAGCTCGTGGCCGAGGACGTCACCGCCGCCGGCCAGGTTGAAGCAGCTGTGCTGGGTGAGGTTGATGGGCGTGGGCGCGTCGGTCGTCGCCTCATAGTCCACCACCAGCTCGTCGCGGTCGGTGAGCAGGTAGTGCACCTGGGCCGTTAACGTGCCCGGATAGCCCTCGTCGCCGTCCGGGCTGGTGTGGCTCAACGCGAGGCCCACGCCGCCAGCATTCCTGAAGGGCTGCGCCTGCCAGACGACCTTGTCGAACCCCTTGATCCCCCCGTGCAGGTGATGGGGTCCGTCGTTGCTCGCGAGCCGGTAGGTCTTGCCGTCGAGCGTGAACCGCCCCTGGCTGATCCGGTTGGCGTAGCGGCCGACGATCGCGCCGAGGTAATGCGAGTGCTCGAGGTAGCCGGCGAGCGAGTCGAATCCCAGCACCACGTCGTCCAGCGTGCCCGCGCGGTCGCGCACCAGCAGCGAGACGATGACTCCGCCATAATTCGTGGCGGAGACTTGCGTGCCATTGGAGTTCTGAAAAGTGAACAGCTCGACGGGGGTTCCGTCCAGCGTCACGCCAAACGGGGCACGGATCACGGGCTGCTGCGCCGCGCTCCCCGCGCCCGGAGCGCGAACCCGAGCATCACCAGCCCGAAGGCCAGGAGGACCAGGCCCCACCACAGATTCACGTTGATCCCGAGCGAGCGGTCATAGATGGCGGCATCGGACAGGAGCCCGTACGCCGTCAGCATCACGCCGAAGATCGCAAACATCAGACCGATCGGCAGCCGCAGGTCCAGGTTCATCGTGTAATCACCAGAAGATGACGTTGAGCACTGCTGTGAGTCCCAGTACAATGACGCCGAGCGTGGCGGGTCGCTTGAGCCAGGGCAGCCGGCCATCCTGCTGGCGCGGCGTCAGGCTGTACACCAGCCCTTTGAGCTCTTCGTCGGACTTGTTGCGCGCGGTGAGCAGCGAGATCGCGATCGTCGCCACGAAACAGGCGCTCCAGGCGAAGATGGCGGTCCAGAAGTTCTGCGCCATTTCGCTGGGATAGGTGTGCAGCACCGCGCCCAGGAACCCGCCCTTGAGCCCGGGCATAGCACCCTGGGGCAGCACCAGCCCGTGGTGGATCGCCGCCGCCCCCGTGCCGATCAGCAGCCCGAAGAACGCCCCGTGGCCCGTGGAGCGCCGCCAGAACATCCCCAGCAGGAACGTCGCGAACAACGGCGCGTTGACGAACGCGAAGACCAGCTGGAGCATGTCCATGATGTTGTTGAACCGCGTCGTGGCGTACGCCGCGGCCA
>CAZYPO010000090.1:4714-10345 GCA_964649225.1 uncultured Gemmatimonas sp. | reverse complement strand
GCCATTCCCGTTGTCCATGTCGGCGACGATGCGCCAGGTTTTTCCCGGCTCGCGCCGCAGAATGAGAATGAACTTGCCGACATCCGGCGAGCCCGGTCCGTAGGAGTAGGCTCCGATGAGGTAGCCGACGGTGTCGGCGGCACCAAAAGCGATGGCCCGCAAGGCGAGGGGACCTCCGGCTCCGCGATAGACCTCGGTGATGCCGGGGCGGCCTCGAATCGGGGGCCGGCCGGGCTGCAGGACGAAGCCGTCCTCCACAAAGAGCGCCGCCAATTCACCTGCCGAGCGCGCTTGCCACTCACGTTCGTAGTCTCGCAGCACCCGATCCAACTCCGGCGGCAAGGCAACCGAGGGCAGCGGCGCCGCAACGGGGCGATCCGGTTGCCCGAGGGCACTGCCTGGCGAGACGAGCGAGAACGCGACGAGGATGAACATGAGCCTGAACATGGGACGGCTCCTTCACGGGCGTATGGACCGATGATTCGCATGCCAGGCGAAGCGTTGCCGGCGGATCCGACAGGGGGATGCTCGCTGCGGTTACTTCCGCTTGCTCCCCTTCCGGGATCCCCCACTGCCGCCGTTGAGCTTCCCCATCAGTCGCTCCAGCACCGCAGGCAGATCAGGACTGACCTCCAGCACCGGCCTGACGGGATCGTGGCCCAGTTTCTCCATCCGTTTGGGTGCGGTCACGATGGTGTGCTTCGAGATGTCCAGCCGCCGGTTCACCTCGCGCCATTCGAGCGGCATCGAGACCGGGGCACCCGCCAAAGGCCGCACGCTGAACGGCGCCGCGATGAGCTGGCCCGTCCGGTTCTGCAGATAATCGAGATAGACCTTGCCCTCCCGACCTTTGATTGGCCGAACGATCGTCGAGATCTCCGGCAGCTCCGAGATCACCACGCGCGCCAGCAGCTCGCCCAGGGTGCGGGACTGATCGAAGGTGCACTGCTGCGCCAGGGGGATGAGCACGTGGAGCCCGGTCGACCCGCTGGTCTTGACGAAGTGAGGCAGCTCCACGTCCTCACAGAGCCGGTGGAGTGACAGGGCCACCTTCACTACGTCAGTGAACGGGGCGCCTTTCGGATCCAGATCTAGGATGCACCAATCCGGCCGTTCCAGCGAATCCGCCCGGCTGGCCCAGATGTGCAACGGGATCGAGCCCATGTTGGCCACGTAGAGCAGGGTCTCGAGGTTGTCGCAGACGAAGTAGTTGAGCGTTCGTTGGGTGTCCTCACTCCAGATCGGCACGGTGCGGATCCAGTCCGGCGTGAAATCGGGGGCGTCCTTCTGATAGAAGGACTTGCCTTCGATGCCGTCGGGGAATCGGGTCAGCACCAGCGGC
Source organism: uncultured Gemmatimonas sp. (assembly GCA_964649225.1). GTDB lineage: Bacteria > Gemmatimonadota > Gemmatimonadetes > Gemmatimonadales > GWC2-71-9 > JABFSM01. Next base: position 9,003 of record CAZYPO010000090.1, on the reverse strand, counting down.
CGGTCCTTGAGGTAGGGAAGCAGCCAGGGGGCAATCGCTTTGTAGTACTCGAGGAGATCTCCCTTGGTGTATTTCTCCCTGGGCCAGAACACCTTGTGCAGATTGCTGAGCGCGACATCGGGTGCCTGGACCACGTGCGGGGCCGGGGGATCATCGGCCGTTTCGGACGCGCCCGCGGCCACCGCGCCCTGACGCAGGCAGTCTTCCGGCGCCTTGTCGTCGCGGAAGCGGAGAAACACCGGCTGGCGGAGCAGTCCTTCCTCGGTCCATTCCTTGAACTTCACTTCGCACACCAGGCTCGGCTCCACCCAGGTGGAATCGCGCGCATCGGGAATCGGACGCTTGGCCGGTAGCGCTCCCTCTGCCGGCCAGGGTCGGGGTCCGTTGCAGGGCGGAGTCTTTCGCGCCGTTGCTTCGAGGGTCTTCCGCACCTCGCGGAGCTGCTTCTCGCTGAAGCCGCTCCCGGCCCGTCCTGCATACACCAGCTCGCCCTCGACCCAATCGGCAAGCTGGAGCGCGCCGAACCCGTCCCGGGTTCCTTTCGGCGCGGTGAAGCCAACCACCACGAAATCGGCGGTCTGCTCCGCCCTGATCTTGACCCACTGCGGAGAGCGGCCGGCCTTGTAGGGCGCATCCGCCTTCTTGCCGACAATGCCCTCCAGCCCGAGGGCGGTCACGTGCTCCATGAGCGCGTTGCCGTCACGCTCGAAATGCTCGACGAAGCGAAGCGGACCCAGGGGAGGCAGCAGCATCCGGAGAATCCGCTTGCGTTCGGTCAGGGGAAGCGCCCGAAGATCCCGGTCCTCGAAGCCCAGCAGATCGAAGGCGTAGAACACCGCCGGTGATTCCGCCGCGGCGCGCCGGATGTCGATGGCGCGCGAGAGCCGGCCCCGTTTCTGGAGCGCCTGAAAGCTCGGCTTCCCTTCCGCATCGAGAATCACCAGCTCCCCATCGATCACGGCGCGCGGTACCGGCAGAGCCCGCACCGCCCGGGCCACATCCGGAAAGCTCGCGGTCAGGTCGTTGCCGTTCCGGCTCTTCAGAGTGGCCACGCCTCCGTCGTGGGTGGCGAGGGCGCGATAGCCGTCGAGCTTGGGCTCGAAGACCCAGCCGGGCTTGGTAAACGGCTCATCCCGCGGCTCCGCCAGCATGAATTCCGCCTTGGACGGCTCGACCCGCCGCTCCGGAACCTTGAGCCGATCCAGCTCGACGCGGATCCGGTCGGCCGGCGTGTGTCCCGCCTTCAGCTCCTCGACGGTGAGCCCGGAGAGGACGGATTCTTCGGGCAGCGGCTCTGGATCCGTCTTGGCCCACTCATCGCGCTCCTTGATGAGCAGCCAGTCCTTCTCGGACTTCTTGATCTTCACCAGCGTCCAGCGACCGCGCAGCTTGTAGCCCTTGAGGTTGAAGAGCAGTTTGCCCTTGCGGAGGCCTTCGAGCGGATCCTCGAGCGGGACCCACTCGCCCCGGTCCCAGACGATCACCGCCCCGGCGCCGTAGTTGCCCTCGGGGATCAGCCCTTCGAAGTCTCCGTACTCGAGCGGGTGATCCTCGACGTGGACCGCGAGTCGCTTATCGTGGGTATCGTAGGATGGTCCTTTGGGCACCGCCCAGGAACGCAACACACCTTCCATTTCGAGGCGAAGATCGAAATGGAGCCGGCGAGCCGCGTGCTTGTGGACCACGAAGAGCTTGCCCGGGCCCGCTTCGGCCCCGCCAAACGGTTCCGGGGTGCGGTCCGGTGAACGCTTGGCGCGGTAAGTACTTAGCAGGTCGGGCTTGGCGTCTTTGCTTGCATCCATTAGGGATTCTTCTTACCCTTGCTGTCCTTCTGGAGATTCGCTTATGCCCGCCCGCTCTATCGGTACCGCCACGATCTCTTTCGGACTGGTGTCCGTCCCGGTCCACGTCTATTCCACCGGGGAATCGGCCGCCTCGGTGTCCTTCAACATGGTACATAAGGATTGCGGCACGAAACTCAAGCAGTACTACAAGTGCCCCAAGCACGATGTCACCGTAGAACGCGCCGAGACGGTGAAGGGCTACGAGTTCGCCAAGAACCAGTTCGTAATCTTCACGCCGGAAGAGCTCAAGGCGCTGGAGGAAAAGGGTAACGGCTCCATCGAAATCAACGAGTTCATTCCGCTCTCCCACGTCGACCGGATCTACCTCGAGAAGGCCTATTATCTGGGCCCCGACAAGGGCGGCGACCGTCCGTACCGGCTCCTCGCTGAGGCGCTCAAGCAGACCGGCCGGGCCGGGCTGGGGCAATACGCCGCCCGCGGGCACCAGAATCTGGTGCTGGTCAGGCCGACGGCAGACGGCGTGCTGGTGATGGAGCAGCTCCACTACGCCGACGAGCTGCGTTCGCCATCGGAAGTTCCCCTCGGCGAGGGTGAAGTCAAGTCGGCGGAGCTCAACCTGGCGGTGCAAATCGTCGAGCAGGGGGCGACCGAGGACTTCAAGCCGGAGGCATATAAGGACACGGTGCGGATCAAGGTGCAGGAGGCGATCAACCGGAAGGTGGAAGGGCACGAGATCACCGGCGAGCCCCAGGAGGAGAAGGGCACCAAGGTGCTCGACCTCATGGAGGCGCTCAAGGCCAGCCTGGCCAAGGGCAAGGCGGCGGAGAAGAAGGAGGCTCCGGGCAAGGCGGAGCGGCCGGCGAAGAAAAAGGCGGCCGGAGGCCGTTGATGCGGATCCTGGCCGGCACCAGCGGCTGGTCGTTCAAGGAGTGGAAGGGTTCGTTCTATCCGAAGGATTTGCCGGACGACGGCATGCTGGGCTACTACGCCGGCCGTTTTCCCACGGTCGAGATTAACAACACGTTCTACCGGATGCCCAAGGAGACCGTTCTCCTCGACTGGGCGTCGAAAGTGCCGCCCTCGTTCCGCTTCGCGATTAAGGCCTCGCAGCGGATCACCCACCACGGCCGGCTGAAAGCGGGGGACGTGGCGGACTCGTTGGCGTACTTCACCCGGGTGACCAACGAGCTGGGGGAGCGCCGCGGTCCGACGCTGTTTCAGCTCCCGCCCAACCTCAAAAAAGACCTGCCCAGGCTGGAGGAGTTCCTGGACCTATTGCCGCGTGGCTGGCGGTCCGCGTTCGAGTTCCGGCACTCGAGCTGGTTCGACGACGACGTGTACGAGGCCCTGCGAGCCAAGGACGCGGCGCTCTGCATCGCCGATCATGATGATTTCGAAACCCCGGCCGTGCGCACGGCCAGCTGGGGTTACGCCCGGCTGCACCGGCTGACCTACGACGACGCGGCGCTTGCGGCGTGGCGCGACCGGCTCGAGGGGCTGGGCGCGGACGAACTGTACGTGTTCTTCAAGCACGACGAAACCGCGGGCTCGGGCCCGTCCGCGGCGGAGGCGTTCACTCGGAGCACCGTCTAGCCCGTGGGTCTTGCGGGATCGCCAGTCCCATCCCATAGTAGAGGCACGGGCGGAGATCCACGCCCAACCTCTTCGATTCCTCCCCAGCAGGAATCTTCCGAGAGGCAAAGGGGGGCAGACTCCCGGATCGGGGTGCCAAACCTTTGTGTCGCCATGGGTGTGCTGCTGGGGGGCTGGCCCATGGCTCGACCAAAGGAACCGATCGATGCCTACCGACAAAGATTTCAAGCGCCTGGTTCGCGGGCGCATGCACAAAACGCGCGAATCCTACACCGCCGCCCGCGCCATTCTCCTCCAGAAGCCGGCCCGCAAGCCGGCAGCTCCCGCGGTGCCGCCGCCCGATTACGCCAGGCTCGCCGGCATGAGCGACGCGGTGATCAAAGCCAAGACCGGATGCGCCTGGGGCCGCTGGGTTGCCGCCCTCGACTACGCGAAGGCCGATACCTGGACCCATCGAGAGATTGCCAAGTACGTCCATGAGAAGTTCAAGATCCCGGACTGGTGGACCCAGACCGTGACCGTCGGGTACGAGCGGATCAAGGGGCTCCGCGAAATCGGGCAGCGCCGGAACGGCAGCTACGAAGCGAGCCGGAGCAAGACAATCGCCGTGCCGTTGGCAAAGCTGTATCGGGCGTTCAGCGATCCGCGCGTCCGGAGCAAATGGCTCCCGGGTGCAAAGCTGACGGTCCGCAAAGCCACGCCAGGCAAGTACCTCCGGATCGCCTGGGAAGACGGCACATCGGTGCAGGTCGCCCTGACCGCGAAGGGCGACGCCAAAGCGTCAGCGGCGGTGTCTCACGCCAAGCTCGCTTCCAAGGAGGACATTGCGAGGCGCAAGGCCTACTGGGGTGAGCGGCTGGATGCCCTGGCGAGCCTCCTGGTACCGGGAGG
>CAZYPO010000090.1:1625-4614 GCA_964649225.1 uncultured Gemmatimonas sp. | reverse complement strand
GCGTTTCGAGGCCGATCCTCAACCGGAGGATCGGCCTCGATCCGCTGCAGGGCGCTACAGGAAGCGGCTCTGCGTGCACCTACCCGGGCGGCCGCGGCGTGAATCCCATCTCTTCCAGGAAGCGGAACCCCCCGGTCGGGAGATCCTTCCGCCGCTCCGCGCGGGTTAGCACCAGCCGGTCTTTGGCCCGGGTCATTCCGACGTAGAGCAGCCGCCGGGCCTCTTGCAGCTCGTCGTCAGGCGGCTCACGCCCGTCCCTCGGCACGCCGGGCAGCTGCGCGTCTTCCGCCCCCACGATATACACTCGCGAAAACTCGAGCCCTTTGGTCGAATGCAACGTCAGCAGGTTGACGCGGTACAGCAGGTCCGGATCCTTTTCCGAGGCATCGGAGCGCGACAGGGCGAGGCGCTCGAGCAACCCGCGAAGCTGTTCGGCGAGCGTCTCACCGGCGTGCGCCTCGAGCAGCCGGCGCAGCCGGGCCATGGCCGCGGGGTAGCGCTCGCCGGCCCGCTTCTCTTTCCGATACTGCTCCAGCTTCCGCTGACCGCCCAGGCGCCGGATAACTTCCTCCAGGGACGGGGCGTCGAAGGCGCCGGGTGACGCGCGCTCCAAGCGGTAGTGCTCGAGGCAATCACTGTAGCGGCCGAGGGCAAACGCGTAGGCGACTGAGAGCAGCCCCTTCGCTTCGTCGCTGAGGGTCTTTGCGTCCGAGAGTGAGAAGGCGAGGCCGAGGTAGTCGAGCAGGTGAACGAGGGCGGTCTTGCGGGCTCGCGTCAGCTTCCTGGCCTGAAGCTTGGGGAACACCAGGGCCAGCGCGCGCGCGTCAGCGGCCGCTCGGTGTGCCTGCGGCAGCTCAATCCCGAAGGCGTGGGCAAGCTCTCCGAGCTTACAGCTTCCCGAATGCAGGCTACGCGCGAGGAGCAAGGAATCGTAGCTGACGAAGTCGCCGCCCTCGAGCAGTTCCCCTCCTAAGCGGCGGAGGACCGGAAAGTCGAACTCGTTCCCGTTGTGCGCCACCAGGATATCGTCACCGCAGAACTCTCGGAACGCAGGCCAGATCTGTTCGAGGGTTGGCTTGTCGCGCAGCTCCTCGTCCGTGATTCCATGGATCTTGCGCGCCCCCTCGGTGATCGGTACCCGGGGTCGGACGAGCTGCTGATACTCGGCCACGATCGCGCCGTCTCGCACCCGAAAGGCGGAGAGTTCGACGATATCGCAGGTGGCCGGGTCGAGACCTGTGGTCTCCAGATCCACCGACACGAAATCCCCGAAGGCGTCCTGGAGTGTTTCCGCGTGCAGTAGCTGCAAGGCCTTGAACACGCCGAAGGCAATGCCGGAGCGGCCGCCGTCCTGCTCCGTAATGAGCACGCCGTGGTTCTGGGGCGGCTCCTTCTCGTCGAGATAGGCGACGGAGCTGACCCCGGCGCGCAGCAACAGCCCGGACAGCCCCAGCTCGAGGCCGCCCAGGCGGGGCAGCCAGACCCGCTGCTTTCCGTGCAGCGCGCCGCGAAGCCGGTCCGCGAGCGCCACGATCGCGGGATCCAGGGCCGGATCGCTCAGCTCGTCGTGGCGATCCTCCAGCACCGTCTTGTAGGTGCCGACGCGCTGGGAGAGCAGCTCCTCGACCAATCCCGCCAGGGTCTGGTGCCGGCGCGCCAGCGCGGGAAGATTCTGCAGCGCGTAGTCGGTCCTGCGCAGCTTCTTGCCGTCCTCGTCATCGCGGCTCAAGCGCTTCGCGACCGTCCGCATCATCGCCACCGGATCCTGTTTCTCCCGCTCGGCTTGAGACACGATGCCGGCCCACAGGGTCGAGGGCACCACCACCCGGGCGAACCCTTCCTGGCGGAGCGGGTCTCCCGGATCGGCGATGACCCGCAGGGCGGCGACCAGGTAGCGCACCACCGGGTCGTCCTGCAGGGCCCGTCCCGCGGCGAGGCGGCAGGGGATGCCGGCGCACAGCAGTTCCGCTTCGAGCTTGTCGCCGATTTCGTGGCGGCGGTAGAGCACGCCGTATTCCCCCCAGGGGAGCCCGGAGCCGCGCTGGTCGGCCAGCAGATCGGCCAGCAGCCAGCGCGCCTCGGCGTGCTCGTCAGCGAACCCTAACACGCTGACCGGGTATGCCGATTCCCGCTCGGCCTTGAGCAGCTTTTCCTCGAACAGGCTGGGATTGTGACGAAGCAGCAGGCGGGCCGAGGCGAAGATCTGGCGGGTGTTCCGCCGGTTCTGGTCCAGCACGACGATGTGCTTGATCAGGAAATCATTGACGAACTGCTGGAGCACCCGGGGATCGGCGCCGGTCCAGGAGTAGACGGATTGCTCGTCGTCTCCCACCACGAAGAGGTTCTTGTGTTGCTCCGCCAGCCGGCGCACCACGGCGTATTGCCTGGGGTTCAAGTCCTGGAACTCGTCTACCAGGAGGTAATCCCAGCGCCCGGCCACCTGGTCGGCCACCTCCGCGTGTTTCTCGAGCAGCTCGGCGGTGCGCACGACCAGATCGTCGAAATCGAGCAGGTTCCGCCGCTCGAGATACTCGCGATACCGGCTGAAGAGGGCGAGATCGTCGGGGACCAGCGCCTGGGCCCGCGCGCGGTGCAGCCCGAAGCGGGTTAGCAGCCAGCCGTGCCGTTTGTCCCAGACGCCGAGCCGCCGCAAGACATCCTTCTGGTATTCCTCGTCGGCGATGCCGAAGCCGCGGCGCACGCCGACCCACTCGCCGTGCTCCCGCAGAATCTCGGCGCACAGGGCGTGCAGCGTTCCGCCCTTCACCTCCTTGGAGCGATCGCCCAGCGTCTTCTGCAGCCGGTCGGCGATCTCCTGGGCGGCCTTGTTGGTGAAAGTGACAGCACAGATCCGTTGGGGATCGAGGCCGCGCTCGTCAGTGAGAAACTGGATCCGCTCGATGAGGCAGAACGTCTTGCCGGCGCCGGGGCCGGCCAGGACCAGCAGGGGTCCGAGTGGGGCCTCGATCGCGTCGCGCTGGCGGAGCGA
>CAZYPO010000090.1:0-1525 GCA_964649225.1 uncultured Gemmatimonas sp. | reverse complement strand
GACCCTGGCCCGCCGACCTGAGTGCCTCGTTCACCGCCGGAAGCGAAGCCCCGATCACCCGCCTCACCTCGTCGAGTTGACGCCGGGCCCGAGCCAGCGCCTCGACCGAGCCGGTCCGTTCGGCCTGGCTCGGGGCCGAGTTCATGTCACCAAAGGAGAATCGCTGCAGCTCCGAGAGTGAGCTCGTGGCATAAGGTTCAAAGTCGAATCCGGTGGTCCGGGGCGTGGCCAGGCGCCGCGATAACGCCTTCAAGCTGTCGCCGAAGCGGTGGAGTGTCGCCTCGAGTGCGGGGTTTCCAGTAGCCGCCGTGCGGCGAGCCTCGGTCGCGACTCGCAGCGCCGCGATGGCGTTGATCGCCTCGACTACTTCTCCCGTGGCGCGGTGAATCCGCTGAGCCAGCTCGAACCGGGCCTGAAAGTCCGCTGCGGCTCCACTCACTCGAGGGTCGGCCTTGAGGGTAAAGCGGCGAAGCTCTGTTCGGCCTGTCGCCGTCAGGCGGACCGAGTAGGAGCCGGGAAGCGCAGTGACACCGGGGACCCGCTGCAACTGAAACGTGGTATCGCTCAGCGCTACGCCATCGGCGTAGCGGAAGGCCCAGGTGAAGAGGTTAAGCCCCTGGTTGTTAGGAGCCCGCGGGCGGGGTGAGAGCTTGTTGGGCTCCTCATCCGGCGGAGGCTCGACATACGGGGCGGCGAGCTGGGCGGAATCGGTGACGCCCGTGGCCCGTAAGCTGTCGTTGCGAATCCGCTTCTTGTCCTCGAGGCGGAGGCTGTCGGCCAGCGTGGCGGAATCGGGACGGCTGCTGAAGCTGTTGACGACGGCGCCGCTCGGATCGAGGATGTCGAGGGTCACCTCCTGGCTCTTGTCCTTGAGCCAGTAATAGATGAAGACCCCGGTGGACGGATTGGTGCCGGTCTGCAGGTTCTCGATCAGGGCGCCACCTCCCCAGGACACACGATAGTTGTCCCGGGGGTCGAAGAGATGAGCCGGCTTCGCGAGTGTCTCGCCGCTGAGCTGCCGGAGCGGCGAGATGTCGTCGAGGATCCAGAAGCCGCGGCCGTGGGTCGCGATGGCCAGATCGCCCTCCTTCACGACTAGGTCGTGGACCGGAACGCGCGGCAGGTTTCGCCGCAGCGACTGCCAATGCGCCCCGTCGTCGAGGCTGACCCAGACCCCCCGCTCGGTCCCCGCGAAGAGGAGCCCCTTCCGCTCCGGGTCTTCGCGGATCACCCGCGTGAACTCGTCGGCCGGGATGCCCTCGGTGATTCTGGTCCAGGTCTTCCCGAAGTCGGTTGTCTTGTAGAGATACGGCGCGTAATCGTCGAGCATGTTCCGGTTCGCGGCGAGGTACGCGGTCCCGGCCGCATGCGGCGAGGGCTCGATGTTCGAGACCCGGGTGAACTCACCGAAGCCCGGGCTGACGCTGGTCCAGTGGGCCCCACCGTCGCGAGTCAGCTGAACCATACCGTCGTCGGACCCGACCCAAATGGTGCCCTTCGCCACCGGTGATTCCGCGATCGCGAA
>CAZYPO010000089.1:6894-10386 GCA_964649225.1 uncultured Gemmatimonas sp. | reverse complement strand
GAAACGCCGCCGGGGTGACGCTTTCGTAAGGCGTCGCCCCGGCGCGCATCGGTCTGTTCATCTCCATTGGGCCTCCGCCTCAGGTCCAAACAGGCGGGGCCGTCGGCCGATGCGGGCGTCGCCGGTCGGCTGCGTCGCAGGTCAGCCTCGGCGGTGCGGGCCGGGATGCCGCCCCCGGCGCGGGTCAGACGGGCAACCCGCCTGACCATTGCCAGTCGGAGGCCCTCTCGTTCCTCCGGTTGACGCTGCCAACTTAATCGCGCCCCTCTGAAGCGACGCTGAAAACCGCGGGAAGAATCGCTCAGACCGTCGGCGACGGTCGCAGCACCAGCACCGGTTTGACGGCCCCGCGGATCACCTTGTCCGCCACGCTTCCCAGCAGCAGCCGCCGCATGCCCCCCGCGCCGTGGGTCGTCATAGCGATCAGATCGAAGCGCGCTTCCTCCAGCGCATCGAGCAGCGTGCCCGCGGTGCTCACACCGGCCGTGATCCTGGTCGCGACGCTGAGCCCGCGCGCCCGCAGGCGATCCGCGACCTCGTCGAGTTTGCGCTGCGCCTGAACGCGATAGCTCTCCAACAGCGCCGGGTCCTGCGGCATGGGGAACGGCAACGCCGGCGCTCCCATCTCCTGGAAGGTCCCCATCGTATGGATCAGCGTAACGTGTGCCTGGGTGAGCTGCGCGAACGCGGTCACCGGTTCCAGAATCGTCTCGGCATCCTGCGAGAAATCGAGCGCCACCAGGATACCGCGCGCTGCGGGGACACTCGGTGCCTGGCCGGCCCGGTCGGGATGCACCAGCAGGATCGGCACTCCCAGGTGGCGGACCACGTAGTCCGCCACGCTGCCGAGCCAGAGGCGCCGCAATGCGCCCCTCCCGTGCGTCGCCATGATCAGCAGGTCGGCGTCAATCCGGGCGGCCTCTTCACAGATCTCGGGGCCCGCCGCACCCGCGATCTCCCGGAGTCCCACGGGGACCGTGCAAGCCGGGCGCAGGTCCGCGGCGATCTCGGCCAGGTAGGATTCCTCCCGGGCCTGCAGCTCCTCATCGAGATAGGGAGGCGGGAGAACCATGTCGCCAGGGCCGATGACCGCGGCCATGGGCTCGTGGACGTGTACGAGTTGCAACTTGGCCTTGGCGCTTCTGGCCAGTTGGGAGGCGAGCGGGAGGGCGGCCTCAGCGAAGCGCGATCCGTCGAGGGGAACCAGCATGGTGTGGAACATCGCTGCCTCCTGGGAGAATCAGGAGGAAGTTCGGACAGTCGCTATGAAACGACGGTGAAAAACGGGCGAAAACTCAGCGGCGTAGACTTGCCGGACACTTGTGAGCGGTCGAAATCCCGAGGAGGGTGTAAATCGGGCAGTTGCCAGTAAGCGCCGTGCCCAGCGGGATGAGACCGAGCAACGCGAGGTACCTGAGCGGCGGCTGCAGCGCACCGTAGAGGCCGAGCAGCATGGCCCCCAGCACGATTCGAATGAGGCGGTCGGCGGTGCCCAAGTTGCGAATCATGGCCCAGGATAGCCGCGGGCCTCTGAAGCGGCCGTGAGGATCCTGTGAGGATCAGCTCCTGGAGATGATCGGCACATCCTCCGCAGCAGCGGGCGGCGCCGCGGCCCCCACTGCCGGGGGGACCGCAGGCCGGGGCATGGAATCGATCGGAATGCGTTCCACGATTCGAGTGGCCCTGGCCGTGACGCCGAGCCGGAGACAGAGCGCCAGGATTTCCTCGGGGCGATGGTCCCGCAGGGGGATTTCGAGTCCGAGCGGCGTGCTGACGACGTCAGGTAACAACACTAGCAGCTCGGCCAGCGCCGGCGTCGGGGCGTCGAGGAGAAAGAGTCTGAGTACTGCTTCCGGATCCGCCACGTCGACACGATGAGGATGCGCCTGGCCGGTCGCGGTACCGCTCGTGCGCGAGCCTCACCTTATCGCCGCGATCAGGGGGCGGGAGTGGCCCAGGTAAGCAGCCAAAACCCGGCAGCGCCCGCCGCAGTGAGCAGCGAGAGGGCCGGCAGGGTCCAGCGGCGGTAGGTGGAACCCCCAAGCACACCGCTCATCCCCGCCTTGAACGCGCCGTTCACCGTCACCCCCAGCACAATGGCGAGCGCGGCGATCGAGACGAGCTCCGGCGACTGGGCCAGACGATTCATGCCGAAGGTGAGCGCATCCATATCGGTCAGGCCGAGCACGGCGGCCGAAGCGAGCACCCCGCTTTCCCCGAACCGCTTGGTTACCAAGCCCAGTAGGATCAGGACGACCTGGAAAGCCAGCGCCATAATGACCGCCGTGCGAAGCTGGAGCGGGTTGCGCGGTGCGGGCGGTGTTTCCTGCGGCGCGCCGCCACGCAGATGCCTGAATCCGAGCAGGATGAGTAGGACACCGGCAGCGAGGGTCGGCAGCAGACCCAGGGCGGTCCGGGGGAAGAGTGCGGGATTGAGGATCAGCGTGATGCCGAGGACCCGGGGGATCACAACGGTGCAGGCCGCCACCGTGCCGACGGCCAGCGCGATGGCATTGCCGGGCTCGCGCCGGCTCTGCCGGGAGAAGGTGAGGGTGACCAGGGTAGATGAGACCAGCCCGCCCAGCGCCCCCATCGCCTGGTAGCCGCGCGAATCGCCGAGGATACGGCGCGCGATGTAACCCGCGAAGTTGAGACCGGAGAAGAGCAGCACCACCGCCCAGAGCTGGCGGGGCTGCATCCCGCCTAGTCGTTCGATGGGGCCGGCTGGAAGCAGCGGCAACACCACGAGCGCGAGTACCGCGAACTGGAGCGCGGCCCGCATTTCTTCGTGACCGATCCGGCTGATGAACTTACGGATGACGTCCTTCTCGCCAAGAACGAGGACGATGACCGTAGCTGCACCGCTGGCAATACGCAGCGATCCCATGCCCGCCAGCAGTCCCACCGCGAGCACGAGCACAGCCGCGGTCTCGGTGGTCCCATCGATGGCTTGGGCGCCACGACCCGCGGCGGTGAGGTAGGCACCGACGATGAGACCGCCTGTGGCAAGTAGAAAGGCTGCGGCCACCAGCGGGGCCCCGGTGTCGAGCAGCCACCCCGCGACGCCACCGATGGCGCCAAGGAGGAAGAAGGTCCGAACCCCGGCAAAGCGGGCCTGCGGCCCGGTAGCGTGGCCGGACCACTCGCGCTCGACGCCTACAGCCATACCCGCCAAGGCGGCAATGGCCAGTCGTCCCACCAGCTCCAGCTCGCTCAGACTCCCGCTCCGGTCAGATCGGCACCGTGAGAATGGCGACCGGCGCGGTTCGGAGCAAGTCTCGCCCCACGTGTCCCGACCCCATTTCGCCGGAGGGGCCGCCCCGGCGCACGCCCAGCACCAGCAGATCGGCGCCGAGCTCCTCGAGCAGCGCAAGCACTTCCGCGACCGGCGCTCCCTGTCGGATCCTCAATGCGGCGCTTCCTCCCAGGGAAGGAAACCCCGCGAGCGCGTGCTGCACCCGCTGGGTTGCCGTATCGGTCCAGCCGGACTCA
>CAZYPO010000089.1:0-6794 GCA_964649225.1 uncultured Gemmatimonas sp. | reverse complement strand
CTGAAGGACACATGAATGCGTCATGAGAAGCCTGCCGGTGATAAGATCCAGCCATGCCATCGAGTCCTCCCGGTACAGGGTCCCGGATCGAACGGCTGGTTCGCGAGTTTCCGGCGCTGGTCGCCGAGCTTCGCCACGACGCCGTCCTGCAACAGGTCGCCGACCTTGCCGCCGATGTGCTGGGCGCCAAGTACGCCGCCGTCGGCCTGCTCAATCCGGACCGCCGCAGCCTGGAGAGCTTCACGGTCTCCGGGCTCACCCGGGAGCAACGGGAACAGATCGGAGCTCCTCCCATCGGCCGCGGCATCCTCGGCTTGGTCATCAAGGAAGGACGCCCGATCCGGATCCCCGATCTCGGAGGTCATCCTGCGTCGGTGGGGTTCCCACCGAACCACCCCCCCATGCGTTCCTTCCTCGGCGTCCCGATTCGTGCGCCCCACGGCGTGATCGGGGAGTTGTACCTGACCGAGAAAATCGGCGCCCGCGAATTCAGCGAGGAGGATGAACACCTCGCCGGGTTGCTGGCATTGACCATCGGCTCGGTAGTCGAGAATGCGCGGCTGCACACCGAGCGCAATCGCCTGCTGGAGGAAGTGCAGCAGCTGCACCGGTCCCGCGAACGCTTCTTCGCGATGGTGAACCACGAGCTCCGCAATGCGCTCGCCGCGGTCTATGGCTGGGCCGAGATCATGGTCCGCCGCAAGGATCCCGAGCAGGTGCCGCGGGCCGCGTACGAGATTCTCGATTCGGCGGAACAAGCCGTCGGCTTGATCAGCGATCTGCTGGATCTGAGCCGGCTCGACGAGGACCGGCTCAAGCCGGTCTTACGCAATGTGGACTGCGGCGTCGTGCTGCGCGGGGCGGTTCAGCGCGTTACGCCCTCGGCGAACGAGCGCGGCATCCGCTTCAAAGCGATCGGCGGCAGCGATGGTCCGCGCTGCCTCACGGACTCACACCGGGTGGAACAGATCCTGGTGAATCTCCTCCGCAACGCGGTTCGGCATTCCCCGCCCGATGGCGTCGTGACGACCCGGATCGAGTTCCAGAACGGCAACGTGGTTTTCCTGGTGGATGACAAGGGACCCGGGATTCGTCCGGAGGACACGGAATCCATCTTCGACGTCTACTTCACCACTGCGGGGGAAGAGCGGGCCGGGCATGGGCTCGGTCTTCCGCTTTCGCGCCGCCTTGCCCGGCTCCTGGGGGGCGATCTGACCGCCGAGCCCCATCAGGGGAAGGGCCGCTTCATCCTCCGGCTCCCCGCCAGCGATTCCGGTACATGAAGATTTCTTCAAATAGTCTTTAGAGACCGTTCAGACCGGCAACTCTAGGTTCGAGCCCATGAAAGTCCTGGTGGTAGAAGACGACCGGAAAGTGGCCGGGTTCATCGAGCAGGGCCTGCTCGAGGAGGGCTACGTGGTCGACGTCGCGCCCGATGGCGAGGAAGCCACCATGCTGGCGCATGTCTACGAGTACGACGTGATCCTTCTGGATGTCATCCTGCCCAAGAAGAACGGCTTCCAAGTGGCCATGGAACTCCGGCGGGAAGGCCGCAAGACCCCGATCCTGATGCTCACGTCGCGAGACGCCGTCGAGGACGTTGTGCGCGGGCTCGATGCGGGCGCCGATGATTACCTGTCCAAGCCCTTCCGTTTCGAGGAACTGCTCGCCCGGTTGCGGGCCCTGTCGCGTCGTGGAGGAGCCGAGCGGCTGGAGATCCTGCGCTTCGGCGACATCGCGCTCGACCGGTTGCGTCACGTCGCGACGGTCGGCGACCAGCACCTCGATCTGACCGCCAAGGAGTTTCAGCTGCTCGAGTATTTCCTGCTGCATACGGAGGAAGTTGTGCGCCGCACCGCGCTGCTCGAGAAGGTCTGGGACATGCATTTTGATCCCGAGAGCAACGTGGTGGATGTGCACGTCGGGAATCTCCGGCGGAAGCTGGCCCGCTGCACGACCGAACAGCGCATCGAGACGGTGCGCGGCGTCGGCTTCTGTCTGCGCAACACGTCCGCACAACCCGCGACACTCCCGCCGAAGCGCCTGTGAAACACAGCGGCCGGATTCTGCTCCGGCCGGCCGCGGCGACAGTGGCGCTGCTCGCGGGGCTGGTCCTTTCCCAGACGCCTGATCCTCCACTCCCGGAGCACACCGTATGGACCCTGGGCCTCTGGCTCATCGGGCTTCCGCTGCTGTTCCGCACGGTGGTCGGAGTCTTCCGGGGTCGCTTTGCGGCGGATCTGGTGGCCGCGCTGGCGATCGCAGCCGCGATGCTGCTCGACCAGCCGTTCGCCGGCCTAGTGATCGTGCTGATGCAGACCGGCGGGGAGGCGCTGGAGCATTACGCCGAGAGGCGTGCCTCCGCCGCGGTCCGCGAGCTCGAAGCCCAGGCGCCGCGCCTGGCGCACCGGAAGGTGGGCGAGCGGATCAGCGACGTCCCGGCGGAGGTGATTGCGGTCGGGGAGCGGATCCTGGTGCGACCCGGCGAGCTGGTACCGTGTGATGGGATCGTCGAATCGGGCTCTTCCCAGGTGGATGTGGCCCGGCTTACGGGCGAGCCGCTGCCGCAGCGGGCACGCACCGGCTCGGTCCTCCGCTCGGGCACGCTCAATCTCGACGGCCCCCTGGTGCTCGAGGTCACCGCGAAGGCGGCGGCCAGTCTGTATGCCCGGATTGTGGAGCTGGTGCGAACCGCCCAGGCCAGCAAGGCGCCGCTGCAGCGAATCGCTGATCGCTATGCCGTCTGGTTCACCCCGGTCACCCTCGGGGTGGCGCTGGGCGCATACCTGCTGTCCGGGGACCCTCTGCGGGTCCTGGCCGTGCTCGTGGTGGCAACGCCTTGCCCGCTGATCCTGGCGACCCCCGTCGCCATCATCGGGGGGATCAACCGCGCCGCGCGCCGTCAGATCATCGTGCGCCACGGCGGCGCGCTCGAGGCCTTGGCCGCGGTGGATGCGGTGGTTTTCGACAAAACGGGCACCCTCACTGTGGGCCGGCCCGAAGTCGCCAAGGTGCAGGCGATGGCCCCGTTCGGAGAACCGGAAGTGCTCCGACTTGCCGGTGCCGTCGAACAAGGCTCCGGGCATCTGCTCGCGCGCACGACGGTGGACGCGGCCCACCGGCAGGGCCTTGCGCTGCCTCCGGCTACAGCAGTCACCGAGGCCGCGGGCCGCGGGGTTTGGGGGACGGTGGAAGGCCACGAAATCACCGTGGGGGCATTCTCTCTGGTGCGGGAGCGCTATCCCCGGGCCGCGGCGGCACTCTCCACCTTGCACGACGGTGGTCCGGCGCTCCGCGCCTACGTCGCGGTCGATGGGCGGCCCGCCGGCAGCATCACCTACGCGGATCATGTCCGTGCCGGCGCGGCCAGAGTTATTGCCGATCTCCGGCAGATGGGGATGAGCCACATCGCGCTGCTCTCCGGCGATCACGCCGGCAACGTCGACGCCGTGGCGCGCGAGGTTGGCATTCAGGAGGTGGCGGCCGATCTGTTGCCCGAGGACAAGGTCCGCTACGTCGTCAGACTCGCCGGCGAATCGCGCCGGGTGCTCATGGTGGGGGACGGCACCAACGACGCCCCGGCCCTCTCGACCGCCGCGGTCGGCCTCGCCCTGGCGGCACAGGGCGGCGGCATAGCGGCGGAGGCAGCCGACGTGGTTCTCCTGGTGGATGAGCTGGATCGCGTCCCTGAAGCGGTCGCCATCGGGCGGCGCACCCTGCGGATCGCGCGGCAAAGCATCGTGGTGGGACTCGGCTTGAGCTCGGTCGCCATGCTGGCCGCCGCCGCCGGGTATCTCGCACCGGCCGCGGGTGCCCTGCTGCAGGAAGCGATCGATGTGGCGGTCATCCTCAACGCGCTCCGGACGGTCAGCAGCTAGCCGGCGGGTGGCCGAACGCCAGGGACGCTCAGCTTCAGGCCGGCTTCAGATCCCCTTCACACTGCCGCTCCGAGATTCCCTCGCTACCCCGCCAGCCACGGCACCCCGTCCCGCGCCCACGAGAGGTCTGCATGTTCGAGGCACCCAACGGCCTTCCCAAGCATCCGATCGGGACCTTCGCTTTTGTCGGGCTCTACATGGTCCTGTTCGTGATCGGATGGTTCGCGGTCTACTTCTACCTCTATCTCGGACGGGGAGCGGTGAGCCCATGAAGGTCGTCCTCTACGAGCGCATCTGGATGTGGGGAGTGGGTGTCATGCTCCTGTTCTTCTTTGGCACCCTGGCCAACGCCTCGATCCGGCACGGGTTCCATCCCCCGTCTCACGTCGAGACGATCGATCCGCGAAAGGTCTTCCAGAGTCCGCAGTTCAGGCGGCAGGGGGTTGCGGTGGATGCGGGCGGGGCGGTTCACGTGACGGTGATCGGAATGATGTTCGCCTGGCTGCCGGACCAGTTGGTCGTGCCCGCGGAGACACCGGTGACGTTCCACCTGACGTCCACGGACGTGATCCACGGCTTCCAGCTGATCCGGAGCAACGGCCAGGCCATGCTCATCCCGGGGTATGTGAGCCAATTCACGACCACGTTCCAGCCCGGGGAGTACCTCGTCGCCTGTAACGAGTATTGCGGCCTCGGCCATCACACCATGGCCGGGAGGCTCACGGCGGTGTCCAAAGCGGAGTGGCGCGGGGGGGGGACCGCCGCGCGGGCGGGTGCCCCGGCCGCGGCGGAGCAAGGCCAGCATGCCGCGCACTAACCGGCTCATCCTGGCGCACATCTGGGTCGCGGTGCTGGCCTTCGGGGTGGCCGCGGCGATGGCGCTCATGCAAGCGATCTCGCGCGCGAACCTGGCAGTGCCCTACCAGTCCGCCCGGATGTACTACATGTCGGTGACGGCGCACGGCGTCCTGATGGCGCTTGTGTTCACCACCTTTTTCATCATGGCGCTGGGGTACATCGTCGCCCAAAAGGAAAACGGCGAGGTGAAGTGGCCCCGCTTCGGCTGGGCAATGTTCCTCCTCGCCGTCGTCGGAGTCCTGCTGGCGGTCTGGGCGATTCTCACGTTCCGCGCCAGTGTCCTGTACACCTTCTACCCGCCGCTGCAGGCACACCCGGCCTTTTACATCGGACTCACTCTGGTGGTCGTGGCCTCGTGGGGCTGGTGCGCCAGCATGATCGCATCGTGGCGGGAATCCCGCCGGCGGAAGGGAGCGCGGCCTGCCAGCCTCGCCATGCATGCCACCGCAGCGAATGCCATGCTCTGGCTGCTCGCGACGATCGGCGTCGCATCGGAGATGCTCTTCCAGCTGATCCCCTGGTCGCTCGGCTGGATCAAAACCGTGGACCCGCTTCTGGCGCGCACACTGTTCTGGTACTTCGGGCACCCCCTGGTCTACTTCTGGCTGCTGCCGACGTACGTCATTTGGTACTCCGTCGCGCCGCGTGAGGCGGGGGGGAAGCTGTTTTCGGAGCCGCTCGCACGAGTCACCTTCACCCTGTTCCTGATCCTCTCGACGCCGGTCGGCTTCCACCACCAATTCCAGGATCCCGGGATCTCCGCCGGCTGGAAGCTGTTTCACGCCTTCAATACCATGGCGATCTCGTTTCCGAGTCTGGTGACGGCGTTCACCGTGATCGCTTCGCTCGAAGTAGCCGGCCGACTCCGCGGCGGGAAAGGTCTCTTCGGATGGATCCGGGCGCTCCCCTGGGGGAATCCGACGGTGTCCTCCGTGCTGCTGGCGGGTTTGCTCTTCATGGTGGGTGGATTCGGCGGCGCGATCAACTCCGCCTACGTGCTGAACTCGGTGGTCCACAACACCGCGTGGGTCGCGGCCCATTTTCATCTGACCGTCGGCAGCGCGACGGCGCTCACCTTCATGGGAGCCAGCTACTATCTGGTGCCCAGGATCAGCGGACGGGCGCTCGAGCTGGGTCTCCTGGCCAAGGTTCAGCCCTACCTCTGGTTCCTCGGCATGGTGCTGTTCTCCTTCACGGGGCATATCGCGGGGCTCATGGGGCTGCCCCGCCGGGTTTTCGCAACCGAGTACGCTGGGGCGGGCCAGGCCCAGATGTGGCACGGGCTCACCAGCATTTCCGCTCTGGGAGGCCTGGTACTCTTCGCGAGCGCCGGTTTCTTCGTACTCGTCATGCTCGGCACCCTGCTGGCGGGAAAGCAGACCGCGCCTGCGCCGATTGAATGGGCCGAGCCGCTCGAAGCGCCGCCGGGCGGCTTCAAGACTACGATCTGGGACCGGCTGGGGCTGTGGCTGATCGTCGCCGTCGTGCTCGTGGCCCTCGCCTACGCGGTACCGCTATGGGACTTGTTGCACCTGACGCGGTACGGCAGCCCGGGCTTCAAGCCGTTTTAGGGGGGAACCGGCGGGTCCGCGCCGCCTCGATCGCATCGAGCAGCGGCGCCGGGTCGAAGCGCACCGGATCCGTACAGGGCAGACCGGTCTCGCGCGCCGCGGTCTCACACGCGGCGCACGCCTCGGGTTCGGACAAGTCGTAGGTATTGAGACAGATCGCAATCACCCGGGTCGGGTGCACCGCGGATCCGAGCAGCTCGTACATCTTGATGTAATCTGTCAAGGGCGGAATGCGGAGCCAGGGTTCGCCGCGGTATTCGCCGATGAATTCGCGCGTCGCCTGGTGGCAGAGGATCAACGCCTCCGGGCAGCAGCCGTGCAGCAGGCCAAGGGTCACTCCGGAATACCCTGGGTGGTTGATACTGCCCTGCCCTTCCACCAGAAGAACGTCCGCGTCCGGAGCGGCCTTGAGCACCAGCTCTTCAGCCGCACCCGCAATGAAATCCGCGACCACCGCGTCCACGGCGGTACCCCAGCCCTCGATGAA
>CAZYPO010000088.1:1278-10706 GCA_964649225.1 uncultured Gemmatimonas sp. | reverse complement strand
TGCTCAGAAGCCATGTTGGTCTGGCGGGCGACTGCGCCATCGCCGGGATCGAGACCCGGATGTTCGACGAAAGGATCCTGGAACTGGGGATCGCGCCCAAGAAACTCGCGAAGGTCGCGATCGGCGACCGGGTGGTGAAGTCGGGCAGAACGACGGGCGTTACGCGCGGGACCGTGGTTCGCATCGGCGTCATCATCCGCCACGACTACGGGGGCCGGATCGGCGCGGTGCAGGTTGGTGGATTCGAGATCGGCCCGACGCCTGGCGCCCCGCCGCCGAACGGGATGCTGTGCGACGAAGGGGATTCGGGAAGCCTGTGGGTGATCGACAAGAACGGGGCCGCGACGGACATCGCGGCCGGTCTGCACTTCGCACAACAAGACGATCCGTTGGGGGGGGCTGAGCACGCCCTGGCGTGCAGCATTCACAGTGTATTCGAGAAGCTCGACGTGTCGCTCCGGAGCGTCGCCTGAACCATGCCGAAGCCTCGTCCTCGCTCCAAAGCGGCTACGGGCCGCAAGCAACCGAAGACGAGCGACATCCCGTCTGCCGGCCCCAGTTCGATCCTGGCGCAACAAAACACCGCGGGCGCCCGCACCGTCGTCTACGTGCATGGGATCGGGAACAAGCCGCTCCCTTCGATCCTGAAGTGCCAGTGGGACCATGCGCTGTTCGACTTCGACCTCGGCGAGCGCAGCCGCTTGGCCTACTGGGTGAACCGCTCCTACTATCCGGATCCGAGCGAGGGGACCTGCCGGAGCGGGGATATGACCCGCCTCGAAGACCAGCCGACCGGGCGAAGCCTCTCGATCCGGGAGCACGTCCAGGCCGTCGCGCTGGAAGAGGAAGTCGCCGCGGTGGCCTCGAAGCGGAACGACCGGGCGGTGCTGCTGCGCATCGCGAGGCAGATCAGGGACCATACCCCTTCGACGGATTCCCCCACGCTCTCGGTGCGCGGCGTCGAGGCCAGCGTGCTCCCCCTTCCGCGGATCGTTCGCGAGTGGATCACCCGGCAGCTCACCCGCGCGTTCCTGCGCGACGTCAACGACTACTTCTTTGTACCCGACCGCCGCGAGCGGATGCGCGAGAGC
The DNA here is from genome assembly GCA_964649225.1 of uncultured Gemmatimonas sp. Classification (GTDB taxonomy): domain Bacteria; phylum Gemmatimonadota; class Gemmatimonadetes; order Gemmatimonadales; family GWC2-71-9; genus JABFSM01. The sequence continues at coordinate 9,615 of CAZYPO010000088.1, read as the reverse complement.
CTACTCGAGCGGCTTCGCGTCGGAGGTGGGCCGTTTGTCGTCGTGGGCCATAGCCAGGGCTCGATGATCGCGTACGACGTACTCTCGCAGCTCGACCCCCGGCAGTACGATGTCCCCCTCTTCGTGACGATCGGCTCGCCGCTAGGCATCGAAGAGGTGCAGGATCAGGTCAAGCGCCTGACGAAGCAGCGGCGACTCGCGCTGCCGGCCTGCGTGCGCACCTGGGTGAACGTGGCGGATCCCCTCGATCCGGTCGCGCTGGACAAGACCCTTTCCGATGAATTCGCGCCGGTCGGGCGCATCGAGGACGAGCAGCGCTGGAATCCCGACAGCCCGCGCAATCCCCACTCCGCAACCGGCTATTTGCGCCTGGCGCCGGTGCGGGATGCGGTCCGGGACGCCGTGGATACCGCCCTGTTCCAGCCGGTCGCAGAATTCGTGGTCGCGCGGGACGTGATCCGTGAGCTGGAAAACCACGCCCCCGTCACCCGCCATAAGCTGCTCATCGAACTCGCCGAGCCGTCCTCGACGAGCGCGACACCGCTGGACGCCCTGCGAGCCACGGTCGTCGCGCACATCCGGAAACACGCGGGCAACGCCTCGGATGACGAGCTGTGCATCGAGCCGCTGCAGCGCTTCGTGGCGGCACGGCTGACGCGGGAGGAGACCGAGCGGCTCGCCAACGACCTGGCGCAACAACTGCCGGATCTCGCCAAATCCGTCGACCGCGTCTGGAAGAATGCGGCGAAGGCCGCGCTGCTCACCTCGTCCATTCACACCGTGCAGGTCACGCCCGCCCACGTGGCGTATAACGCGCTGGGGAGGGAGATCGTGTGGGCGGTGCTGGATTCGGGGATCAACGCGGCCCATCCGCACTTTCGCGGCCACGCGAACATCGCCGCCCAGTTCGATTGCACGGTCAGCGGTCCCCTCGGCCAGGGCGGGGCCGCGCCGGACGAGCACGGCCACGGTACCCACGTCGCCGGGATCATTGCCGGTCGACTCGAGGTGCCCTTCACCGGCGGCCAGCCGCAAGTCCTTTCCGGGATGGCACCGGAGGCCACCCTCTGGGTCTACCGCGTGCTGGACCGGCGGGGAGCCGGCGAGGATGCCTGGATCATCAAGGCCCTCGACCACGTTGCCGCCACCAACGAAGCCGCCGGGCGCCTCGTGATCCATGGCGTCAACTTGAGTCTCGGCGGAGGGTTCGACCCCAGCGTGTACGCGTGCGGGTATACCCCGCTCTGCCGGGAGCTGCGGAGGCTGTGGCGACAGGGCGTGCTGGTGGTCATGGCCGCGGGCAATGAAGGGTTCGCGGTGCTGCAGACACTGGACGGAACCATCGACGCGAACATGCCCTGGTCGATCAGTGACCCCGCGAATCTCGAAGACGCAATCGCCGTGGGGTCGGTGCACAAGGAGCACCCGCATTCCTACGGGGTCTCCTACTTCTCCTCGCGGGGGCCCACCGCGGATGGGCGCCAGAAGCCCGACCTGGTGGCACCCGGAGAGCGGATTCTGTCGTGCCGACATGCGATGGTCGGCCCGGTCGCGGATCCGCTGCCTCCCGGGCAGGGAACGGTCGATCAACTGTACGTGGAGATGAGCGGAACCAGCATGGCGGCCCCCCATGTGTCCGGGCTCCTCGCGGCCTTCCTCTCGGCCCGGCGCGAGTTCATCGGCGAGCCCGACCGCGTCAAGCGCATTCTGCGTGACAACTGTACCGACCTGGAACGGGAGCCGTCGCAGCAGGGAGTCGGAATGCCGAATCTCGTCAAGATGCTGATGAACACCTGACCGGACGCCGTTAACTGTTTGCGGAGGCAAGCGCCATGACCGACCGACCGAAAGTCTGTATCGATCGCATCTCCCCTCGAGAGCTGATGCAATTCCAGCCCACCAGGCGCCGGAGCGAACGACGCGTCGAAGCGATCGCGCCGATCGGCAAAACCTGGATGAACGGATCGAAGCTGCGGGTGCGTTTCCTGGGCGGGACCGCCGCCGAGCAGAGCACGGCGCGCCAGCAGGCGGCGTGGTGGACCCAGATGGCCAACCTCACCCTCAAGTTCGGCAACGACCTCAACGCGGAGATCCGCGTCGCGTTCGATCCCACCGACGGGGCATGGTCCTACATCGGCACCGACTGCGGGGACATTCCGCTGAACGAGCCGACGATGAATCTCGGCTTTCTCGATGGCGGGACGGCCGCACACGAATTCGGTCACGCGATCGGGCTCGCCCACGAGCACCAGAATCCCGCGGGGGGGATTCAGTGGAACGAGGCGGTCGTCATCAGCGAGATGGCCAAGTCGCCCAATTTCTGGGACGAGCCGAAGACCCGCCACAACATCCTGCGCCGGTACAGCGCGGATCAGATCAACGGCACCGCGTTCGACCCCAAGTCGATCATGCTCTATTTCTTTCCCGCCTCCTGGACGCTGAACGGCATCGGCACCGAGGCGAACGAGATCCTGTCCACGCTGGACAAGCAGTTCATCGCCGGTGCCAAGATGTATCCCAAGGCCGGAGTCACGGTCTCCACCGCCACGGAGCTCAAGGTCAATGCCAAGAGCCGCACCGCGGCGTCGATCGGAAAGGTGGGGGAAGAGGACCTGTTCCGGTTCACGGCCGCGTCCGATGGCCGCTACGTGATCGATACCCGCGGTCCGACGGACGTGGTGATGAAGCTCTTCGGTCCCAACAGTGCGACCGCTCTGATTGCCGAGGACGACGATTCCGGTTTCGACGCCAATGCCCGGATTGCGGCCAAGCTGATCGCTGGCAACTACTTCGTGCAGGTGCGGCACTACAATCGGGCCAACGGGATGGGGAACTACTCGGTCAAGGTAGCCAAGGCGTGAAAGACGGCGAACCCGCGGCGGAATCGTCAGCCCTGTGGTACTCGGTTGCGGCCCTGGCCGTGCTCGACATGGGCGTGGGGTTCTGGCTCCACCTTCACGCGCCGCAAGCCATTCCGAAGCTCTCCGTCACCAATGTCGCCCTCATCGGCCTCGGCGGACTGGGCGGATTACTGCCGAGCGACTGGGGGGTGCGGGTTCGCACCCGCGCGGTCGACTTGTTGCGGAGGCGCACCGTCGCGCGGGCTCTCTGGGGCATCTTGGCCGTTGCGCTTTTTGTCGCCCTCTTCGTTTCCAGCGTCTCGGTCACGAGCGAGGGTGGCGCCGCACTCCTCTTTACGCTGGATGGCGCCGAGGGTGATGCGCAAGACTCGGTTCCCGACACCGTCAGGCTGAGCCGTGCCAAGCCCGAGGCTCACGTGCTGAAAGGGATTTCCCCGTTCGGACGACGGATCTGGGCCTACGCGCCGGGTTTCGTCAGCAAGGAAACCCGTACGATGTCCGCCTGGCGTCCAGCGCATTGGGAGTTCCCCGACGACTTCGATAGCGTCGTGACCGTGACGTTCCTTCCGGCTCCGTCTGCCGACTTCTTCCTGCGACACTTTCCGGCGAAGCTGATTCTGCGCGAACGAGACGCTACGGTGCTCCTGGAAGCTCCGCTCACACCGCAGGGCGTGCAGGTCCTCTTCGAAGGGAAGCCGCCCGGCAACCGGGGGCTCGCCAAACGGTGGATGGACTCGCTCTTGAAGCTCAACGCAGGGGATACCACCGCAGTCCAGGGACGCCTGAAAGTCTGGCAGGGCATCGTGAGCGGCCGGGCACGCCGGCCATTGCATCAGGGAGAAAGTGGGGTGACCTATGAGATCAGATACGCCGATGGAGTCAATGGACCGACTCCTCTCGAGCTCGACAGCGCCATCATCGATGTGCTCCTGGATGACGCCGCTGTCACGCCGCCGCCGAAGCGGCCGCCTCCAGACTGAGCTGCTCTTCGCGCTCGCTGCACTCCTGGGTGGGACCGCCGCGGTTGCCGCCCAGACCTGCCCGCTGCCGGCGTACACCCCGGCTTCGGTGGCCCTCAAGGTGAACATCGATGCGTGCGATTACCTCGCCGAGCTCGCCGAACCGGCCGCGCTGAACCAGGATTGCGCCGTGATGGCCCGGGCGCTGAAGGGAAACCCCGCGAGCAAGACCAGCCGGTTGAGCGTACTCGTCGCCGACTCCCTTCGCGGGGTGTTCGGCCGGCATTTCGGCTTTCTCAACTGGGCGGTAGCGGCCGCCCCGCGGTGGAACGCGGAGGTGCGCCTTTCCCAGGCGGGCAAGGGCCGCGACCTGCTGTTTGAGGTGTCGGTCAGTGAAAACGCCGGCCCCCGTACCGTCTCCGAACCACTGCGTTTCGAACGGTACAGCTTCGATGTCGTCGGCCTCGTCGGCACCGAGTCGGATTCCGTTATCCGGGACCGTTGGGCTGCCCGGGTGGATTCCCTGCTCGGCGCCAATGAAGGGTTGAATCGTGCGAAGCTGCTGCAGACGGTCTTTCGTCGCATTCCGCTGGCCGATCTGGATGTGCGCGAGCTGGCCGACCAGGGCCGGATGTGGGCCCGCGTCCCGGTGCGCGACCTCGACCTCCGGGTCGATCCGCTCCGGCCTGCCAAGCGCCCGGTCTTCGAGTGGCAGGTAACCTCCCTGATTCAAGGCGCGGTGAACCCGACGCAGGACCTGGGGGTGTTCCGGCTCGGAAGGTGTCAGCCGCTCGCGGGAGGAGGCCCCTACAAATGCGAGATGCTCTACCTCCGGTATGGTCTGGACAGCCTTTCGGGCAGCGGCCTGACGGAGTTCTTCCGGACAGCTCGATTGGACCCGCCCAAGGCGTTGTACGTTTTGGACTACACTCCGGCCGAGGATCCCTGCGGTGCCCGCGGGATGCCGCCGCAATGAGGACCGCATGGCTTCTGGTCCTCGCCGCAGGCCTCCTCCCGGCGTCGCGCGGCGGTGGGCAGCAGCCGGCCGCCCAGCGCCCCACGCCTCAGCGCACCGCCGTCCAGCCGGACTCGGCCCTAGCACGACGAGCGAGCAGCCACCTCAGGGCCGGGCGGGCCGACTCGGCGCAGCTGCTCTACGGCGAGATGCTCCGCACCGCCGGGTCGCGCGGCGACAGCGCGCGGGCACTCTACGGCGGTGCCTTCGCCAGACAGCAAACCGCCGCGCTCGACACGGCGGGGGCCGTCGATGCGATCGTGAGAGACTACACCCGGGCGCAGCAGCTCGACCCGAAGGCGGCCGAATGGGCGCAGTACAACATCGCCACAGTCTATAGCTCCGCCGGCCGGCATCGGGAGGCGGCGCAAGCCTTCGTGGCCGCGAGCAGGACGCACGACTCATTACGCCCGACGCTGCAACTGCGCGCCGGAAGGGAATTCGTGGCGGCCGGGGATTGGAACAGCGCCGTACCGCTGCTGGCCGAAGCTGCCCGCAACCCGCGGACGCGCTCCGATGCGCAAGGGGAGCTGCTCGAGCTGTATGGCGGAAGCCAGCAGATCGATTCCATCATCGCCGTTGCGGGAAGGTTGCAAGGCGACGCCGCGCCGCGCTCCACGGCGAGTGCAGTCCTCCTCGGCGCGATGCTCCTGCCGGAGTGGAAGGAGTCGAAATCAGCCGAGGCCTGCCTCATCCTGCTCGCCAAGAACTACGCCGCGATGGATCTCGGGCCGACCTACTTTGCCACCGCGCAACTCCCGGAGCTGAATAGCGCCCTTGCGGTCATTCGGGGGACCTCACTGGAGCCCGGATTGGCCGCCCTTCGCGATGTCTACCTCCCGCGCGACTCTAATGGTGTCTACCGCCCGGTCAAAGGAAGCGCCTGGTGGCTGGAGAATACGGAGCGCCACACGGCGTGGAGCTCTACGCTGCGCGCGCTGGGCGACTGGTACGACCGCGCAGGATACGCGCGAGTCGGCCTCAGTTTTTTCGAGGCGGCCATCGGCCTCCCGGATCGATTCGATATTGGTGCCCCGTGGATCGACTTGCAGGCCCTCCCACCCCTCGCCGCGCTCTACGCCACTTCGCGGGACGACAGCCATCGCCAAAACATCGCCCGGATCGGACAGTTCGCCGAAGCGGTCTTCATGGGCAAGGGCGATGCCTACGCCAAGGGAGATTGGGGCCGCATCCGGCAATTCCACCTGACGCTGGGCACGCTCTACGCGATGCAGGGGAAATGGGGCGGCGGGGTGATCGGCGGCATTTTTCAGGTCGAGCATCTGCGTTCCGCGACCAACGAACTCCGGAGGCGGGGACTCGACCTGCACGACCCGCCGAAGCTGCTCGAGCTGCTGGCGACCGAATACCGCCGGCGCGGGTGCCGGGTGGAGGGGAAAGCGGTCGCGTTACAGGCCCGCCAGGAGTATCTCCGAATGAAATCACCCGAGGCCGCGGCACGCATGGACCGGCTGCTTCAGTCGCTCGCGGACATGCCTCCGGCAACGCGACCGGCTAGCTGCAGCGCGCACGCCGGTTGAGCGGTACGGCCCTCCTCCAGAGAAAGATCGTCATGAACCTCAAACTGCTGCGGAAGACCTTCACCGAGGAGAGCACCATCGGCGTGCTCTCGGTCAATGGCACGGCCGAGTGTTTTACCCTGGAAGACAAAGTGCGGGCCGTCAAGATCCCCGGGAAAACGGCCATTCCCGCCGGCATCTACGAAGTGACCATCACCTTCTCCGACCGGTTCCAGAAGCCGCTGCCGCTGCTGCTCAACGTGCCGAACTTCGCGGGGATCCGGATCCACCCAGGCAACACCGCCGCCGATACGGAGGGGTGCATTCTGGTTGGAAAGACCCACGGACCAACCTCGTCGGCAACAGTCGGGCGGCTTTCCAGGCCTTGTTCGCGAAGCTCGAAGCCGGCCTCAAGAAAGAAAAGGTCTTCATCGAGGTCGTTGGCGGGACCCCGGACGACGTGGCGACGGCTGCCGGTGACCGCGGCTAGTCCGCCAATCCCACTCCCCGCAGAAACGCGTTCGCAAACGTTTTCCGCAACGCGGGGGTAGGCAGCAAGGTCCGCCGAGCCGCGAACCAGGCATCCACGCGCGGCTGTCCATACCCCCGCACCACCCGGGCCGCATCCAGGTTGTTCATCTTGCCCCAGTGCATGGTGTAGGGAATGCCCGCGTCGTCGAACGCCTTCCAGACCTTGTTGAACACCTGTTGGGTCTTGCTCGAGTTGGGTGCATCGAGATCGAGGATGCAGGTGTGCGGTGCGTGGAACGTAAACGCGAGGGTCGCACGGGAGGCCGGGACGTAGCGCAGCGAGATCAGTCCGGCGAACTTGGCTTCCCGGGTTGTCTTGATGGCGAGCTGGTACGCCTCTCCCACCCGCGCCAGGGGGATTCCCAGCGCCGAGCCCGCGGATTTCCCTCGCGTCGTGGTGAGATTGAAGACCTCGCCGTGGATACCGCACTGACCCTCGAATTCCGGCAGCCCTTTGGCCAGCAACGGCCCCGCGAGCGGCCCCGCGATGCCTGGAAACAGGCGGGTGATGACGCCGATCGCTTCCATCGCGTCGTCGCCCTGACGGAACTTCGCGCCGGGCGGGAGCGGCTTGCAGTCCGCGGACGGAGTCTTGTCCTTATACATGATCGAGACGAACACGCTCCCGGCGTCGTGCGGATTCGTCACCGTCTGAAAATGATGCGGCCGCACGCCGGGGCGGGGCAGCGCGAGGCCGGAGAAATCGAGCCGCTCCATCGCCGCGCGGAGTGCCGCATTGTCGGGCAGCTTCTTGCGCATGGTCCAGAGGTGGTAGAGGTCCTCTACCTCGAGCAGAACGCTGTGCACGAGCCCAAAGCTGCCCAGATTGACCAGCGCGGCATTGAAGATCTCGTCGTTGCGGCTCGGCTGGGCTCCCAGCCGCGCGATCACCGCATCGGCCAGCACGGGCGATGAAGGCTCGACCCAGACATGGGTGTCCGCCGCGGTGATCAGATGCAGGCCCCGCACCCCATCCTGGATCGCCCCCACGCTGATCGCCGAGCCATGGGTTCCGGTCGCCATGGCTCCCGCGATCGTCTGCCCGTTGCTGGCGCCCGAGGTCTTGATGGACTTCCCGATCGTCGCCAGGAAATCGCTGAGCTGCCCGATGGTCATCCCGCATTGCACCAGCACAAGATTCTCGGCCGCGATGGGGCAGCCTGGAGCCAGCTGGTCAGTACGGAACCGAAAGTTGTAGTTCAGGCTGCGGGTGTTGAGCAGGATGCCATCCGTGGCCGCGACGGAAGAGAGCGACCAGCCGCCACCATAGGCCCGAAGCGCCAAGCCGCGCTGCTGGGCCTTTGTGATCCAGCCCTGCAAATGCGCCGTCATCGCATTGTAGTGCGCGAGAGTCGACTGATTCGGATCGGCATTCCCGGGGGCGACGAGCTCGGCGACCTTCTGCTCGACGCTCTCGTGCCAATTGTGCCATTTGACGGAGCCGGAGCTCA
>CAZYPO010000088.1:0-1178 GCA_964649225.1 uncultured Gemmatimonas sp. | reverse complement strand
ACCTCGGACATCCCCAGCTTGCGGCAGTTGTCTACGCGGGGCACTTCCTGCTTGAACCCCCAGAACAACGACCAGAGGACTTCTCCTTTGTATTCCGTCACCCCGGGCGACACCGGACTCGGAACTTCGACCCGATAGGTGTAACAGCCCGCGAGACTCACGCCCAGCGCCACGGCCAGCAACCACGATCGGCTCCTCATACGCACCACCGTTCCTTTTCTTTACCCGCGTTGCGCCGCATACCAGCGCAGCAGGACGCTGAGCCGGGCACGGGAGCCGTTGGGGACCCTCGGCATCGGCGTGTCGGTCGTGAGAGAGGCGACCGCCCCGACTCCCGTCAGGGCGTGAACCTCCACCGACATGCCCGGGTACAAACGCTTGTCGACGCCGTCGTAGTAGAGCTCCGCACGGAAGTCGGCCGGCCGCGATTTGCGCTGCAGTCCAGCGCCCAGGCGGGGCTTCCAGGTGCCTCCCGAGCCACGCACCTGGGCGGTCACCAGGAGATCGAGCCGGTGCCCGAAGGCGTGCTGCGCCGTGGCCCAGAACGTATGCCGGATCGACTGGATGCTGTCCCCCTCGAAGACGGCGCCGGCGACGCGGCCCGCGATGCCCCATCCCGCCGTGACTTGCACGTCGCCGCGGGCACGCACCTCGCGGCGGGCTGCGGCGTAAAGTGGGCTGAGATCCACACCGCGCCCGCTCGGGTCCTCCTCGGCGCTGCTCGCCAGGGTGGCTCCATGGGCGGCGAGGGCGGAATCGACTTGCTCCGGGAGCCGAGTCGTGGCAATGGGATCGTGCGGATCGTGAAAGGTGGTTCTGATCGCGAGCCCGCCGAGCAGCGAAGCCGGGTCGGCGGGATCGGAGATCGCCGCGACGGAGAGCGAGGTCTTAGTCACGACCCGTTTGAGGCGCCCGCCGACCGTCATGGCACGGTAGTCGGCCAGCCGGCGCTCACCACCGCCGACCAGGAAATAGGGGACGATGTCGAGCGCGAGGCCGGTGCTGCGGCTTCCCGTTCCCGCCCAGCGGTGGATCAGGCTGGCCGCGATCGGCTTGGGCGCGCTCCCGCGCAGCACGTGTGAGGTTGCCGCGTCGAGCGCCACCAATCCGGGCGACTCGGGCACGTCCACGTCCAGAACGAAGCGGTAGATGTTGATCTTGCCGCCGGATTGGGCGCT
>CAZYPO010000087.1:9871-11297 GCA_964649225.1 uncultured Gemmatimonas sp. | reverse complement strand
GGACGTCGACCGGAAGCAGGCCAGGCTCATGGTGGTGTTGGTGGCGGTCTCCGTCGCCATCAGCCTGGTCAACCTGATCAACGAGATGGCGCCGCTGATACTGCTGAGTGGCGCCGACTACCTGTCGGTGTTCAGCAAACCCCAGCTGGACGCCCTAGCGCTGGGCTTTCTCCGCTTGCGCGGCAGCGGTCTTGGCATTGCTTCGGGGTTCTGGGGTCTTTGGCTCCTGCCTTTCGGCATCCTGGTGATCAAGTCCGGCTTCATTCCCAAACTGATCGGCGCCCTGCTGATCGTTGGGTGCTTCGGCTATCTCGCCCAGAGCTTTACATCCATCGTCTCGCCGGCCCACCTTCCCGTTGTTTTCAATCTCACGCTGCCGCTGGTGGGACCGGGCGAGATCAGCGTGGTGATCTGGCTACTGGTCAAGGGAGCAAAAGTGCCGCTGCCAGCGGCGCGGCCGGCGTGACTCGCACGGCGCACGCAAGAATCGCCGGCTTCACGTTGCTCTTCTACTTCGCAGCCGGCATCCCGAGTCTGGAGAGGGGACTCGACTCCATCACTTGGTTCAGGTGGATACCGATGGCCGCGTTCGAGATTCCGCCCGCGCTGTGGCTGATCATCGAACGCGTCGCCAGGGAGTATCCCGGGCCTCGTGATCGCGATGCTGAGCGCCGTAGGCCTCGGGTTGTCGCTGACGGGGCGAGGCTACGCCGAGAAGACAGCTATATGAGGAGGCAATGACAGCGACAATCAGCAGCGTCGACGAGTCACAACGCAAGGCCGCCAAAGTCGCGGGATTTACCGGCCTGTTCACGATGGCGATCGCGGTCTTTGCTCAGTATGGTATCTCCCCCCAGCTCTTTGTCGCGGGCGATGCTGCGGCAACCGCCCGGAATATCCTGGCACACGAAGGACTCTTTCGTCTCAGCATCGCCTGCCACCTCATTTACGGTGCCGGCGTTGTCGCACTGCTCACCGCGCTGTACGTGATTCTCAAGCCGGTCAGTCGGGGCCTCGCCGTGCTGGCGGCATTCTGGCGGCTGGTCTATGCCTTGATGTGGGTTCTTGTTGCGTTCAATCTTTTCGACGTGCTGCGGGTCCTGGGTGGCGCCGAGTACTTGCGAGAGGCCTTGGCGAAGCTGTACCTCGGCAGGGGTTTCGACGCGTATTACGTTGGCTTGCCGTTTTATGGATTGGCATCCACAGTTTGCGCCTACTTATGGTTCAAGTCGAGCTATATCCCGAGAGCGTTGGCTGCCTTCGGTGTGATCTCGTCTGTCTTGTGCGTAATGTGTGCTTTCGCCTTCATCATTTTCCCCAACTTCGACAAGACGGTCAACCCGTACTGGTTCGATTCGCCCATGGGTGTTTTCGAAATGGCAACGAGTTTGTGGCTTCTGTTCAAGGGCCTCCGCATCCCGGCGCG
>CAZYPO010000087.1:7255-9771 GCA_964649225.1 uncultured Gemmatimonas sp. | reverse complement strand
ATATGCGGCGAACGATGTTGCTAACCGCGGCCGGAATCGTCCTCACATTTTGCTCCGGTCACGCGCAGATCGTGAACCTTTGGCCCGGCGTCGCTCCGGGTTCCGAGACGTGGACCCAAAAGGAAAGGACGGTGGAAAACACTCCTCTCGGAACCGTGGTCTTCAACATCGTAACGCCGACGTTGACGGCGTACCTTCCGGAGCGAACGAGGGCCACGGGAACTGGCGTCATCGTCGCGCCGGGCGGTGCTTTCGTCGCGCTGGCCATCGATTTGGAAGGCCACAATGTCGCGCGCTGGCTTCAGGAAAGAGGCATTGCCGCCTTCGTGCTCAAGTATCGGATCATAGAAAAGCGTCAGGAAGGCATTCCCGCGATGAACATGGACACGGCCGGCCGGTATGGGATCGCTGACGGAGTTCAGGCCATCAAAGTGGTGCGACAGCACGCAGCGGAGTGGGGCCTCTCGCCCGACCGGGTCGGATTCCTGGGCTTCTCGGCCGGGGCCATGGTCACCAGCGGAACCCTGCTCCAGGAGGACGCCGCGGCGCGTCCCACCTTCGCTGCCATGATCTATGGTGGTCCGTTCGGCGCGATGCCGACTATCCCGGCAAACCTGCCGCCCATGTTTCTCGCGTGGGCGCAGGACGACGCCGTAGCGCTCGACCCCGTGGTCAAGTTTCATGCTGCGCTAACAGCGGCGGGCCATAAACCCGAGGTCCACATTTTCCGTACCGGCGGCCATGGCTTCGGCATGCGACGGCAGGGCACCAGCACCGACCACTGGATCGATGCATTCTATTACTGGTTGGAAGCCCAGGGCTTGACCCGACCGGAGCGAAGACCCGATTACTGATGGGCTCGCAGCTGGGTCGCTCCTATGGCACCGGACGACAGCACCTACGCAGGCTTAAGCGCCCTGCCCGCCCCTTTGCCCACCCTCTCACCGTCCCGGAGCGCAATCACACCATTCACCACCACAGTGGGAATCCCCACCGGATACTGGAACGGCTGCTCGAACGTCGCCTGGTCCGCCACTGTGGCCGGATCGAACACGACAAGGTCGGCCGCCGCCCCCACCGCGATCTTCCCCCGGTCGGAAAGCCGGAGCCGGGCGGCCGGCATACCGGTCATCTTGTGCACCGCCTGCGCCAGGGTGAGCGCCTTCCGTTCCCGCACGTAGCGCCCCAGCACCCGCGGGAAGGTTCCCAGGCCGCGCGGGTGCGGGTGACCGGTCCGCGCGGGGCCGTCGAGCGCGTAAGCGCCGCCGTCGCTGCACACCATGGCCTGCGGATGGGCTAGGAAGCGTTCGCAGTTGGCCTCGCTCATCGCGAAGACCACGGTGCCGATGCTGCCCTGGCTGTTCCGGAGCAACACGACCGCGGCCGCGTACGGCTCGAGGTTCCGGGTTCGGGCCCACTCGTCGAGCCGCTTGCCCACCGCGTCGCCGTCGCCCGCGGCCGTCACATCGGTGATCAGAATCTTGTCCCAGCCTCCCACCTGCTCGACATCGGCCAGGGTCTCGGTCCGCACCCGCTCCGCAGTGGCGGTGTCCTCGATGCGCCGCAAGAAGGCCGCGGTGCCGCCGTCCCGCGCCCAGACCGGAAAGCGGGTGGAGAGGCCGGTCGCCCACGCCACGTAGGGATAGCGGTCGAAGTTCAGATCCAGCCCCTCCTGGCGCGCCCGCGCGATCCGCTCGAACACGGCGTCGATCTTGTGCCAGTTGCGCGGCCCGCCGGTCTTGAGATGGGAGATCTGCAGTGGACACCCCGCGCCCTGCGCAATCGCGATAGACTCCTCGATAGCTTCGAGCAACTGATCGTCCTCGTTGCGCATGTGGGTCGCGTACGGCAGCCGCCGCGCGGCGAGCGGGCGACACAGGGCGGTGAGCTCCTCTCGCGACGCGAACGCGCCCGGCGTGTATTCGAGGCCGGTGGACGCGCCACACGCGCCGCTGGCGACCGCGGCTTCCACCAGCCCGGTCATCCGCGCCAGCTCGGCCGCTGTGGCCGGCCGATCATCCAATCCCACGACTACTCGGCGTACCGTGCCGAGGCCGACCATGCTGGCGACGTTGACACTGCTGGGTAGCGCCCCAATGCGCTGGAAGAGCGGAAGGAAGGAAGTCTCACCGCCCCGCGTCGGTACCCGGGAGGAACCATCCTGGCCCACCACGATGGTCGTCACGCCCTGACGGAGCACGGACTCGACCCGCGGATCCTCGAACAGGCTGCCGTCGGCGTGCGAGTGGATATCGATGAAGCCGGGGGCGACCGCCAGGCCGGCTGCTGCGATTTCGTCACGGGCTGTGTCCCGAATCCGGCTTGCGACGGCCGCGATCCGGCCATCCTGAACGGCGAGGTCGGCCACCGCCCCGGCGCCACCGGTGCCATCGAAGACGGTGCCTCCCCGGAGGATCAGGTCGTAGGCTTTTCGAGAAGGGAGCCGGAGGCCCGGCGCGGCGAGCGCGGCGGCAACGAAGTCGCGGCGGGTGAGGGGCATGAGTAAACATAGGGAG
>CAZYPO010000087.1:0-7155 GCA_964649225.1 uncultured Gemmatimonas sp. | reverse complement strand
GAGGCGGAGAAGTAGGCCAGCGCCGGCGCGGGATCATCGGGACCGAACTCCCGTACGTCCTTGACCACACCGATGATTTCGTAGGTCCCCGAGGAAAACACCAGGCGGCGGCCGAGCGGATCGGCCTTGGCCCAATGCCGCTTGGCCAGCGTCTCGTTGACCAGGATTCGCTTGGCGGTCCCGAGCCGGTCCTCCGTAGTGAAGTCCCGGCCTTTCAGCAGCCCGATCTTCATCACCGCGAAGTAACCGGGAGTCGCGTTGCGGTATTGCAGCACCGGCCGGCGGCCTTCCTCGGGGATCGCCTCTCCCTCGACGTAGTAGTAGGTCCCGTTGCCGCCGGCCATGGGCAGCTGGGTGACCGCCGCGGTGCCGATCACGCCTGGGAGCACCGCGAGGCGGCTGGCCAGCTCGTCCTGCAAGGCGAGCGCCTGCGCCGTGTCGGGATACTCCTTCTGATCGAGCGAGACCGCGAAGGTCAGCGCGTTACGCGGCTCGAAGCCGAGGTCCACCGCCTGCATCCGGAGCGAGGCCTTGATCAGCAAGCCCGCCGAGATGAGCAGCACCAGGGCCAGGGACATCTCCGCCACGACCAGGGACGCCCGCAACCGCCCGTGCTTGAGGCCCATGGATCCGCCGCGGCCACCGTCCTTGAGCGGCTCGGTCAGGCCGCCGCGGGTCACCTGCAGGGCGGGCGCGACTCCCGCGATGACTCCCGCGGCGAGGATGACGATAAACCCATAGACGAGGATCCGGGGATCGAGGCCCAGCCGCTCCACGCCGGGCACGTCGGCCGGGATGATGCTGCCCAGCCAACGGATGCCGAAAATGGAGAGCCCGAGTCCGAGCGCACCACCGGCAATGGCGAGCAGGAGCGATTCGGTGAGCAGCTGGCGCACCAGACGTCCCCGCGCCGCACCCAGCGCGGAGCGCACCGCGATCTCCCGGTTGCGGGCGGCCGCGCGCGACAGCAGGAGATTGGCGACGTTGGAACAGGCGATGAGGAGCACGAAGAACACCGCCACCAGGCAAATGGTCCCCGCCTGCCGCGAGGTGCTGTCCACGATCTCGTCGAGCAGGGTCACGGCGTGCGCGCCCATCCCCAGGTTACTGGCCGGATAAAGCTGCGCGATCTGCTTGGCGATGCCGCTGAGCTCGCTGTTCAGCTGGTCGAGGGTCGCCCCCGGGCGCAGCAGCCCCACCACCCGCAAGTAATGGCTCGAGCGAAGCGCATCGGGAGTGATCTCGAGGGGCGTGTAGAGGTCGCCCCTCTCGTAGCGGAAGCTGGCCGGCAGGATCCCGATGACGGCGTAGGGCTCCCCGTCGAGCCGGATCGAACGGCCGACCGCCTGAGAATCGGCACCGAAATGGATGCGCCAGAACGCATCGGTGAGCACCACCACTTTGCGGCGCCCGGGCTGCTCCTCTTCGGCCTGGAAAAAGCGGCCCTGCGCGGGTTGAATGCCGAAGACGGAAAAGAAGTTCGGGCTCACGCGGGCGCCGCTCACCCGTTCCGGGCGCCCGCCGTCGGCCATGTTGTAGTCGCCGCCCGAGTAGGCGGCCATGGACACCGACTTGCTCTGCCGCCGCCAATCCACGAAGTCGGGAACCGAGATGCTGCTCTGCTCCCAGCCGCGCTCCTTGTTGTCGGACCAGATCTGGACCATCCGGTCCACGTTGGGGTAATTCACCGGCCGGATCAGAATGAGATCCACGCCCGCGAAAATCGTCACGTTGACCGCGATACCGAGCGCCAGGGACACGGCCGCGACGGCAAAGAGTCCCGGCGACTGGCGCAGGGACCGGAAAGCGTATTTGATGTCCTGGAGCAGAGTGTCCATTCAGGGAGCAGGGAGCAGGGGTCAGGGGACAGGGGACAGGGACTGCCCGGCACTGAAGATCGGTACGGGCGATCGCGTGTCCGGGTTTCGCCCAGGGCCCTGATCCCCTGCTCCCCGCTCCCTGCTCCCTCGTCCCCATGCAACGCTTTCCCGTCCGAGGGCATCTCAGGTTGTGAAGCGTGATACTGAACGAGTGAGGATGCAATGCTGCTCGCCAAGCATGAGACAACCGAATCGCTGGAGATCTTCGACGAGAGGGGGATCCCGCTCGGGAGCGTCACTCTCCCCACGGATCCGCGCCTGTTCGGCCCGGATAAGGGGACGGTGTTCCTGAATCGTTCCGCGCCGGTTCCGGCGCAATTGCAGGGGCCTGCCCAGGCCGCTTGAGCTGGTCTCCCGTGCTGCCGGGACGCGCACGCATCTAAATTGAAGGCGTGCGCGCCCCCCTCCCCCGACATATTCGCTCCCCGGTTTCGCGGCCCCTCGCCGCGGCGCTCCTCATTGCCGCTGCGAGCGCCGCACCGCGCGGCGTCCGGGCGCAGGCGGCGCCCGCTACCGGTCGATCGGTTCTGCTCGGTGATGCGGAGCAGGCGATCGCGGAGGGACGCCCATTTGCCGCGACCCGGCTCCTGGCCGCTGCACTCAACACGCCGACCGGCCGCGATCCCGCGCTGATCCTGCTGGGCGCGCGCGCGGCGGCGGGCTGGGAGGGCTGGGGCACGGTGGTTCGGCTGCTGGCGCAACAGAGCTGGCTCGATGAGGTCGCCGGCGGAGAAGGCCGCGCGCTGCTGGCCCGGGCCCGGGTGGAGCGCGGGCTCGCGCCGCTCGACGACGCGCGGCGCGCGGTGGCCACGGCGCGCGGCGAAGCAATGGGACCCCGGCTGATCACCCTCGCGCGCGTGTTGGACCGCGCCAATCTGCTCGACAGCGCGGCGGCCACTTACCTGCGAGCCGAAGCCTTTTTCCCCACGGTGGGTGACTGGCTGCGGCTGCGGGCCGCCGGCGTGCTGGCCGATTCCGCAGCGAGGGCCCGGCTGTACCGCGGCGTCGCGCTCCCGGCCGCCATCCCGCGGCTTCCCTGGACGGAAGCGCTGGCGCGCGACCGCATCGGTGACTGGCGCGGGGCGGCCCGGGAATACGACGCGCTGGGCGCGACCGTCGCGGCGGCTCGCCTCCGCCTGCGCGGCGCGAGCACGCCGGCGGAGCTCGCCGGGGTCCGACGCGACCTGGTGGCGCTGCTCTCCGCGCGGCCATCCGCTAGCGACGCGCGCGACGCGATCGGGTTACTGGAGGACGCGGTTCCACGCCTCACGGCCAGCGAGGAGCTCCTGATTGCGCGGCGCAGCGCGACGGCTGATCCGGCGCGGGCTGCGAAAGGGTTCGGTCGCGCGGCCGCCGCACCGGGCAAGCTGCTCTCCGAGGCGGACCGGCTCAGTTATGGCAGCGTCCTGGCGCGGCTGGGCCGCCCTCACGACGCGATGGTCCAGCTCGACGCGGTCAAGGGCGCGGAGCTGCGGCCCCAAGCGCAATACTTGCGCGCGCGCAGCCTGCTCGCGTCGGGCGCGCGGGAAGACGCCATCGCGGCGCTGCGGCGGATTTCGCTCTTCACCCAGGGCGACACGGCCACCGCGGCGACGGCCGGCTTTTTGATTGGAGATTTGCTGGTCGACGCGGGCGATGAGAGCGGGGCCCGGCGGGCGTATCGCGACGTAGCGAGCCGCTTCCCCCGCACCAGCCATGGCGCGCGCGCAGCCTTCCAGGCCGCGTTGCTGGCGTGGGTGCACGAGGAGCGGCCCACGGCGGCGCAGGAGTTCGCCGCGCTGGCCGAGCGGGCGGGAGAAGCCGCGGAGGGAATCGCGGCGCTGTATTGGAGCGGCCGGGCCCTGTTCGCGGCGGGTGACAGCGCCGCGGCCGCGGCCCGCTGGCGGAACCTGCTCGAGCGCTTTCCTTCCTCGTATTACACGATACCGGCGGCTGAGCGACTCGGAGCAGCGGCGGTACGTGAACCGCCGCCGGCCCCGATCTCCACGCCAGACAGCGGCGTGACGGCAGCCCTCGAGCGGGGCGAATTGCTCGAGCGCTTGGGACTACGGGTGGAAGCGCGCTTCGAGTATGACCGGCTGTCCCGGCTCGCGGAGAGTGCGCCCGCCCTGCAGCTCACCACGGCCCGAGCCTTTTCCGAGCACGGGCTCACGGCGAGAGCCTTTCGGCTTGCCGTCCGCGGGGCCGACGCGGTGCCCCAGCAGCTTGCCTTTCCGCTTCCAGCGCCCGAGACCATCGAGGAGGCGCGCGGCGCCGGCGTGGACCCCCTGCTCGCCGCGGCATTGATCCGCCAGGAATCGGCGTTCGATCCCGCGGCGCGCTCCCGGGCGGACGCGCGCGGGCTGATGCAGGTGCTTCCGAGCGTCGGCGCGGGTATGGCTCCCGCGGCCGGGATCAGCGACTGGGACCCGGCCCTGCTGTATCAACCCGAAATCAACGTGCACTTCGGGGTGGCGCACCTGGCACAGACGCTGCGCCATTATCCGCTGTTGCCGGTCGCGCTGGCGAGCTACAACGCCGGCGAGCGGCCAACCAACCGCTGGCTGGCCTTGCCCGGCGCCGCGGAGGATCCGGAAGTCTTCATCGAGCGGATCCAGTTCGTCGAAACGCGCGACTACGTCCGTCGCGTCATCCGGAATCTCGCGGTGTACCGCGCCTTCTACCCTTCCCTGCCGTGAGCGGGCCGGCGCGCCACGACCCTTATCGGGCCCTGCGACAGCCCGGGTACCGGCGCTACCTCCTCGGGAATCTGATCGGGACTTTCGGCGTCCAGATGCAGGCGGTCGCGGTGGGCTGGGAGCTGTACGAGCGCACCCACTCCTCCTTCGCGCTGGGGCTCACCGGGCTGGTGCAGTTCCTCCCCATGATGCTGTTCTTCCTCCCGGTCGGTCACGTGGTCGACCGGTTCGAACGGCGGAAGGTGGTCATTGCCGCTCAGGCTGGGCTGCTGCTGGCGGCGCTCGGACTCGCCGGGCTTTCGCTGAAGCAGGGGCCAATCCCGCTCATGTACGGCTTGCTGTTCCTGAGCGGAACCGCGCGCGCATTCCTCGGACCGTCCAAGGGTGCGCTGCTGCCGGAGATCGTCCCTGAGGCCGCCTTCGAGGGGGCGGTGGCCTGGAACAGCGGGACCTGGCAATTGGCGGCGGTCGTCGGCCCTGCGGCGGGCGGGGGCCTCCTGGCACTGAGCCGGAGTCCGGCGATCGTGTACCTGGGTCATGCCCTGCTCGCGCTGGGCTTCCTGCTCCTGCTGCTCGGCGTGAAGCCCCGGGTCGCTCCGCGCGCGGCGCCGATCGCCTCACTGGATTCGCTGCTGGAGGGCGCCCGCTACGTGCGGCGCACCCGCATCCTGTTCGCCGCGATCACGCTGGACCTCTTCGCGGTGCTCTTCGGGGGGGCGGTCGCGTTGCTGCCGGTCTACGCGAAAGACATCCTGCACGTGGGTCCCGCGGGCCTGGGCTGGCTGCTGGCCGCGGAGTCACTCGGCGCGGTGGCGACGACCCTGACCCTTGCCCATCTGCCCCCGCTGCGACGGGCGGGACCGGCCTTGCTGCGCGCGGTGGCACTCTACGGCGTCGCGATCATCGCGTTCGGGATCTCCCGCTCCTACCTGCTCTCCTTCCTGGCCCTGGCCGTGGCTGGAGCGGCGGACAGCGTGAGCGTGGTCATCCGGATGACGCTGTCCCAGCTCGGCACGCCCGATGCCCTGCGCGGAAGGGTTTCCGCGATTCACAGCCTCTTCATCGGAACCTCGAACGAGCTGGGCAACTTCGAGTCAGGGGCGCTGGCCGCGCTGGCCGGCCCGGTCGTCTCGGTGGTGGCGGGGGGCATCGGGACGCTGGTCACGGTCGCGGTGGTCGCGGCCAAGTGGCCCGAGGTGCGGCGGCTGGGCCGACTGGAAGGGGCAGCAACGCCCATTCCGCTCATTGCGGATTCGGGCGGGTCCCCTTGAGCCGGTTGAGCAGGTTCTTCAATTGCTGGTTGTCGGGGGCGATCGCGATCGCCTTGGACATCGCGTCGAGGGCGGCCGCCGTGTCTCCCGCCTGGGCCGATTGCTGTGCGAGCGCAGTCCAAGTCGGGATGGACTGGGGGTAGTACTCGAGGTTCAGCTTGAGCAGCGCGATCGCGGCAGGACGCGGGATGGGAAGCTGGCCCTGGGGCACCAGGAGCAGGATACCGACTTCGCCGAAGTCGTACGCGGCGCTGCCGTAGTACTTCGCGCGCAAGCTCTGGTAGAGCGTGATGGCCGAGTCGGCGTCCCTGGCCTCGATGGCATCGGCCAGCTCCGCCTGGATGGTGCGCGGCTTGGCGAGCCCATGATGGCAGGTGGCGCAAGTGACGCGGTGGCGCTCGGTGAGGGTCTTCCCCATGCCGGCGATCAGGTACTGATCGTTGATGTCGTTCACCATCTTCAGCATGGATCGCGCGGTCTTCTTGGTATCCTTGTCGTCGGCGGCAAAGTCGTTCTGCTCCCGTCCGTCAGGGCCGGTGGTGCTGACGTGGCAGTGCTCACAGCGTACACCGAGCGAGGCGGCGATCAGCCGCATGCGGGAGATGACCTCGCCCCGGGACAGGTCTTTGGGCAGGACCTGAAGGTTCTTGGGAGGCGGGCCCTGGAATCCTTGAGCGGAAAGCAGGGCGGGAAGCGCGGCGGCCAGGGCCGCGAGCACCAGGGAACGAAGCAGCTGCCGGGCCATGGTCCAGACTCCGGAGATCCAGGGGAACGGTCGTGGGCTGATTGGAAGCGATACGCCGGGGAACTCTATCCCGTTGGAGCGGGTGCTGCAAACGATCTCGAAATCCAGGCGCCCCTGCAACCGTCCGAGGATCCGGGGCATCATTCTCTCCGCATCCCCCACTGGCGAGCAACTCGAGCCCAAGGAGTGGATCGTGCGTGTGACCAGGATTCTCGGCGTGCTGGCGGTCTTGGGCTACGGCGCATTGGCCGCGGAGGCGCAGCAGAAGACAGTGCTCGACAAGCCCAACGCGGAATACGCGGAGAGCTTTACCAGCATCACCGCAATTCGCGAGCTGCTCAACGGTAAGGTGCTGGTCGCCGATCGACAGGACAAGATCGTGCAGCTGGTCGATCTGGTGATGGGAACCGCCGCGAAGGTTGGCCGGGAAGGCAGCGGGCCAGGCGAGTATGCGCTGCCCATGACCCTGGTAGCCTTGCCGGACGGGAGCACTCTGATTCAGGACCCGCTCAACCGCCGTTTTCTCACGGTTACCGCCGAGGGCAAGCTCGGCGGGTTCGTGGATATGCCGAGGCCCCCCA
>CAZYPO010000086.1:6664-11516 GCA_964649225.1 uncultured Gemmatimonas sp. | reverse complement strand
ACCGGCGCGCGCGTGACGATCGCCGACTTCGACATGGCGGTGACCTCGCCGGACGGGAAATCGGTGGCCGGTGAGCAAATCGACGCGAGCCATTGGTCGGCGTGCTCCTGTCAGGGAGCAACAGTGGGCACGGTGGCAACGATCACGGCGACGTATCCGGCGCAATCGCTCGCGATGGCATCACGGGTCCCGGGTGTCGCGTTCCAGACGACGGCGACGTTCGCACTCGGGGCGGCGAAGGGAACGTCCGATCCGCCGGCATGCCTGACCGCCGCTGTCGCGTTGCAGCCGGTCGCGCCGCCGGTCACCCTCGCGCCAGCACCTGCGCCTGCTCCAGCAGCGCCGCCCACCGCCATCGCGTTGGCGCCGGTCACCCTCGCGCCACCGGTCGTCCTCACCGTCGCGCCGGCACCGCTCACGGTCGTCGTACGGACGGAGTTGGACCTGGGGTTGGTTGGGGTCCTGCTCAACGCGGGGTATTGCACGCGCGTGGGCTATGACAATCCGAGCATCCTCATTACGGATATGGCGATTGTGACGGGCCAATTATCCAGCGGGGGGCAAAACCTGAGGTGGACAGCCGCGGTGGCCGACGGATACCTCCAGATCACCATGTGCAACAACCCGGGTCCGGCGTACCTAACGATCGACTTGACCAACCGGAAGGTGAATATCCTCGTGCTCCGCTAGCCCGCCGGTGCAGGGAGCGTCGTACTCCGCGGTCGCTGGCCCGCCGAGCAACACCGCGATCCGGGTCGACGCCACGAGCCTTACGCGGGCCGGCGTGCCGGTGAGGAACACCACGTGGCAGGTGGCCGTGATGTACGAAGGAAAGGCCGCCGGGTCCCTGCAGCAGGGGTGCGCCTTCACCACCACGAGCCTCACGGTGATGCACCGGCACTATCGTCTTGTCGCCGAGGCGATCCGCGTGACGACGGAGACCGTGGACGAGCCGTTCTCGGGCGACGGCAAGTACGACGAGATCTTCGTCGCCTCAATCGCGGGGATACTGGACCGCTCCAGTGGCAGCCGGGCCCGCAGGCCGCCTTCGCCGGAACGCAGATCGCGGTGGTCGAGGGAGACAAGGTGTGGTTGGGCACATCGGGGGGAGGGGCGGTGTTACCTCGAGAACCATAACCAGGACCGGCCTATCGGCCTCGAGGTGAACACCAGCGCACCGGACCCCATGGGACTGGTCGGCGACTGGCGCGACGAGCTCGTCATTCTCAGCAGCGAGAAGATCGAAGCGGCTTTCGTATCCGGGACGAACCGGATCGAGGTGCGGTTCTGGGATCACTGGAACCTCCCGAGCACGCCCCCGACCACCGTCAACTATCTGAACGGAGATTACACGCTGGTGATCCGGATAGAACGGATACCCTGAAGACCGTCCCGGTCGCGCAGGGGCCATGGACCATGAACAACTTTGCGGAGAGGATCCTGCCGTGACACATCGTTACCTGCGGACCCGGATTCCGCCGCGCAACCCGGACATATCCCTTCATCCACGGTGACGCGTATGTCGCTCCGGCAGTGGGGCACCGGGATTTTCCTCGCGACGCTTCTGGTCGCCTCGCTTGCGTCCGAGGCACGAGGTCAGTGGGCCGTAACGATCACTCCGACCCTCAACCCGCTTCCGATTGGCTTTTGCGGCGCCGTGCGGATCAAGCTTGTCGACCGGACGGGTAACGAGCGGCCGCGCAATTCGGCGGGTTCCCTGATGTCGCTCGCCGACTTCGACATGAGCGTGACTTCACCCGACACGCGGGCGGTGGTCGGACAACAGATCGACGCAAGCCACTGGTCGGTGTGTGCGTGTCAGGCGGGTGTGGCGGGCGCGGTGGCGACGATCACGGCGTCGTATCCGGCGAATCGGCTCCTGCAGAGAGCGCGCGTGCCAGGCGTCAACTTTCAGACGATGATGACGTTCACGCTCTCGGCGGCCAAAGGGCCAGTAAATCCCCCGGGCTGCCTCTCGCCCACGCCCGCGATGATCGCCGCCGCCGGCCTGCCCGCGACGCCGTTGCAATCGCCAGCATCGGCGAGACCGGTCGCGCCCCCAGTGGGCGCGCCAGTCAGTGCGACGACACCGCCGCCGGTGCCACCAGCAGTGACCTCGCCGGCCCCGGTGGCTCCGCCCCTTCTCGGGCCAGCGCCGGGTGCGCCACCTGTCGCTGTTCAACCGGCGCCAGCGCGGGCATCGGTCCCTCCCCTGGCGGTGGCGACGTCCCCGGGACCGGCCCCGACCGGGGTGACCGTCAACGGTACACCCGCTTCCGCCACGCTGGCGTGGCAGCCGGTTGCCGGAGTCGCCTCCTATGTGGTGACGCGACAGCAGGGCAATGTGCCGGCCACGCAGCAGACCCTGGCGCCGACCAACACCGGGATGTACGACAGCGGCCTTCAACCTGGCACGGCCTACACCTACACCGTCCGCGCGATCCAATCCGATGGGCGGGAGGGCTCGACAGTCGCGCTGTTCACTACGCCACTCGCGGTGAACCCCGCGGGATTCATGGCCCGACAAACGGGTGATGGGCAGGTGCGGCTCTGGTGGCAGCCGGTCAACGATGCGTCCTACTACGTGGTGTTCGGGCCGGGCGCCCAGGGGGGCACGAAAGTCGACACTGCGACCTCGTACACGGTGACGAGCGTTCCCCCCGGAGCCCAGGAGTGGGCGGTGGCCAGCTACTACGACCCGGGCCCGGTCTCGACGGTCGGGACGCAGTTCTCCAGGGTGCAACTGACAGTGAATGCGTTTGTGCTGTCGGGCTGGGTCGACCTGCACACGCATCCGATGGTCAACCTCGCATTCGGGGGAAAGCTGATCCACGGCGGGGTGGACGTCGGATCACTGCTCCCCGCGGACGCGTCGTGCAGCAAGGGCGTTCGCGCGACGTCGATTGCGCAGGCGCTGGGCGATGACCGGCCGTCGCATGGAGGCTGGAATCTCATCACGTTCCCCTGCGGCGACGATCTCCGCAAGCTACTCATTCACGAGTTTCAGCAGGGGAATGCCGCGCTCACCACGGGCAGCCCCGCGAACGGTTTCCCGAATTTCGACCAGTGGCCGAAGTGGAACGACATCACCCATCAGAAGATGTGGTTCGAGTGGATCAGGCGCGCGCGCGATGGCGGCCTTCGCGTGATGGTGGCGCTGGCCACCAACAACAAGACCCTGGCCGACGCGATGTCTGGGGGCAGCCCCGGCCTTAATCCTGATGGACCGACCGACGACAAGACGTCCGCCGATCTCCAGCTCGCCGAGATCAAGGCCTTCGTCGGGCGCCACAACGATTTCATGGAGGTCGCCCTCGGCTCGGCCGACCTCAAGCGCATCGTGCAGGCCAACAAGATCGCGGTCGTGCTCGGCGTCGAAATCGACAACATCGGGAACTTCAATACGGTGCCGGTGGCGACCCTGCCGCCCGCCGCGGCAGAGCTGCTGATCGCGAGCGAGATCCAGCGCCTGTACGACGCGGGTGTGCGGTACATCTTCCCGATCCATGTCCTGGACAACGTGTTCGGTGGCACCGCGATCTACGAGCACGGCTTCAACACCTCGAACCGCCGCGAGGCGGGCCACTACTGGGACATCGAGTGCGCCGACGTCTCGGACAACATTACCCATCAGTACGTACTGGGAACCGACCTGCTCGAGAACATCGTGAAGGACGCGTTCTCCCTGCTCAAGCTGGGCATCGACCCGCTCATGCATCCGGGCCCCCCGCCGGTCTGCCCTTCGGGTCAGCCGGGCAAGAGCAGTGGACACCGGAACGCGAGAGGGCTCACCCAGTTTGGCGTCATCGCCGTCAAGGAGATGATGAAGCGCGGGATGATCGTCGACATCGACCACATGTCGCAGAAGACCGCGGACGCGGTGCTCGACATCGCGGAGACGTTCGGCTACCCGGTCGTATCGGGCCACACGGGGATTCGTGGCCAGGCGGGCTCGAACGCCGAGAACAGCCGGACGCCGCGCCAGATGGAGCGGCTCAGCAAACTGCACGGGATGTTCGGGCTGGGCTCGGATGGGGCGCACGCATACGGGTGGGCGCGACTCTATCAATCGGCGATGAGTAACATGGGGTATTTGAACCCCGACACCCTGAAGGTGAGCTATCAGAATGGCGCCGTCGCGTTCGGCACCGATCTTAACGGACTGGTGAAGGGCCCGATGCCGGGCGGCGGAAACAGAGTCGTGTACGACGCTTCGTTCTCGATGAGCAGCTCCACGACCGTCGGCGGTTTGAAGTCCTGGGACTACAACACCGAAGGCGTGGCCCACTACGGGATGCTTGCTGATTTCCTGAGGGACGTTCGGACTGCCCCGGCCAATGGATACGTGGCCGCAGGGGGAGTTCCCCTGGGAGTCGCCGGGGCCGAGCTCGTGGACCACCACTTGTTTCGGAGCGCCAATTACTTCTGGCAGATGTGGGAGCGGATCGAGGCAAAGAAAGTCCTAGTCCAGTAGCGTGTGAAAGAAGACCCCGCTGATGAGCGACCGGATCAAGCCGGAATCGGCGCCCACGCTCAAGGAGATCGGCGCGATGCTGCCGCGGAGGGCCGCCAGAACAACCGGCGGGTGGTGCTGGTCAGGATCTGAGGCTCGCCACGATCGGGATAGGGGAGAACCAATGCGAACGACCCTGCTTGTTGCTGCAACCGCGCTGGTCACGCTCGCCGGGCCCTTGTCCGCCCGGCAGGTCCCTCCCGGACTGGGTCAGGTCCCAGTCCAAGCACCAGTGGTATTCGACCCGAATCCGAAGAAAGACCACGGCTGCCTGCGACCCGACGTACAGAAGAACAGCGCGGCCATCAGCGCGGCGCTGGCGGCGAGCAAGCCGGGAGT
>CAZYPO010000086.1:0-6564 GCA_964649225.1 uncultured Gemmatimonas sp. | reverse complement strand
ATTGCACGGCGAGGGGAAGAACACGGTTGCCCCCAGTGCGGATCAGCAAGCGATCAGCGGCTATCTGAACGAGTTGGGCAAGGGGGCGAAGCCGGGAGACCAGCCGAAGCCGAACAAGGCATACACCACGCCGCCTCCCCCGAAAGTCAGCTCGCCGACCGGGGCGATGGACATGGGGAAGCTCCAGGCCATGCAGGACTACCTGGCCAAGCATCCGAACGCGACGCAGGCGGACATGATGAAGATGATGCAGATGATGAATGGGGTGGTGCCGAATCTGGACCAGCAACTAGCGGCGGCCCAGGACAACTTTATGTTCACCGCACCCGGCGAGTGCGCCGCGGTGAATGCCGTCACGACGGTGTGCACCCTTCCCAGCAAGCCGGTAACCATGAAGGATCGCCTGGGCTACGGGACCATCAAGGCGATCACCGAGTCGACGGTGATTACCATCACGAAGCTGCCGCCCAGGCCCTGACCGTTCGACCGTCCCGCCGTCTGACCTCTACTGCTTTACCACCTCCACCCGCCGGTTCTGCGCCCGGCCCTCCGGGGTCGTGTTGCGAACCTCTCAAGGCGTCTACTGCGGTTTACACACTACCGTCATGTCCATCGTCTCGCCCATGTCGTTGACGCCCACGACCTTCAAGGTGGCGGTGCCCCCTTGGGCCGTCAGCGTCGCCGTCCCGGTCTCCTTGAACCGGGGCTCGTTGGCACGGACCACATAGCTGGGGGGCCGTCCCCCCTGCTTGGCCTTCAGGCTCAACGACATGTAAAAGCTCGTCGTAGTCTTGCCGACCGGAAGCGTGTCGGAGCTGAAGTTGATATCGACGATCTCGAGGTCTTCATCGTTGGGGAACAGCAGGGTGAACCCGTCGACAAAGCCCATCATGTCGCGGAGCGGCCCGTGACCGCAGATGCGGGAGATGCCGCTGGCCTGATACGAACCGGCATAGCGGCGACTGTTCCCCATGATGAGCGTGACGTCGGTGGGCCGATGCGTTATCGTATCGGGGGACTGCGCCGCCGCCGCCGCAGATCTCCTGTCTGCGTTTGATGCGGCGAGCCAGCGACCAGGTTGATCCCGAGCGGCGAGCAGTGCGACAGCAAGGAGTCCGATGGCTGCGAACCGGAAGGGCTGCATGGATCCTCTGCGCAATCGATGCTTAGAAAATACCGCCTCGCGGCCTCAGGCGCCTGCCATCGCCGGCAGCTCATGAACCGAAGACAGTTCGTCGGCATGGCGGTCCCGCTCGCCTCGGCAGGATTGAGCGTGCTCCGCCGCCGACCCAGTGTCACGATCCAGGAACCGGATCTGACACTGGTTCTGCGGGGTGGCAGGTGCTTCCAGGGAGATCAATGGCGGACCTGCGACGTTGGGGTTGATTCGACAATGAAGCTCCGTTTCGGGAACGACCTGCGAGGCGTGGAGAGCCTGGGCGTTGCGGGGAAAGTGATCGCTCCGGGATTCATCGATATCCTCGCCGACAACTCCACCAATCCCGCGGTGACGTTCCCCATCTTCGAGAAGTACAAGGTGTCGGACGGTGTGACCACCGCCTTACAGATGCACGGTGGGAGTGCCGATTGCGCCGCTTCCTACGGGAGGCTCGGAGCCTTTCCCCATGTGATCCACTATGGGGTGTCCACCTTCGTGATGGGGATTCGCAATCGCATCAAGGGCCTTCCGGAGCGCGCGAAGCGAGTCGAAAAGAACCTCGACGAGGGGGCGCTGGGCGTTTCGCACAGTCTCGAATACCAGCCCACCCCATTCGAAGAAGTCCTGGAATATGCGAAGCTGGCCAGGAGGTATGATCGCCCGTTCTTCCTGCACCTCCGCTACTCCTCGCGGGAAAACGAGCTCGCTGGAGTTGACGAGGCGATCCGGTTGGCGAAAACGAGCGGGGCACGGGTGCACATCGACCATCTGCATTCCACCGGGGGCACCTTTCGGATGGAGGCCGCCCTCGAGAAGATCCGGGCGGGCATCGCGGAAGGCCTGAGCCTCACCACCTGCGTGTACCCCTACTCCTACTGGGCGACCTATCTATCGTCCCGTCGCTTCGACCCGGGGTGGCAGCAGCGCTATGGTCTGACCTACAGCGATTTGAGGCTGGTGGGCACCGGAGAGCGTTTGACGCCGGGGAGTTTCGCGCGTTATCGAAAAACGGCGACGCTGGTCGCGGTCCCGGAGGGGACGCTGCCGTTCGCCCGGACCCTGGACCTTGCTCTGAACGAGAATTTCTGCATGATCGGATCCGACGGCGGGATCCAGCGCGAGCCCCGCGCGAACTCGCACCCGCGCGGCGCGGGATGCTTCTCTACGGCCATCCGTCACGCACTCGACATCGGCATGCCGCTCGAGAGAATCCTGGAAAAGATGACCGTTCTGCCCCGGAGCGTGATGCTGCCGGCGATGCTGGAGCGAGGCCTGCTGGAGGACGGCGCCGCAGCCGATCTTACGGTCTTCGATCCGCAGACCATCCACGGCAATGCCGCGGTTGAAAACCCGAATCAGCTCGCTTCGGGGATCGAGCTCGTACTGGTCAACGGCAAGACGGCCTATCAACACGGAGCACTGGCGGCACGGAACGGAAAGGCGATCCGCTACTGAGCCATCGGGCCACGCGCCGCCGTTTCAGGGCCTCGGCAGGGTCACCCCACGTTGCGCCTGGTACTTGCCCTTCCTGTCGGTGTAGCTGGTCTCGCAGATGTCATACCGACGCCCAAAGGGGACAACCGATAACAGGAACTTCATCTCTCCCGAGCTTTCCGCCACCGACGTGTTGGCGGCGTGAGGGGCACCGTTACGTTTTCCTGGAAGCTGGTCCTGATCCGGAAGCAGACTCTGGAGGGCGGTGGTGGACCAGGAACGGCGACCGCCCAAACTTATTGCTTCACCACCTCCACCCGCCGATTCTGAGCCCGGCCCTCCGCAGTTGTGTTCGGCGCCGCCGACTTGGTGTCACCCAATCCCTTCGTGGTGATGCGCTCGCCCGCGACCCCAAAGCCGCTCACCATTAGCCTCCCGGTGCTCCGCGCAGTGCCGTGAGGATTCGATCCTTCATCCAACCCAATTCAAGGACACGTCGTTTTCCCGACGTTTCCGGGTTGCTAACGGGCGAACTCTCACAGTCCCGCCTTGAGCCTGGCCCGTAGGTACTTCCCCTTCTTGTCGGCGTAGCTGGTCTCGCAGATGTCGTCAGCGTCCGCTTCGAAGAACAGGACCTGACAGATCCCCTCGTTGGCGTAGATCTTGGCGGGCAGGGGGGTGGTGTTGCTGATCTCGAGGGTGACGTGGCATTCCCACTCGGGCTCGAAGGGGGTGACGTTTGTAATTATTCCACATCGGCGTAAGTCGATCTCCCAACGCAGATGGTTAAGACGTTGCGGGGTATACGGAAATACTCGACGGACCTCGCCAAGGCGAAGCTGTTCGGCGGCACCACCCAGACCTCCCCCTCGAACTCCACGAAGCTCTTGGCGTCGAACTCCTTGGGGTCCACGATCACCGAAAGCGCGTTGGTGAAGATCTTGAACTCCGGCGCCACCCGCATGTCATATCCGTAGGAGCTCACCCCGTAGGAAATGACTCGCCGGCCCTTCCTGGTCGCTACCGCAGGCCGGCCTTGGCCTTGGCGCGCTCGTAGCGCTCCTGGAACTGGGGATCGGCCCGGCGCCAGGCGCGCTCCACCGCGCGGTAGTAGAAAGTGGCGCTGTCGTGCTGTCCCGCCAGCTCGAAGGCGTGCGCCAGCTCCTCGCGCAGCTCAGTATGGGTGACGTGGGTGTTGCTGCCGTCCACCCCGCCCCGGAGCGCGGGCCGGAGGATCGCGATGGCTTCCTCCGGGCGCCCGAGCGTCAACAGGCTCCGTGCCATCAGCAGGTTCGTGCGGGTAAGTCCGTCCGTCGTGGAGAAGAGGGAACGTTGAAAGGCCTCGACGGCTTCGCGATGCCGTCCCTCCCGCTGCAGTAACACGCCGCGCAGAAAATGGCTGAGGCGGGCATCACGCCCGAAGCTGCTCATCCGGCCGAGAGTTTCCACGGTATCGGCCAGGCGCCGGGCGGCCCCCGTATCGCCCGCCATCGCGGAAGCCAATCCCGCAAGAGTCAACATCCAGGCACTGACCCGGGCTACGTGCCCCGGCACCTGGTTTGCTCGGGGAGCCCGAGGCGAGATCTCCCGGTACAGTCTGGCGGCCTCGGACCAGCGCCCCATCTCCAGCGCCAGGACGGCGAGATTGATTCCCTCGACTCCGAGCTCTTGCACCGAGCGATCCGATCCGGGGATTTTGCCGGTTTGGGCCAGGGCCAGCGCCTCGCGGAGTCTTCCCTGATTCCTCAGGCTGATCAGCATCAGCCAGCGACCCTCGGCGCGCTCGTTCTGCGTTGCGCTGAAGAGGTCGGAGAGCAGCTCGCGATCCACCTCCTCGAAGCGGCCCCAGCGGATCAGGTCACGATTCAGCAGTCCGCGCACCGTGGGGTTCCCGGTGGTGAGCGTGGCTCCCCGCTCGAAGGCGCGCTCCGCCTCGGCGCGGCGCCCCTGGCGGAGCAGCGGCTCCACCAGGTTGATCCACGCGGCGGCCTCGTCCGGGCGAAATCCGATCAGGCGCCGCAGGCTCCGCTCCGCCGCAGGAAGCGAATCCCACCAGACGTAGGTCTGCGCGAGCGCGGTGAGCGTGGTGCATACCCGGCAGAACGGCCCGGCCGTGGCACCGGCAACAGAATCCAGCGCAACTGCCCGGTTGTACCCGGCCACGGAGCCGGGCCAATCCCCCGCGTGGAAGCGGGCCGCGCCGAGCAGGTACTGTCCATCGGGGTCCTCGGGATAACGCACGCTCAGAGTCTCGGCAATCGCGATTCTCTGGGAGATTGGCCCGTCGAGTTCCGCGGCGGATCCCTGAATCAGCAGCCGTTCCCGATCGATGGCGCGAGGAGCCAGCCGCTTGGCCCGGCTCAGGTCGTTGCGGGATTGTGCGTCGTCGACATGACTGCGGCCGAGTTGCCAGACCCAGTAGGCAGCCATGGCGAAGGAGGAGTCGCGCTGCAGCGCCGCCGTCATCAACCGATAAGCCGCGTTGGCGTCGAACTGGTAATACGCCCTGAGTCCCTCCTCATATAAGAGGTAGGCCTCGGGCGAAGCCGTTCGGACCGCTCGGACCGCCGCGCTGCTCGAAGCCAGTCGAAAATCGCGCGCGATGGTGGCGGTGGCGCTGTCCACGAGGTCGTAGGGATTCCGCGCCCGAATGACATACCCGCGGCGGACGACGCCCGACGCCAGCGCGACCCTTCGCAGGGTGAGCACGAGACCCGAGGGCTCGCGCACCATTTCGCCTTCGATCACCTCCGCCGCCCCGGCGCGACGCGCCGCATCGCTCGTGGAGCCCGCGATGGTATCGGCTCCGCGAGGCATGAGCTCGAGCAGCCGCGAATTCGCCACGACCTGGAGTCCCTCGACGCCGCCGAGCCCGGTCGCCAGCATGTCCCGCAGTACCGGGCCGGTCGAGGTGGTGTCGGGAGCGGCCCGAATCGCGCCGACCGCCAGCACCGGCCTGGCCGGGGCGGCCGATGGTGCCAGCCGAACCACAGCCGCCACGATCAAGGCGACCACGCCGAGACTCGCGAGGAGCAGTCCGAGCGGGAGGCGCTTCACGGTCGGTCGTTCAGCGACTCCTGCAGCAGTCGCTGTCGGCACCGCCGGCCCGTGAGGTGCTGCAGTGGCTGCTTGATCTCTCCCAGGAACCGGAGCCGGCTGGGACGGGATCGCAGCGGGCTTTCGCAGCGTCGCCTCGAGCTGACGAACCGTGGGATCGACCTCCACGTCCAGCTCGCGCCGCACGACATCCCCGTGGATCCGCGCCTGTGCCAGGGCGCGTGCTCGGTCGCCTCCGCCGGCCAACGCCCGCATGTGTCCGGCGGCATAGCGCGCGCTGAGCGGGTCGAGCTCGGTAAGCCGATACCACCAGCGAATCGCCTCCTGGGACCGTCCTTCCTTGTCCGCCTGATCCGCCAGCTGCTCGATCGCCCGCATGGCCAGCATGCGCAGCCGGGTCCGCTCCGTTTCGGCCCAGCGCTCGAACTCCGCTCCGCCGGGAACGTAGAAGCCTTCCAGGAAAGGGCCGCTGTAGAGTTCGGCGGCCGTCTTCAAATCGCCGCCCGCGAGAGCGTCCAGCAGCTCGCCCACGTCGCTCGACACTCCGGGGTCGAGCCGCAGCTCCGGCGTGGCACTGATCCAGTCGCGGCCGGTCTCGCGCTTGAGGCGGTAGAGCATCTGCGACAAGGTGTGCCGGGCTTGCTCCTGCTCCGATTCGGGCCAGAGAATCCCGATCACGCGATCGCGTGAGATCCCCCGCTTTCCGGCCGCGGCAACCAGGGCCAGAAGTCCTAGCTGCCTGGGTCCGAGTGCAGGGAGTGGTGTCTCGGTTTCGATCCACAACCCGCCGATGGTCTTGAGCCGCAAGGGCTTCCGTGGCGTGATGGCCGGGTGATGAGGATGTGATCCGGGCGTGAGGGACGGG
Source organism: uncultured Gemmatimonas sp. (assembly GCA_964649225.1). Taxonomy (GTDB): domain Bacteria; phylum Gemmatimonadota; class Gemmatimonadetes; order Gemmatimonadales; family GWC2-71-9; genus JABFSM01. The sequence continues at coordinate 49 of CAZYPO010000086.1, read as the reverse complement.
CGCTAGCGTCTCTGCGATTCTACCGGCTGGACCCGGCATTGGGCAAGCC
>CAZYPO010000085.1:0-11920 GCA_964649225.1 uncultured Gemmatimonas sp. | reverse complement strand
GCTCGCGCTCCTCGAACTCCATTTGCCGGTCGCACTCGATGCACAGGAATTTCATGGCAGGACCGCCGCAACGGCGTCGGAAAGAGCGGCGAGCTCGGCCGGCGGGAAGGGGATCGGATGAAACGGGATCCTGGCCACGAGCGGAACCGCGAACCGCTCCGCGAGCTCCGCACCGGCCTGGCCCGGGAAGAGCGCCCCGGTGCGACCGCACGCGCCGCAAGTGTAGCCGCTCATGTTCTCGATGACACCGAGGAGCTTCACGTTCGCCTGCCGGGCGCTGTGCATGGCGCGCTCCACCGAGCGGGCGGACTCCTCGGAGGGGATGGTGACCGCGAGCGCGCCGGTGAGGTCAGGGACCAACTCGGCCAGGTCCTCCAGGCGGTCGGCGCCGGGAGGGAGATCTATCAGGAGGAGATCGAGCGGCCCCCACACGACGTCCGCGAGGAACTCGCGCAGCGCACCGGTCTCCAGCACCCCTCGCCACACAAACCGCTCGTGACCCGGCTCGTTCCAGCGGAGCGGTTGGCCATCCTCGAGCAGGAGGTCCATGGAAAAGACCTTGAGCCCCTCGTAGCCGAGCGCCGGGTGCGCACCCTCCTCGTCCAGGCGCACCGGGCCGGTCGCGCCGAGCAACCGCGCGGCGGTGGGGCCCTTGAGGTCCGCGTCAAGGACACCGACGCCGCAGGTGAGCCGGCGCGCCAAGCCCAGCGCCAGAGCGGCGGTCAGGTAACTCTTGCCGACGCCGCCCTTGCCGCTCATGATCGCAATGACGCGTCGGATTCCGCGCAGCCGCTCCTGGACGCGCTCCCGCTGCGCCGCCACCTGCTCGCCCAGACGGGACGCGTCCTCACCCTCGACCTGGTGGTAGGTCCGGAACTTCACAGATCCCATCCGGCGCGCGCCAGCATCCAGAGATTGATCATGACCACGACCAGCGCGGTGAGATAGAAGGACGGAAGCAGCGGGGCGCCGGTCGTGACGAAGAAGGCGCCCTTGATGAGGGTGGGGATGCGGAGCCCGTGCACCACCCACACCGCGCGAGCGAACCACGGCTTCTGCCATTTCAGGAGCCCATAGACGACCAGCGCCGCAATCGCTGCGCCCAGCAGCAGCCACAGCAGCGGGGACCCGAGCCGGGTCGACGGCAGGAGTGCGTGACGCCACATCACGTACGCGGCGGCCTCGTAGAGGATCGCCACGTGAAGATACACGAACGCGGCCTGACGGAACTTGGTCTCGCGCATGAAGCCTCCCTCTTAACCCCGCTCCGCCAGCTTCCGGGCCGCGACGAGCCCGGAGCGCACGGTGCCATCGATCCCGCCACCCTCGAGAGCGCCGCCGGCGCATTCGATCGGCCCGTGTCGGGCCAGACGCTCGCGCAGGCTCGCGACTGCGGCGGCATGCCCCGGCGAATAGCGCGGCAGCGCGGCTGGCCAGCGGCACACCCAGCGCCGCTCGGGATTCCCGCTGAGACCGAGAATCGGCGCGAGCACCCGATGGGCACGCTCGCTCCACCACCGATCGCTGTCCTCGACCCGGGCGGGCTCCGGGCTGAAGAAAGCGCGCAGGAGACTCCAGCCCTGCGGCGCGCGCGCGGGGAACTTCGAGGAAGAGAAGGTACAGGCCCGAAGGCCCTCGCACTCGGGGCTATCCACCACGAAACCGCTGGCATTCAGCGGATGGGCTACGGCCTCCCGGGTATAGGCGAGGGTTACCGTCAGGGTGGATCCGTAGCGGATCTGCCCGTTCAGGACGCGAGCGCCTACCAGTGGCTCGAACAGAACCTGGGCGTCCCGGGGCGGAACCGCCAGAATGACTGCGTCGGCTGTGTGGCTCTTCCCTCCGGCGCAGTCGAGGCGCCAGGCGCCGGCCTCGCGGCGGAGGGCTGACACCCGCGCTTCGGTGTGCAGGCAGGCCCTGCTCCGCAGCTTCCGGAGGAGCGCTTCGATCAGATCTTCCATCCCGCCGGAGAAACTCTGCAGCCCTTGGCCCAGCTCTTCCGGGTCGACCGGAATGCCAAGGAGTCCCGCGGCCTCCCCGTCCCGAAGCTCCAGCAGCCGGCCCTCCCGCCACGCCAGGGTACGGCGGGTGGCTTGGGTCACCAGTCTGGCGGTGATCCCGATTCGCGCGCACAGTTCGGCCACCGCCGCGCTCCGCGCCAGGAATCCCTCCGCGCCTTGCTCAATCACGAACCCGTCGCGGCGCTCGGTCGCAATCTGGCCCCCGAACCGGCCCGACGCCTCGAGCACCGTGACGGAGCACGCCCTATCCGTCAGCTCTGCCGCCGCCGTCAGGCCGGCGAGGCCGCCTCCAACCACCGCGACGTGTCTCACGCCCAACCGCGGCTTTCAGCGGTGGCGCGAACCAGGTCCGCCAACGCCTCGATCAGCAAGGGACTCGCGTTGAGCGACTCGGTGCGCTCGAGGCGGATGCCGAGGTGACGCGCCAGCTCCTGGTATTCGACATCGACGTCGTAAAGCACCTCGAGATGGTCGCTGGTGAAGCCGATGGGGCAGAGCACCACCTGCCGTTCGCCCAGCCCGGCGAGCTCTTCCAGAACCACCGCGGCATCCGGCCCGAGCCAGGGCTCCGGCGTGCGCCCGGCGCTCTGGAAGGCGAATCGGCCCCCCCCCCGGGCGCGCCTCCCGAGTCGGGTCAGAACGCCGGCAACACTGGCTTCCAGTTGGACGGAATACGGATCGCCTTCGGCAAGGATGCGCTGTGGCAGGCTGTGCGCGGTGAAGAGGAGCGGCACTTCCGCGCGGATCGAGGGATCGAAGCGATCGAGCGCCGCGCGCACCCGCTCCGTCACGGCATCGAGGAAGCGAGGGTGATCGTACCATTCGCGCACCATCGCGACTTCGAGCGCGCCCCGGCCCTCCTCGAGCGCGCGCTCGTAGGCGCCGATGCTCATCCGCGAATAGTGCGGCGCGAGCGGGATCGCGACCACCCGCTTGAAACCATCCCTGCCTATCGCGGCCAACACGTCGCGGATATACGGATGCCAGTGGCGCATCCCGGCATATACCGGTGTGCCGTTGCCGAGCAAGCCTTGCAGCCCGGCCGCCTGCTCCCGAGTCCGGTCGAGCAGCGGGGAGCGCCCGCCGATCCGGGTGTAACGCCTTCGCACCTCTTCGACCACCGCGGGCGGAGTGGGTCGGCCGCCGCGCACGTCCTGGAGGTATGGGGCGACCTCGTCAAGACTTTGCGGCGCGCCGTACGCCACGAGGAGCACGGCGTAGCGGAGCGGCGAATCAGCCGACAAGGATGCGTCCCTCCTCTACCGTGACGCGAAAGGTCTTGATGGGAACTCGCGCCGGAGCAGCAACCGGCTGTCCCGTGGTGAGATCGAACCGGCCGCCGTGCCAGGGACACTGGAGGATGCAGGAATCCGGGTCGACCACTCCTTCGCTGAGTGAAGCCCTCCCGTGGGTGCAGCGATCACTCACCGCGTAGATCCGCCCCCTCACATTGAAGAGAGCGATGGCGTCGGCGCCGAGATAGACGCGCTTCCCGGTCCCGTTCGTCAGATCCCCTACGGCGGCGACGTCGGTGAGACCATCCGCGCGCCGGGCGGTCGGTTCGGCCTCCGCGGCGGGCGCTGCCGCTGCGCCCAGCGCGTCGAGCGCCTCCCACAATGACATTTGGAGGCAGCTGAAGATCGGTGTGTCGCGGAGCGTGTACCGCGACGCTTGCGACTCCCGGAGCTCCATCACCAGGGCGAGGAAGTCGGCTGGGTCATCGGTCTCGAATGCGAGGACGAACTCCTGGTCGTCGAGGCCGAACGAATAGATGGTGTTGAGCCGCACTTCCGGATGCTTCCTCCCGATCCCCACATGCTCGTCCATCATTTGCTGCCGGCGCTCGAGCGGCAGGGCGTACCACTCGCGCGTCTTGACGAACGGATAGAGGAAGAGGTAGCGGGAGTCCTGGGGCTTGATCTCGATGTGCCGGTCGATCTCGGGCACGTCCGGAAACTGGTAGATCGAGCGCCGGTTCATGCCCAGATAGCTGTAGGCGATGGAGAGATAGCTCCCCAACCTGGTCGAGAAGATCATGGTCTGGAGTGCCTGAATCGTCTCGAGCTCGTCCGCCACCTGCCAGAACATCAGGTCCGCGTCGCCCCGGGTGCCTACCAAACTGTAGCAACGGAACAGGAGCCGGGCATGGAACTGCTGGATCGCTTTCCCGAACTCCTGCTTCTGGGCGATCTGCTCCGTCGCGGGGAGCCGCCGCCATGAGCCATCCAGTTTCAGCAGGAGGAAACGGACGAATTGCCGGGGTTCGCGGGGCATGGCATCCTAAGCGGGCGTCGGCAGTGGGGCGTCTGACCAGAGGACTAATCTAGCGTCCTTCGAACGGCTCGTGCGGCCGGCCGACTTTGACAGACTCCGGGGCTGTCGCTTCATTGGAGCGGTGCGATCGCCCGTGTGGCTCCTCGCCGGCTTCGGCGTATTCCTCGCGCTCCTAGGGCTTTTGCTCGTGTCCTCGTTGTCCCGGCGTCAAGCGCCCGCCTTCTCGCCCAGGGAAGCGGTCACCCCGCGCGGCGACGGGCAGGGACCAGATACGCTCACGGTGGACGCGAGCGAATCGGGCCAATGGCGCTTCGTCGATCTCGACCGCGGGCGAGTGCTGGCGCCCCCCGATACTGCTGGATGGGATCTGGCGCTCCGGCGCTTCCACGTCCTTGCCTCAGGCGCCATCGCGGATGCTGGCGCGATCGAATTCGACCGTCTGGCGCGGCCTCCGGATTCCGGCTATATAACCAATACGCTCGATACGGATTCCACCAACACCGCGATCCACCGCTGGTACTCGTACAGCATGCTCTCGCATCTCTTGGTCCCAAGAGGCCGCCTCTACGTCGTCCGGACGAGTGAGGGACGTTTCGCCAAGCTGGAACTGATCAGCTACTACTGCCCGGGACTGCGGGCGGGGTGTCTCACGTTTCGCTACGGGTTCATAGAGTGAGGGACGCAGCCCGATGCCCATCGTCTGTCTGAGCATCACCTACCACACGGCGCCGGTGGCGCTGCGCGAGCGGCTGGCGCTCTCCGGGCCGGCGCTCGACGCCAGCCTCGCGCGGGTGTGCGACGGGCGGGAGGCGGAGCGACTCCCGGTTGCCGAGCTGGTAATCCTCTCGACCTGCAATCGGCTCGAGCTTTACGCGGCCGTGCCGGGCAGCTCCGCAAACGGTGGGACCCCCTGGCCGCTGTTGCTCGGCTTCCTCGCCGAGTCGCTCTCGCTCGATCCCGCCGCGTTCGCCTCTCACGTCGTGCACTATCTCGAGGTCTCCGCGGCCGAGCATCTCTGCCGGGTGGCGGCGGGCCTCGACTCGATGGTGTTGGGAGAATCGGAGATCCTGGGCCAGGTCGCCGAGGCGCATGAGGCCGCCCTCCGCCGGCGCTCCACGGGTCCGCTCCTGTCCGCTCTGTTCCGCGGCGCAGTGCAGGCCGGCAAACGGGTGCGCACCGAGACCCGCATCGGCCGGAATCCCGCCAGTGTCAGCTCGGTGGCGGTCGAGCTGGCCGTGCAAGCCGCGGGCGAACTGCGGGGCCGGCGGGTCGCCCTGATCGGCGCGGGACGGATGGCCCGCAAGGCGGCGACCGCGCTCCGCGCGAACGGCGTCGGCGGAATCGTCGTCCTCAGTCGCAGCCTCGAATCGGCCGCCGAGCTGGCCTCGGAATGGACCGGGGAGACAGCCACTTTGGAAGCGCTTCCCGAAGTCCTTGCCGGAGCGGACCTCGTGATCAGCTCCACCAGCTCCCCCGAGCCGATCGTCACCGCACCGCAGGTCCATCAGGCGATGGCCGGCCGGCAGCGGCCGCTGGTCTTCATCGACATCGCGGTGCCGCGAGACGTAGACCCGGCGGTGCGAGAGATTCCCAACGTCCATCTGTTCGACCTCGACGATCTCCAGCTTCGCTTGGACCGGAGCCTCGTCGAGCGCGGGAAGGAGATCCCTCGCGCCGAGGCCATTGTCGCTGAGGAGGTGCGGCGGTTCGCGGAATGGCAGGCGGGGAGTGAGGTCCTCCCGGTGCTGACCGAGCTGAGGCAGCGGGCGGAGCTCGTTCGGTCGCAGGAGCTTGCCCGAGTGCTGCGGCAGTTACCCGGTCTGGACGCCGAGCTCCACCGGCGCCTCGAGCAATTCTCCCGTACGCTGGTGAACAAGCTCCTGCACCAGCCGACCGAGCGGCTGCGGGCCGAGGCGCGCAATGGGCACGCGGTGGAATATGCCCGGGTCGCGCGGGCGCTATTTGGGCTGGGAGGAGCGCGGAGCGCGGAGCCCCGCGACCCTGACTCCTTGGTTGTCATTCCGGATACCTGCAGCACGGAAAGCACCATTTCGGACGCACCGGGTTTACACTCACCTCGAAACCGAGATTACGCCAAAAGCGATCAAGATTGCGCCACCGACACGCGCCACGCGGGCGCCAGTGTATCCGAGCTTCTCGACGAGGATAAAAACGGTCAGGACGCCAACCCACGCGAGGTTCATCACGCCGACCACGAAGAGCACGCCCATCAGCGCCCAGCAGCAACCCAGGCAGAAGGCGCCGTGCCGTAATCCCATGCGGAGCGCACCGCTCGCTCCGTCACGCCAGTTGCTCATCAGCAACCCCAGCGGACTCTGGCATTGGGTCAGGCATCCGCTTTTGAGCGGCGTCAGCTGATACGCGCCCGCCGCGATGAGAATTGCACCAGCGAGACGCGGGCTCGAAGTCGCCATCGTTGATGACAACAACGCCGCCTGGTGCAACGCCCATTGCGCCAGGGCAGCGCAGGCGCTGAATCCCAGCCAGACTGCAAGGTAGCCGAGGGCGAACGACAGTACTGCCAGCGCCACGCCGCGTTCCGCGCGCCGGGTGTGCGCCCCGGCAAAGAGGAGCAGCACCGGAGTTGCGGTTGCGGTCATCATGCCGACCATCATCACGGCCCACATCAGAAACGTGAAGAAGACGTCGCGGGCGCCCCACGGCTCATTCATCACCATTCCCATCTTAGCCATCATCGTGTCGGCTTCGATGGAGGACGCCATTTGACGATTGAGATGGACTAGGTACGCCCAAGCCAGTGCGGTGATGAGAACGATACAGCTCCCGATGAGAACGCGGTCGCGGCGGGAAGGGGCCGCGACCGGTGACGGGCTACGAACTGCGCCAGGAAAACGGCGCGTACTGGCCATTGTTCTTTCCGCTCGTGTCATTCCAACTCAAACCCAGCGCGTCCACGTGGCTCTTCAATGCATGGGCGAGGGCAAAACGATTCGCCGCCGGATGGCCCGTGTTGTCCAGATAGAGCGGCTCCGTGACGTCGGGGTTGATCCCCATGGCCCCTTCGGCCGCCATGTCGACGAACTTCGCTGCGGTGACCGACCACTTGGCGCCCGTGCGATCGAAGCGGATCGGCGCCGATTCCACGCCCAGAAACTTTCCAACCAGGGGCGACAAGGCAGCCATAGGGCCGCCCGCGGACCCGCTCGCGATTGCGGTAATGGCGTCGCGCTGCTCGGCATTAGCCCGCTCGTCGGCGATGACACCGACCGACCAGTTCCCCTTGGCCATCGCCTCCGGCGTTAGTCCGAGGACGATGAAGCCTAGGCCATCGAGCGGAACCGTGCCGTAACTCCCGCGTTCGATCTGGAACGCCATGGCAAACGTGCACGACCCGTTGGTCGGCTTGACCACCATCTGTCCCGGGACGCAGGGACACACGAAATCGCAATTGCAGGTTTCGTAGTATTGACCGCTGGCCTGCCATGATGGTGCTGCCATCCCCCACCTCTTTCTGTGCGAATGTCGTTAGTCCAGCAACGAGGCAGCGTTGCACTTGGAGTATACCTCCCGGGCGCGCTGCGCTTCTGCTGCGGGGGCTGGCGGCGGCCGCCGCCGTCCAGCCCAAACATACTCCGGCGGCGGCCGACGCGTTGAGGACCCCGGCACCAGCAAGCGGCGCCTGTGTGAAAACTCGCGTCGAACGTGGCTCTCGAAAATCCCGACGCTCACATTTGCTCTTACCTCGGCGGGTGCATTTCTCTCGCTGCCTCAACCAGCTCCGACCGTCCGGGCCGATCCGCGTGGGCACCGAGTTTCAGCAATTCCGCGTAGTACTTGGCGGTCGCGGCTCGGTCTCCGGCCGCGCTCGCGGCCTTTGCCGCTCCGGCGAGAGCGCGGAAGCGGTTCGGGTCGTGCCGCAGAGTTGCTTCAAACGCAGCAAGCGCCTGCGCGGGCTCGTGCGCCGCCAAAAGCATTTCCCCGAGAAGCTCCCGAGCGGGGGCGAGCGGACCGGGCGTGATGGCGTTCTTCTCAGTCGCATCCTCACGCTCTGCTGCTGCGTGCATCTCGGCTAATGCCTCGCCCTTCCGTCCTGCGGCGAAGGCGAGCCAGGCCGCAGCGGCGCGCCGCTGGATCTCGACCTGCTCGCTCCAATAGGTCTCGCGTGCTTGCACCAGCCGGTCGCGGATGGCCTGCAGCGCGGCGATGGCGGTCTGCGCGACCGTGGTGTCCCCACGGCGCGAAGCGCCGAGCGCGCGGGCGAACCAGGTGATGGCATCGGCGAAGGGGACCGGACTCGGACGCAGCTCGAGCCGGGCCGCGTCCGCCCAGGCGCCCCGCTCCAGCGCGTAGCGTGCGGGAATCGCGGCGATAGCGAAATAGCCGGCGGCGGGGGATCCGCCAGTCCCGATCGCATTGGGATCCAGGTGCCGGGCGATGGCCGGGAGCGCCGCGAGTATTCGTCGGGCGGCGCGGTCCCGCCCCATTTGAAGGTACGCGTAAGTGCGGTAGTCGCTGCTGTGCAGCTCTTCGGCGGTCGCGCCCTCTCGCCGCGCGGCTTCCGCCGATGCGACGTTGGCATCGATGGACTGCTGCCAATAGCCGACGCGGGTGTAGGTGTGCGAGGGCATGTGGAGGGCATGCGATATGGCTGGTGCGATACGCCCATAGCGGCGGGCCGCGCTGAGCGCGCGGCCTGCGAGGGGCGGCATGTCGTAACTGTGGATGATGTAGTGGGCGAGACCGGGATGGTCCGGCAGCTTGGCAAAGAGGCGTTCGAGAGTGGCTCCCGCCGCGAGCTGACTCGCGTAGGTCTTGTCGGCTGGATCGGCCGAGATCGCGAGTGCGAGCGCATGGAAAATCGCGGCTTCCGTATCGACCGGTTCCCGTTCGGCCAGCTCGGCCATTGCGTCGCGGTAGGAAAGCAGCCGAGCGCGCTGCTCCACTGAGTCCGCGTTTTCATACAGCCGCGCCGTCGCCTCGATGTAGCGGGACTCCCGAGTGGTCGGTGCTCCGCTCGATCTGGCGCGTTTGACCGCGTCGAGCCCGCGCTGAATCTGCGCGGCCGACTTGATACCCGCGGCGAAGGGGTTGCCCCAGGCGCTCAGCGCGAGGCCCCACCAGGCCATCGCGCAGCGCGGATCGGCGCGCAGGACGGCATTGAATCCCTCGGTGGCCTGGGAGAAGGCGAAGGAGTGGAGCAGGGCCACCGCGCGGCTGAAGATCGGTTGAGCGGTCGCGCTGCAGGAGGTCGCGAAGCGGACGGTACCAATCTCCTGGGCCGTCGGCAAAGGATGCGGGTGTCGCGTCGGAACGACGACGAGGACCAGCAGGGAGATGGTCGCACCAGGTACACGCATGGAGCCTCCTCGGCTGGAGGGGCCGTACTCTACACGCCTTGGCAGGACCTCACCCGAGATGGAAGCAGCGGCCTGACAGCCTGCGCTTCTGCTGCGGATACCCTTGGCAACAAGCTTCCTGGAATATAGCAACTGGCGCTGCTAATGCCCGAGAACAAGAATTGTGGGCATCGGGCGGCGACTGCCGTCGCGCTCTGGCGAAGACTCACCGCCATCGAGCGGATATACGCATGAAGCCACAGCTTCTCGGATCGTGCTGCGCGTGGCTACCTGGGGTCACGGTGGTATCGACGCGCGCAGTATCTAGTGCGGTGCGCGCTGAATGGTATAGCACGAGACATTCGCGGGCCCCAGCGCTCGTATAGGTGCGAAGCATCAGCCATGCGGCAAGGCCGAACACCAGGGCGACGACAAGAAGGACCCATTTCGGCGGAGCGTGGGAGTCTGAGTAAGATGGTTCGGTCACCGGCTCTCTCCTTCGGGGCCACCTAACGCCGAGGGTTCAGCAACGCTGGCCAAGGGACTACCGGCGCTCGTCCGCCGTCGGGCCATACGAACCAGACACAGGCACCTCGAGCAGCCGCAGGTAGACAGACAACTGCCCGCGGTGATGGACCAGGTGGCTCAACGTCATGTCGCGAAACACGGCCTCCCGCGGCTTCTCGAACCGCACCTTTCCGTGCATCTTGAGCCGCCATGGTTGTGTCGCACTGGTGTCGGCCGCGTTCGCTATCGCCTGTTTTGCTTTGACCACTTCGCCGTCGAAGGTCTCGAGTAGCGCCGCCACCGACTTGGCGCGAAAGGGTTTGTAGGCGCTCGGATCCAGGTCGAGCTCGTCCGCACCGAAGATCGGCTCGACCCAACGGATGCAGTCGACCATATGCGATGCCAGCTCTCCCGCCGTAAACGACTTCGGGTGCGGCCGCCACTCGAACTGACCGGTGGGCAACGGCTCTAGATGCTTCCGCGCAGTCTCTGTCTCGTGCGCGAACTCCGCCAGCAGCCAGTCGATCCCCGTCATCGTGTGATCTCCACGTTGGGGTCGCGCATAAAGCGGCCGCCCACGGGCCCGGTGCAGGTGGCGCATCGCGGATTGCCGGCATCCTGCCGCCTCGTATCTAGCTTAGCGCGTGATCTGGAGCGAGGCCATGGCGGGTGACAGCCGCAACCCAATCGCCGCCCCCTCGTCGGTGTCGGTCCGCACGCCCGGGACAGTGAGACGCCTGGTCCGCTGCATACGTGGGTTATGCCGTGCGTGAAGTCATTCCTTGTCAAGCATACCCACAAGCCAGTGCATCACGTTGAGCAGAAACTGCACGTTCTGCCCGGCTGCTGGAGCATTCATACCCATCGGGCGGCGCTGGGCGCCGGAGACTTGGGCCGAAAACATCGCTGCCTCGCCGAACCCGGCAACTTTGCCCTTGCCGTGCACCAAGACGACTCCCTGAAGGAGGCCGTCTGCAGGAAGGCGGGGCGTGCTGTCGCTGAATTCCCATGCCGTAGTCGGCATGAGCACCACAGCGCCTGTGGCAAGGGTCAAGAGGGGCCTTCCCGCGCCGCTCACTCGAAAGGCTTGTCCTGTAAACGTGCGCACTGAGTCAATTCGCTCATGGCTTTGGCGGCCCGTGGTGATAGGATCGTCGGCGAGCGTGCCATCGACGCGCCGAAAGACGAATTCGTCGGCACTGCAGGTGCTATCGGTGGCGAAGCCATTGATGAACCAGATCCCGAAGGCGCTGGCGAGTGTTTCATTTGCGCCAGGAAATGGCATGTGATCGGCGATGAGGAACAATGCTCCACCGCCCGCCACCCAGTCTCGAATGGTCTCGAGTTCGTTCTGGCTGAACGCAGCGGGAGTAGGCAGGGTCCAATCCCCTTGGGCATTTCGTTCGGCCAAGGCGTTCGCCACAACGAGCACCTTTGCGGAGGCCACTGCGCCTTTGGTCCAGGGCTCTCGCAGTGAGCTGAGGACGAACCCATCGCGCCTCAGGAGTCGCGCAAACGGAGCATATCGGCCCGCGAGGGTGTGGAAGTTGAAATGGGCTTCATCAAGAAGCACCACCGGGCCCTGGCCCAGGGGAAAGGCGGGATATGGAAGCGGAGGCTCGAAGGCCGTGTCGGCGACTTGGGGGCCGCCGGCGCGAGGTGCCAATGTCGGGTGGCAACGGGAAGTGGCCGGCGATTGAGCTGCGCCGGATATCGCGCCGAGAAGAAGGAGGAAACCGGCTACGGTTGACCTCAAGTCCTCACCGTCTCTCCGGTCAACGAGTGACCGGCATCGGCATA
>CAZYPO010000084.1:10741-12101 GCA_964649225.1 uncultured Gemmatimonas sp. | reverse complement strand
ATGCCGGGGGCGGGGATCGAACCCGCAAGGGATTGCTCCCAAGGGATTTTAAGTCCCTTGCGTTTGCCAGTTTCGCCACCCCGGCGACACCTCCAGCCCCCAAGATAGCAGACGGCCCCGGGGTGAATGACCCCGGGGCCGTCCCCAGCGAACAAGCCTACGCTCAGTTGAGCGGGCAGCCCGACTCGTTGAAGGCCGCGAAACGGTCCTTCTGCGGGCCGTAGTTCGTAGTCGGGAACGTCGCATTGAACTCGTCGATCACGTTCTGCACCGTGAGATTGTAATTCACTCCGGAGGACGCCGCATTGAGCAGGGCGGCCACGGTGTGCCGGCCCAGCGCGATCAGCTTGCCCCCGCCCGTGCTCAAGACCTGGAGCAGGGTCTTCCCGGGGAACGCATCCTCGAAGTACGTGTCGAAGAGGTCGCTGGGCAAATAGCCGGCCGGCCAGGAATCGAAGTGCTGCTCCTGCTTCCAATAGCCCGGGGTGCAGCCCTCGCCCTCCAGGTCCCTCGCGTTGAAGAACTCGGCCAGCGCGCCGCGAAGACCGCCGCCACCACTCCCCGAAATGAACTCAGTGACCGACGCTCCGGAGCGAGTGGTCTTGGTCGTGACCGGTACGGCAACCGTCCCGTCGATCACGCTGACATCCAGCCGATCCAGATGGAACCCCGACTGGGCGGAGGTCTCAGTGACCGTGACGTCGGCCCCATAACCGCCCTGCAGGGCAATGATCCGGCACTGACCGTCGACTAGCGAGAGGGTGCCGGTCTGCGGCGCGGCCGGAAGGGTCTTGCCGGCACCGCCGTACGTGATGACGCTGAAGCTGAAGCTGGCCGTGCTGCCGAACTTGCAGAGCTCGAACTCCTCGAAGTTCGCAAAGCCGTTCCCCGCGCCCGTACTGGGATACACGGCCAATAACGGCGCCCCGTTACTCGCGAGGTCTCCGCTTTGACACCCGGTGGTGGCCAGACCGGCCGCCAGGAAACCGACCGCCAGTTTGGTGCTGAGCTTTCGCATACATGCTCCTCCGATTGGTGAATCATTAGGACCGGACTATCAATTTCTTAGGCATGAACTGAGCCTTGACGGTTCCAGGTGAATGGTGATCGTAATCTCCTTACGGCCAATGACTTGCAGTTCGGAACGAGCCGCCGATTCCAATCAACTGATGCTCCCTCGCAACAGCGCCCCTGCCACACTCCGCGAGTATCAAAATCGGGCGGCAGTGGGTTCTGGTGCTCCGTGCCAACCAGGACGACTCGTGACCTCAGCCCTCACACATTCGCGTATCGGGCTCGTCACGCGGAGACTGGCTTTGCGGCCGCCTCCCCGCGAATTTCAGGCTCCATGCCTCGCCCC
>CAZYPO010000084.1:0-10641 GCA_964649225.1 uncultured Gemmatimonas sp. | reverse complement strand
ATCGCCCTCACGGCGCTGGATTCGAGAATCCGAAGCGGCACTTACAGCGGAAACACCCTTGCGTTGGCCCAGGCGGTGCTCGCGAAGGGCGCTGACCTTGCGGACCTGCTTTCCACAGCCCCGTTCCTGCCCCTCACCGGCACTCCGGCTGCGACCGCATTGACGAATTCGGTTGATTTACTCCGCGTCCGGCTGCGGGACAGCCTGGGCGTCGACTTGTTCAGCCCATCACCCGATTTTCCGAGCGCCGGAATTCCCGCGGGCGGCCTGGAAGACTTCGCGACGAACACAAACGGCCCGATCATCGCCGAGCCACTCGAGCCACCGCTGCTGCGATCCATCGGCGACATCGAAGTAGGGGCCGCCTATGCCTGGCTGGAGCACCGGGCGGCTGGCGGCGGACTGGCCCTGCGCTCGGTGCTGCAGGGCACCGTCCGGTTGCGCACCGGCAAGCTCGACCGACCCGACGCGCTCTTCGATCTTCCCACCGGAGACCGCCAGCCCGACGTGCAGGGCGACCTGGTCACCGACCTCGGCGTGGGGAAACTCGGGGCCCGGATAACCGCGCGCTACGTCTTGCAGCTCCCGGGACGCCAGGAGCATCGCCTGACACCACCCGATCAGCCCATCGCCCCGGCCAGCACCCTCGCGGCGGTCGAGCGCGACCCGGGAGAGATCATCGAGGGCTCGCTCGAGCCCTACGTGCGGATCGCCCCCCACCTCGCGCTGGTCGCGGGGCTGCGCCATTGGGAGAAAGGCCTCGACAAGTTCAAGTACGCGCCCAATCAGGACTCGATCCCGGGCACCACTCCGGACGTACTGGCCCTGGGCTCAAAGGAAAATGGGACGGTCCTCTCGGCGGCGTTCAGCTTCGTCCACGACGGGGCGCGCAAGGACGGCAGAATCGGAATCCCGATCGATGCCGTGCTCCGCGGGGAGCTGGTGGTCGGATCGAGCCGGGGCCGCGTGCCGGTGCGGCAGTCGATCAGCTTCATGCTTCGGCTCTATCGCAAGCTGTTCTAGCCATCCTCTCGCATTGCCACGAGCGGATCCACCCGCATCGCCCGGCGGGCTGGGAGCCAGCAGGCGAGCAGCGCCATTGCACCGAGCAGGACGCTGACCCCCGCAAACGTCACCACGTCGAGGGCGGGTACTCCGAAGAGCAGGGTTCGCATCAGTGTGGCGGTCGCCGTAGCGCCCGCCAGGCCGATTGCGAGGCCCAGGAAGGCCAGGCGGGACCCCTGCCCGATCACCAGCCGGCGGATCGCGCCGGGAGCGGCGCCCAGGGCCAGACGCACCCCGATCTCCCGCTGCCGCTGGGCCACGGCATACGCCATCACCCCGTACACCCCGAGGATCGCGAGGCCGAGCGCCGCTACCGCGAAGATGCCCACCAGGACGGCATACGTCCTGGGTAGCGCCACCACGTCGCCCGCCCGCTGCGCCATGGTCGCGACCGCGGCGAGCGGGACCTGGGCGTCGACCTCCTTGAGCGCCGCGCGGAGCGCCGCGATGCCGGCAGCCGGCCCTTGGCGCGACTCGACCACGAAGAGCATGCCGCGGCTCGCGAACTGGGGCAGCGGGAAATACAGCTCCGCCTTGGTGGGCTGATTGGGGCCGTCGGGTTTACCCGTCGCCACGACACCGACGATCGTGAGTTGCTGCCCCCCGCTCGTGATCTGCCGCCCGATCGGGCTTTTGCCCGCCCACAGGCGGCGCGCGGCCGCTTCGTTGACGATGCCCACCGGCGCGCCGCCGGATCGGTCTTCGAGGGTGAAGTAGCGCCCATCAACCAGGCGCATCCCCATGAGCCGGAGATAACCCGCAGTCACCGTGCGATACCAGATGGCGAATGGCTTGCCCTCGGGCAACGGCTCGCCCAGTGGCGTGACATCCACGTCTTGATCGCCTCCAGTGAGCAGCGGGAGTTGGTCCACTGCCTCGGCGGCGACGACGCCGGGCTGGGCGCGCAGCCGGGTCAGCGTTTCCTCGATGGCGGCGCTGGCGCGCTCGTTCTCGGGGTAGCGGCCCACCGGGAACACCACCGCAGCGGTGGCCAATCCCTCGGTGCGGAAACCCAGATCCACTCGCTGCAACTCCACGAAGCTGCGGCCGAGCAACCCCGCGCCTACCAGCAGCAGCACTGCCAACGCGATCTCCGCGACCACCAGGCCGCTGCGCAAGAGATGGCCGTGTCTCCCGCTCTCACGGCCCGCACTGCGGAGCGCGGACATCAAATCAGTGCCCGCCGTGTGCAGCGCGGGAACCAGGCCAAACAGGAGCCCGGCCAGGAGCGTCAGCCCCGCGGTGGCGGCCACGACGACTCCGTCGAGCCGGATGTCCTGCACCGCGCGCACTCCCGGCGGCACCAGGGCCCCCAGCAGCCGGCTGCCCCACCATCCGAGCAGAAGGCCGGCGGCCCCTCCCGCGATGGCGAGCAACCCCGACTCGGTGAGCAGCTGTCGCACCAGCCTGCCTCGACCCGCCCCGATCGCGGCGCGTACACTCATCTCCCGGCCCCGAGCCGCGCCGCGGAGCAGCAGCAAGTTGGCGAGGTTGACGCAGCCGATCAGTAGGACGAACAACACTGCCGCGCTCATCGCATAGAGTGGTTCGCGGGTCGGACCCGTGATCTGCTGATGCAACGGAATGGGCCACGCACCCACGCCCTGGTTGGTGCCGGGGAATTGCTGGGCGAGGCGCGTGGCGATCGCCGCGAGGTCGCCGCCGGCCTGTGCGAAGCTCATCCCCGGTTTCATGCGGCCGATCGCGCGCCAGGTGATGCAGCCTCGCCCGCAACCGCTGTTCGAGGGGCGGCGCATCGGCCGCCAGAGATCCACCGAGGCCGGAGCCCGAAATCCGCGGGGAAGCACGCCCACCACGGTCCAGGGCTCCCCGTTGAGCTGGATCGGTCGGCCGAGGATATCGGGGTCGGCCCCGAATCGGCGCCGCCACAGCCCGTCGGAGAGCAGCACCACCTTCTCCCCGTTCGCATCGTCATCGGCAGCGGTGAAGTTCCTGCCCAGGCTCGGCGACACGCCGAGCAGCGGGAAGAACTGCCAGGTGACGGCTTGGCCGGTCAGCGATTCCGGCTCGCCGTTTCCGGTGAGGTCCGGGCCCCAATCACGGTAGGCCGCCATCCCGGAAAAGCTCCGCGAGGAAGCCTGCCAGTCGTAAAAATCGGGCGGCGTCAGCCATTCGGGCGTAGCGCGTCCCAGGGTTCGATGATCAGTCCAGAGCTGGACCAGTTGATCGGAGTCGGGGTACGGCAGCGGCCGGAGCAGCACCGAGCGCACCACGCTGAAGATCGTGCTGTTGGCGCCGATGCCCAGCGCGAGCGTGAGCAGCGCGACGACGGTGAAGCCGGGACTCCGCAACAAGCCGCGCAGCGCGAAACGGATGTCCTGGGCCAGCTCGCCGAGCCGGTCGCGCCGCTGGCGCTCCCGGAGGGTGGTGCCGCGTAGACTGCGCACCTCGGACTCGATGGCGCCCCGATCCCCGAAGGCTGTGAGGGCCTCGCGCCGAGCCTCCTCCGGGGTCATTCCCTGGGCTTCGAACTCCCGGGCGCGCAGCTCGAGGTGCAACTCGATCTCGCGGCGGACCTCATCGGGCGCGTCCTCCGGGCCCCGGCTCCAATGGAAACTCCGTTTCATGCCGCCTCCTCAGGGCCGCGCCGCCGCCAGCGCGGCGGTCATCACCCTCGCATAGCGCCGCCAGCGCACGATCTCGTCCCGCAACCGCTTCCGGCCGGTGGGCGTGAGCTTGTAGAACTTGGCTTCCCGGTTGGTGTCGGTGAGGCCCCACTCCTCGTCGAGAAAACCCTTGCGCTCCAGCCGGTGCAGCGCGGGGTAGAGCGCGCCTTCCTGGATCGCGAGGTACTCGTCGGTGGAGGTGCGGATCCAGCGGCCGATGCCGTAGCCGTGCAGCGGCCCCCAGCCCAAGGCCTTGAGGATGAGCAGATCGAGGGAGCCGGTGTAGAGGTCGGAGCCTGCCATGGTGGGGATTCGGGGCTGTAGTTGCCCCGCAAGCTACGACCAAACACCTATTTCAACAAGGGGTAGTAGAGATAGGCGTCAACGACCCGCCGGGTTCAACATCGTCAACGCGTGCCGGCGCGCGGTCTCGGCGTCGGGGTCGCCCAGCATGCGAGCCAGCTCCCCTACCCTGTCCTCGCCGTGGATCCAGGAGACGTCGCTGGTTGCGAGTCCCCCCTTGGCCCGCTTGGACACCACCAGGTGGCGATCGGCGCGCGCGGCGATCTGCGGCAAGTGGGTCATCACCAAGACCTGATGCCGCTTGCCGACCTCAGCGAGCGCATCCGCCACCTGGCCGCCGACCTCGCCGCCGATTCCCTGGTCCACTTCATCGAAGACCAGCGTGGGCACCGCGTCGTGCCTGGCAAGGACTACTTTGAGCGCGAGCGTGAGACGCGACAACTCGCCACCCGAGGCGACCCGGGACAGGGGCCGCTCTTCCATTCCGGTGTTGAGCTGCACCTGGAATTGCACCGACTCGTAGCCCGTGGCGGTGGGCTGCGAGAGGGGAACCAGCCCGATGGACACCCGCCCGCCGGAGAATCCGAGTTTCGGGAGCAGTCGGTTGACGGCGCGTGCGAGGCTCTCCGCGGCTGCGCTACGCTTCTCGGTCAGCGCCTGGGCAGCCACGCGGACCGCGGCGTCCTGCGCCGCGCGCCGGGCACCGAGCATCTTGAGATCGAGGTCGGCGGTATCCAGGACCTCGAGCTCGGCGGCGCTCTCCCGCCGGGTTTCCACCACGGCCGAGAGCGTTTCGCCGTACTTCTGCTTCAACCGATAGAGCAAGTCCCTCCGCGTCTCCAGCTCGGCGAGTCGGCCCGGATCGGTTTCGAGGCCGGCCCCGTACTCCCGGGCCACCCGCGCGAGCTCGCCCAGGTTGGCCGAGGCGGTGTCGAGCAGCTCCCGCCATTCCGCGGTGGCGGGGTCGGTCTTCTCCAGCTGGGTGAGCGCTCGTGACGCCTCCCCGAGAGCCTCGAGGGCGGACCCGCTCTCACCGTCCAGCGCGCCGGCGATCCGCGCCGCGAGGGAGGTCAGCTGCTCCACCTGGCCCAGGCGGCGGGCCTCCTGGTCCAGGGCTTCCTCTTCTCCGGCGACGAGGCGGGCGGCGTCGATCTCCCGAACGACGTGGCGCAGATAGTCCGCGCGCTTGCGGACTTCACCCCGGCGAGCCGCGAGGGTCTTCTGTTCCTCCGCCGTGGCGTGCAGGGCCGCAACCGCCTCCGCGAGGACACGACGTTCGGCCTCCGCCTCGCCGTAGGCGTCGAGGAGGTCGCGCTGGGTGTCGGCTCGGAGGAGGAACTGGGTTTCGTGCTGTCCGTGCAGCTCCACAAGGTGCGCACCGAGCTCGGAGAGCACGGTCATGGTGGTCGGGCTGTCGTTGACCCAGGCGCGCGAGCGGCCTTCGGCTGCGATCTCCCGGCGGACCACCAGGCGGCCTTCCTCCGACGCGAGCCCCAACGCTTCGACCGTGCTCCGCAGCGAAGCCGGAATCTCCTCGAACACCCCCTCGACGACGGCGCGAGCCTTCCCGGGGCGAATGGCCCCGCTGTCCCCCCGACCGCCGAGCAGGAGGTTCACCGCATCGACGAGCATGGACTTCCCCGCCCCGGTTTCGCCGGTGAGCACGTTGAGGCCGGGGCCAAGGGGGAGCGTGACGTCCGCGATGGTGGCGAGGTCCCTGACTCTGAGCTCCGCGATCACTAGGGGGCTTCCCGCTCCGAAAGGTCGCCCCAGCGCAGGCTGGCGCGCATGCGGGCGAAGTAGTCCAGCTCGAAGCGCACGAGGATGACGGGGGCATCCCCCTGCCACAGCTCGACGCGATCCTCGGGGCTCATGGTCATCGCCTGCTGGCCGTCCACCGAGACGAGCAGGTCCTCGGCGCCGGGCCGAATCGATGAGACCCGGATATGCGCACTCGAGGGGATGACCAGCGGGCGCACGGCCAGGGTGTGCGGGGCGATCGGGGTGATCACCAGCGCCTCCACGTCGGGCACGACGATCGGCCCGCCTGACGAGAGCGAATAGGCGGTGGAACCGGTGGGGGTGGCGATGATCAAGCCATCGGCGCTGTAGTTGCCGACGTCGGCCCCGTCGACCTGCACGTTGAGCTGAATGAGGCGGGCCACGCCGCCCTTATGAATCGTCACGTCGTTGAGCGCCACCGGGAGGGCGACCGACTCGCCGCGCGCCGAGAGAATGGCCGCCTGCAGGGTCCGGCGCCGCTCCGTGACATAGCGGCCCGTGGCCAGCCGCTCCAGCGCGCCCTCGGCCTCGTTCTTGAGCGCGGCGGTGAGAAAGCCGACGCGTCCGAGGTTGACGCCGAGCACCGGCACCGGCGCGCCGCGCAGCAGGCGCGCTCCCCGCAACAGGGTCCCGTCGCCCCCCAGCGTGACCATCGCGTCCAGCGGCGCGGAGCCGATGGGCGGCAGGTGCTCGGGCCAGTAGGGCTCGAGCGGCGGTTCTGAAAGCAGCGTGAGGCCAAGCCCTTTTGCGCGCGCGGCCATCCCAGGCAGGATGGCCGCGAGCCCGGCATAGCGCGGGTTGCCGATGACCCCGACGTTCATCGCGCCTCGAAAGTCTCCTCGTGGTGCAGCGCGGAGATCCGCGCCGCGAGGCCCGTCCCACTGAGCCCGTAGCGCTCCAACTGCTCGGCGCGCGGCGCCTGGTCGATCAGGCGGTCCGGCACGCCGAGACAATGCACCCGCACCTCGGGGTGGGAGGCCGCGAGCTCACGTGCCAGCATGGCGCCGAAGCCGTTGATGATGGTGCCTTCTTCGACCGTCACCACCAGCTTGCTCTCGTGCGCCACCGACTCGAGCATGATCTCGTCGTAGGGCTTCAGGAAACGGCAGTTGATCACGGCGGCGTCGAGTCCCTCCGCCGCGAGCCGCTCCGCCGCGTCGAGCGCCGGTGCGACCATGGTGCCCACCGCGAGGATGGCGATGTCCCGGCCTCGGCGCAGGGCCTCCCAGGTGCCGAAAGGAACCGCGGGCACTTCCTTGGCCGGCAGGGGCTCCGCAGGCGCCTTGTCGCGCGGGTAACGGGTGCAGAAGGGGCCGCCGGTATGGGCGAGCCCGGTGCGGAGCAGCCCGATCAGCTCGTTGCCGTCCTTGGGCGCGGTAACCGTCATGCCCGGCACCGCGAGCATGTAGGCGATGTCGAAGAGCCCCATGTGGGTCTGGCCGTCTTCGCCCACCAGGCCCGCGCGGTCCATGCAGAACAGCACCGGCAGCTGCTGCACCGCGACGTCGTGGATGATGCTGTCATAGGCGCGCTGCAGGAAGGTGCTGTAGATGGCACAGAGCGGCCGGACGCCCTGGGTCGCTAACCCGCCGGCAAAAGTGACCGCGTGGGCTTCCGCGATCCCCACGTCGAAGAACCGCTCGGGCCACTGCTTCTGGAAAATGTTGGTGCCGGTGCCCGAGGGCATCGCGGCGGTGATCACGACGAAATCCGGAATCTCGGCCGCCAGCGCAGTGATGGCTTCGCCGAAGACCTGGGTCCAGGTCGGCGGGCCACTGGCCTTCTTGCGCGCCTCGCCGGTGACGGGGTCGTAGGCGGCGAGGCCGTGCCACTTCTCCTTGTTGGCCTCGGCGAGCGCGAAGCCTTTGCCCTTTTCGGTGAGCACGTGGACCACGCGAGGCCCGCTCAAGCCCCGCACGAACTTCAGGGTCTCGCAGAGCTTCTGCACGTCGTGGCCGTCGATCGGGCCGAAGTAGCGGAAGCCGAGCTCCTCGAAGAGCATGCCCTGCGAGAAGAGGTTCTTGGCGCTCTCCTCCACGTTCCTGGCAAACTCCACGAGGCGTTCGCCGAAGAGATGCCCCGCCTTGATGGTGAGCTGCTTGATGTGCTCGCGCATCCGGTTGGTGAAGGGGCTCGCCACGATGCGGCCCAGGGTCTTGCTGATCGCGCCGACGTTGGGCGAGATCGACATCCCGTTGTCGTTCACGATGAGGATGATGTCGCGGGCGGAGTGCCCGGCGTTGTTCATCCCCTCGTACGACAGCCCGCAGGTGAGCGCACCGTCACCCACCACTGCGACGACCTTGTGGTCGAGGCCCTGGAGATCGCGCGCGGTGGCCATGCCGAACGCGGCGGACATCCCGGTGCCCGCGTGGCCGGCGCCGAACTGATCGTGCTCGCTCTCGGCGCGGCGCAGGAACCCGGAGATCCCGCCGGTCTGGCGCAGCGAATCGAAGCGGGGATTGCGGCCGGTGAGCAGCTTCCAGGCATAGGCCTGGTGCCCGACGTCCCAGACAACTTTGTCCCGGGGTGAGTCGAACTCGTAGAGCAGCGCGATCGCGAGCTCGACGCAGCCGAGGCTGGCGCCGATGTGGCCGCCGGTCACGGAGCAGGCCTCGATGAGGCGCTCGCGGATTTCCTGCGCCAGTTGCGGAAGCTGCTCGCGGCGCAGGCGCTTGAGGTCCTCGGGGCTTTCGAGTCCTGCCAGCAGGGACATCTGATCCTTAGAAAGAGGAATCAGGAGCGACGCTGCACAATATAATCGGCGAGGCGGTCCAGGGTCTCGCTGGACACTTCGGCCTGGCGCAGGGCCGCGCGCGCGAGATCGGCGTGGCGCAGCGCTTCCCGCCGCGCGCCTTCCACGCCGAGCACGCTCACGTAGGTGGCCTTGGCCAGCTTGGCGTCACTGCCCGCGGTCTTGCCGAGCTGCTCGCTGGTGGCGGTGGCGTCGAGCAGATCATCCGCGATCTGAAACGCGAGTCCGACGCCGCGTCCGTAGTGGTGCAGCGCGTCGAGCAGCCGTGGCGGCGCGCCCGCGGCGAGCCCGCCCAGCACGCAGGCCGCCTCGATCAGCGCGCCGGTCTTGTGGCGGTGAATCTCGACCAGGTCGGCAAGCACGGGGTTTTGGCCCTCGGCTTCGAGGTCGAGCCACTGCCCCGCCACCATGCCCCGGATCCCGCTGGCCTCGAGCAGCAGCTCGGCCATGCGGCCGAGCGTCTCCGGGGGCAGCTCCAGCTCGGCGGCCGCGCCGGCCAGCTCCTCGACCGCGACAGGAACCAGCAGGAACCCCGCGAGGGTGGCGGTCGCGACGTCGAAGCGCACGTGCACCGTGGGACGGCCCCGGCGCTGGGCGTCGTTGTCCATGCAGGGCAGATCGTCGTGGACCAGCGAATAGGTGTGGACGATCTCGACCGCGGCAGCGACGCCCGCGATGCCGGGGTAGGAGCCGCCCGCGGCGCGGTAGGCGGCGAGCACCAGCGCGGCACGAACTCGCTTGCCGGGGGATTCGAGCGCGTAGGCGAGGGCTTCGCCTTCGGTGCCGCCCGGGTGGTCGCGCAGCAGCGCGGCGCGGGCGGAGAGGCGCGCGTCGGTGATGGCGCGGGCCTCGGCGAGGAGGGTTTCGGCGGAGCCGGGCATCCGGCAATCTGGGACCCCTCCGGGGGAGCGGGCAACTCGGCATCTCCCCAGCGTCGGGCCTTCATCTTAGATTTGGCGCGGTGCCCCTTTACGCCCACCCTGCGACCGAGGAGGTGATCCAGTGTCTAATGACCCTACGAAGGCGCGGATTGCCCTAGCCGACTGACGCTTTCCGCGCCGATCGGTCATTGAGTTCCGAGGTCCAGCGTGCCAGGGGGCGCGCTGGACCTCGCGGTTTTCCCGCGAGAGTTGAGGAGGGCGGGCCGGGGCGATCCCGCCACTCGGCGGAACTTCCCCACCCTCGCCCTTCCCGTTGGAGCGGAAGGGTCCGATCACGTCGCGGGAGCTGTCCCAAGCCGCCTTGGACCGCCACCTCGGCTTCCTCGAGGTTTTGTGAGGTGACGGGCGGAGGCGGCGTTAATCCGCACCGGCGGGGGGGTTGCGGGACCGGTATTCTGGGCCGGCGTCGATAAACTGCAGGGTGTCAGTACGGAAGGTCACCTTGGACCAGCCGCTGTTGCCCCCTCCGCAGCCTAAGCAGCGACTCTTGCATAGAATGCGGGCTAATCTCCGACTCCGGCACTTCAGCCCGAGAACCGAGGAGGCCTACACCGCCTGGGTCAAACGCTTCGTCAAGTTTCACCGCCTCGAGCACCCTGACCGGATGGGCGAGGCCGAGGTCACCGCGTTCCTGAGCCACTTGGCGGTCGAGCGCCGGGTGGCGCCGTCGACCCTGACCCAGGCCCTGGCAGCCCTCCAGTTCCTGTACCGCGAGATCGTCAGGCGGCCGCTGGCGATCGGCAACGTCATCCCTCGTCCCCGAGCGCCGGTCCGGCTGCCGGTGGTGCTGACGCCGGATGAGGTCCGTCGCGTGCTGGCCGAGCTGAGCGGAACCCAGAGGTTGATCGGGATGCTCCTCTATGGAAGCGGCCTTCGGCTGCTCGAGTGCCTCACCCTCAGGGTCAAGGACGTTGACCTGGATCGGGGAGAGCTCCGCTTGCGGCGGGGCAAGGGGGCGAAGGATCGAGTGACCGTGTTGGCGGAAGCGCTTCGGGAGCCCCTGCGGGCCCACCTGGCCCGGGGAAGGGCGCTCTACGATCGAGACTTGGCGTTGGGCGGTGGCTGGGTCGAGATCCCTGGTGGCCTGGGCAACAAGTACCCCAACGCGGGTCGGACTTGGCCGTGGCAGTGGGTCTTTCCGGCGCGGCGTCCGTACACCGACCGCATC
>CAZYPO010000083.1:0-12225 GCA_964649225.1 uncultured Gemmatimonas sp. | reverse complement strand
AGCGAAGACGCCTCGTGGACCTGGCGGCCAAGCACCGGCTGCCGGCAGTGTACCCATGGAGGGAGTTTGTCGATGCCGGGGGCCTTATGTCCTATGGACCAAACTTTGCTGATTTGTACCGGCGCGCCGCTACCTACGTGGACAAGATCCTCAAGGGTACGAAGCCCGCCGACATTCCCGTGGAGCAGCCGACGAAGTTCGAGTTCGTGATCAACCTCAAGACCGCCAAGGCCCTCGGTCTGACGATCCCGCAGTCGCTCTTGCAGCGGGCGGATGAGGTGATCCAGTAAGTGATGTGCCTCCCCGACACCGTGGACCCGCGTGGGCCGAAGGGGAAGTGAGCGCAGCGACGGGGGAGCCATGAGAGACGTAATCGGGGCCGGGCTTGTGGGCCTTGTCTTGTCCATGAGCCTTGCCGCTCCGGCCGCGGCAGGGCCGTTCGAGGACGCGGCGGCCGCCTACGAGCGCGGGGACTACACGACGGCGCTTCGGCTCTTTCGTCCGCTGGCCCACGGGGGCGACGCCTACGCCCAGTCCTTCCTCGGGATCATGTATACCAAAGGCCACGGCGTGCCGCAGGACTACGCAGAAGCAATAAAGTGGTTCCGCAAGGCTGCCGAGCAGGGCCTCGCCATAGCCCAATCCAACCTCGGGGCCATGTACGGCAAAGGGCAAGGCGTGCCGCAGGACTACGCAGAAGCAATAAAGTGGTTCCGCAAGGCTGCCGAGCAGGGCGCTGCCGAAGCCCAGTTCAACCTCGGGACCATGTACGGCAATGGCCGCGCCGTGCCGCAGGACTACGTGCAGGCGCACAAGTGGTTCAATCTGGCTGCCGCGCACTTCCCGGAGTCCGAGACTGAAAACCGCGAGAAAGCCGTCAGGAATCGTGACCGAGTTGCCGGGAAGATGAACGCAGCGCAAATTGCCGAGGCGCAGCGGCTCGCCCGCGAGTGGAAACCGAAATGACTGGCGCTCTCCCGTTCGCCCCTCGCGTGCCTAGAGAACATCGGCGGGCTCACAATTTCCGAGCGGGGGACCCCGCGGCACGTCCTGGACGTCGCACGCCAGTACCAGCATCGAGAGCGCGGAGTCCGCCTCGCATCACCGGACACCCTCGCTGGCGCTGCTGGATAAGCTCGCGAAGGCGCTGAAGGCCAGTGCGGCCGAGCTCATGACATGATTGCTCGACAACGGGAAGGAGGCGGGCCGGATGAGCACCGAGGCCAGCGAGCTGCACCGGATCATCCGTGCGAGCGTGCGGGACATGCTGGACGCCTACCGCATCCAGGCGCAAGCGGGGCCGGTGAGCGACCAGGCGCTGGAGGGGATCATCTTCCGGGCGACGCATCCGGTCGTGCACTGCCTCGCGCCCTACCCGGCCGAGCAGCGGGGCGCGCTGCTGCCCAGCGTGGTGCGGATGCTATTGGCGACCTTTCTCGAGAACGCGGCCGCCAGGGTCGGCTCGACGCCGCATGCGGCGAAGGAGGAGGACCTAGCGATGACAGTCGAGCAAGGGACCTGTAGCAATGATCGCCGCCATCTTCGGCCGCACCAGCGGACCGAGTTTGCAGGTGTCGCAGTTGCTGCGATGACGAGCGAGAATCTCCGCCACTTGGAGGTGGAGTAGTGCCCAGGCGCGAAGTACTACAAGCGACGAGCTTCGGCAAGCGGATTGCCGAGGAGGAAATTGAGGAGTTGACTTCGTACTTTGTAGAGACGGAGGAGTGGCGCCGTATCTTTGCCGGAGATGTCGATATCGTGTATGGCTCAAAAGGCGCCGGAAAGAGTGCTATTTACTCTCTTCTCTTACGCCGAGCCGACCAGCTCCGTCAACGGGGCGTCATCGTGATTGCCGGCGAGAATCCGCGGGGCGCGACCGTGTTTAAAGACCTCGTCGCTGATCCTCCGACCTCAGAGAATGAATTTCGCGCTCTGTGGCAATTCTATGTCTTGGCTCTCGTCGCAAACGAATTACGAGTCATTGGGATCGATGGACGAGGCGATGAGCTCATGGCGCCATTGGAGCAAGCCGGATTTCTCCAGAAGGGACTCTCACTAAAGAGTCTCCTACGGTCTGCACTTGACTATGCGCGATCGATCTCACGGGCCGAGTCCCTCGAGGGAGGGATCAAGATTGACCCAGCGACAGGCCTTCCAAACGGGGTGACAGGCCGCATTACGCTACGCGAGCCAAACTCCGCACAGCAGAAGCTAGGCCTAGTCTCCGTGCATCACCTCTTTACCATAGCCAACAAGATCTTAGTGGAGGCGAAACTGCGCGTATGGGTTCTCCTCGACCGGTTGGATGTGGCATTCGCGGACAGCGATGACCTCGAAGCCAATGCGCTCAGAGCCCTCTTCCGCGTCTATCTTGACTTGCTGGCCTTTGACGGGATTTCACTGAAGATCTTTCTCCGTACTGACATCTGGCGTCGAATCACATCCGAGGGTTTTCGGGAGGCCAGCCATATCACTCGCGGCATAGACATTTCTTGGGACCGGAAATCTTTGATGAATCTTGTAGTACGCCGCGCCGTGCGGAACCCGATGCTCTGTGAGTTCTATGGGGTGCGTGAACAGGATGTGCTCGTCGATGTTGATCGGCAGCGCAATCTATTCTACTTGGTATTCCCGAAACAGGTTGACGCTGGAGCTCGACGATCGGAGACCTTCGACTGGATGCTGAGCCGGACTCGGGATGGTTCCGGACAGAGCGCACCACGAGAGCTTATCCACCTCCTGCTGGCGGCCCGGGACCTCCAACTGAAACAGTACGAGCTTGGTGAGGATGCACCGCCCGAGAACGCTCTGTTCGACCGAGGAGCATTGCGTGGAGCACTTCCGCAAGTATCGAAGGGTCGACTTGAGCAAACGCTTTACGCCGAACATTCAGATCTGAAGCCGTGGTTAGACCAACTGACTGCCGAGAAGACCGAGCAAACAACGGACACCTTGGCACGAATATGGAAGATGTCTGAAGAGCGAGCATTGAGTATCGCGGTGGAACTGGTCGAGATTGGGTTTTTTGAGCGTCGGGGTTCCAAGGAACGGCCCTCGTTCTGGGTGCCGTTTCTGTACCGTGACGCGTTGAACATGGTTCAAGGAGCTGCCGAAGGAGCTGCCGAAGGAGCTGCCCAATGATCGCCGCGATCTACGCCGCGCTTTCCATCGTGATCGTGGCCGTCTCGCTCGAAGGCTGCGCCGGCGCCGGTGACATCAAGCCTGGGCGCGTCCGTGGTCCTGATGGCGAAGGCTACGTGAAGACCACGGAGGGATTCGGGATCGTGACAAGCGGCTGTCCCGATAGCCAGCTGTGGACCGTCGCCCGCGATACCGCCAGGACGCTGCGGCCCTCAGATTGGCAGATCGGAGGCCCGCTCGAGATCCTGAGTACAGACGAATCCGCGGGCGTCATCCGAGCAGAGGACTTTCGGCCCTTCCTTGGCACGACCTCCTATGTCGGCATCTATATCCATCGGCTGAGCCCGGAGATCCGCCTGGTTGAAGTGACGGCCTTCTGGAAGACGCGGATGAGTGCCACCGCTAACCCCTGGGAGAAACACCTTCTCCGCGCCATGAGCTCGCGCCTGTCTTGTGTCGTACCTCCGGAGCACGCGCTGCAGCCGGGAGGCCGACCATAGGAGGCTTCATGATCGCCGCAATCTACGCGAGGAAGTCAACGGATCAAAATCTGCCCGACGAGGAGAAGTCCGTCACGCGGCAGATCGAGCGCGCGACGGCGTACGCCCAGGCGAAGGGTTGGACCGTCGCCTCGGAGCATGTCCACGCCGACGACGGGATCTCCGGGGCAGAGTTCGTGAAGCGCCCGGGCTTCCTACGCCTGATGAACGCGCTCAAGCCGCGCCCGCCCTTCCAGGTCCTCATCATGTCCGAGGAGTCGCGCCTCGGTCGCGAACAGATCGAGACGGCCTACGCGCTCAAGCAGATCACGGACGCCGGCGTGCGCGTGTTCTTCTACCTCGAAGACCGCGAGCGCACGCTCGACTCGGCGATGGACAAGGTCATGCTCTCCCTGACCACCTTCGCCGCCGAGATGGAGCGGGAGAAGGCCAGCCAGCGGACCTACGACGCGATCCGCCGGAAGGCCGAGCGGCACCAGGTGGCCGGGAGCGTAGCCAACATGAACGCCCTCCGGCGACGGTCGCACCCTCTTGGGCCCCCGGCCCCCGCCCCCGCGACATAATCTGCCATACTCAGACGCTGGCCGCCCCAGGAGCCCCCAGAAGCCCGATGCCACAGCCTCCCGGTACCTCGAGCCCGAGATCGAGCGGCGTTCGCGCGCCTGATTGACCGAAGACACACGGGTCACCGTCTTCGTGTGTCAGATCGACCCGGCCCCACGCGCGGCGCGAGACCACCATGCGCGAGGCCGGCGAGACCGTCGTTGACACCCGAGCCCCCTGGGACCTAGACTCGCTCCGGGTTCGAGGTCTCAGTGCTCGGCTCCTCAGTCGTGGAAAGGGCCGAGCTGGATCCCCCAACTCAACCGCGTGACTCGCGGAAGAGGGAGGATAGGCCGTGACAAAGCTCATCATCGGTGGCTTCGCCTTCGCGCTGCTCACCCTCGGGCTCCCCGACGGCAGCCTGGCCCAGAAGGTCCCGGCCCCGCGCGGCGAGCTGCGGATCGTGGACAAGAATCCCGGCAACTGGGCGTCCATCACCTTCAACGTGATGGACCACCTGATCGAGCTTGACCGGGACGGGAACCTCGTGCCGCGGCTTGCCACGAGCTGGCGGTGGCTCGACGAGCAGACGCTCGAGATGAAGCTCCGCCGAGGGGTCAGCTTCCACAACGGCGAGGCATTCGATGCCGAGATCGTCAAGCTCAACTGGGACGAGAACACGCGGCTGAAACAGCCCCACGCCATCGGGGAGTTCCTGAATTTCAAGCCGGGGTCGCGGTTGGTCATCGTGGATCCCTCCACGATCCGCTTGACCTTTCCCGAGCCCGACGGAGCGGCACTCGCGAAGCTCGTCTACATGCACATCGCCAACCGGCAGTTCTATCGCGAGTTCGGGTGGGGCGAGAAGCACTGGTGAGTGATCCGCGGCGCCGGCCCGTGGGGCACGGGCCCGTACCGGCTGGTAGAGGGCTTTTCTACCCCCGAGAAGCGCTCCGATCTGGTCGTCCTTGAGGCCAATCCAAACTACTGGGACAGGTCCCGGTTCCCGCGGCTCAAGCGGATCGTCTTCGACAATACGCTGAGCCAGAAGGAGGCGGTGGAGCTGGTCAGGAGCGGCGAGGGGAGAGTGGACCTGGTCACCGAGCTCTCTCCTCTGGAGACGCTGCAAGTCGCCCAGAGCCCATTCGCCCAGGTGGTGAAGAACCGCGGCGGGTTGCGGACGGTGTTTGGCCAGTTCAACTCGCGCAAGGCGCAGAGCCCGTGGAGCGACCTACGGCTCCGACAAGCGGCGAACCATGCCATCGACCGGGCGGACCTCATTCGCTACGGGACCAAGGGCAACGGGACGATCGTCCCCGCGATGCTCGCCACCCGAGCGTTCGGCTACGACCCCAAGCTCAGCCCCTACCCGTTCGACCCGGCGCGCGCGCGCGCGCTGCTTCGTGAGGCCGGCTATCCCAACGGGCTCCCGCTCACGCTGCTCGCCCCGGAGAATCTGGATGTCCAGGCGACGGTGATCGGCAAAATGCTGGAGCAGGCCGGCTTCAAAGTGGAGCGAGAGGTTCTGGCCCCGAACGCCTTCAACCGCAAAATCACCCTGAGCCTCCTCGACCAGCCGGCCGAGCAACAGTCATGGGACATCGCCCTGTACCAGCAGAGTGACCCGGCGAACTTCCCGCTGCTCAATGTCTATCACCAGCAGCTCGTCGGCGGTCCCTATGACTGGGGCGGCGAGAAGCCGGAGCTCCGCCGGCTCTACGAGCAGGTCACACGCACGGTCGACCCCGCGAAACAGCGGGAGCACTTCCAGCAGATGGAGCGGCACACCCACGAGCAGGCCTATGCGCTCTTCCTGTACAACCCCACGCTGCTCTACGCCGCGAACAAGGCGGTGGAATTCGTGCCATACGCGTCCACCTTCCTGATGCTTCACGAGACCTCGGTCACCGACCAGCACTGGTCGGTGGGCAAGGGAAACAGCAAGAAATAAGGCCCGAGCGCGGATAATGAGAGGCGGCATGGGCACGGCGCGGCGGTTCTGGCGGGACGCCAGCATCCAGAGCAAGATGCTGATGATCATCCTGCCGTTGATGGTGGTGCCCATGCTGCTCCTCGCCGCGGTCGGCTTCGTCACCTCGAGCCGCGAGGCGGCGAAGATCAGCACGCGCTATCTCCTCCAGCGGGAAACCGATCTCCGCACGCTTGCCGAGAACCCCGCCATTCCGGGGTACTTCAACAATAAGAACTACGGGCTCACCGAGGAGGCCGAGGTTTCACGGCGCGAGCTGGAGCGCTCGTTCAAGCGCTTCGCCGACCGCAGCAACAGCATCGAGCTGGTCTACCCCCAGGTACGGTTCGTGGATCCTCGGGGAGAGGAGGTCGCGAAGGTCGTCGAGGGACGGATCGTGACCGAGCGCGGGTCGGCGGCGGACGCGCCCTTCTTCGGGGCGGTCAAGCAGCTCCGTCCCGGCGAGGTCTATCTCTCTCATGTGGCCCCTCGTATGGCCTATGCGATGCCGGTCTACCAGGCGGCCACTGGTGATCGCCCGGCGGCCTTCCTGGGCTCGGTGGTCCTCGACTTCGTGTATCCGATCCGGGAGTTCCAGCGCACCACCGCGGTGATCGGCTGGACGTTCGTGATCATCACCGCGATCAGCCTGGGTATCGCGGTGTTTCTCATCGTGAATCGCGTGGGGCGGCTCACGAATCCGATCCGCCGCCTCGCTCAGGCTGCCAACCTGATCGCGGGCGGGCAGCGCTCCGTCACCGTCGCCATCGACTCGCGGGACGAGATCGGGCAGCTCGCCAGCTCGTTCAACGAGATGGCGACGAGTCTCGAGCGGAACGAGGCGGCGCTGCGGCGCAAGGCCGGCGAGACGCGAACGCTCTACGAGATCGGTCAGGAGATCAGCGCCCAGGTCGCCCTCGAGCCCACTCTGCGCCTGATCGTGGAGCGCGCCCGCGAGCTGCTGCGGGCCGACGACTGCTTGCTGGCGCTCAGGCAAGGTGACAGCGATACGTTCGCGATGCGCGCGCACAGCAGCAGCGGCTCGGTCACCGAGGCCCTCGCCCAGCTCCGCTTCAAGGCCGGGGAAGGCCTGAGCGGCCGGGTCGTCATGACGGCGGAACCCGTCGTCGTCGGCGACTATCTCCGCGAGTACCGCGACAGCCCGTTCTTGAGCGCCGTCCAAGAGGCCGGGGTCCGGTCCGTCGTCGCCGCGCCACTCCGGGGTCAAGGGACGGTCCTCGGTGTTCTCTACGTGCAGAGCCGGACTGCCGACCAGTTCAGCGAGGAGGACCGCCAGCTCCTGAGCGCGCTGGCGGACCAGGCGGCCATTGCCAT
This sequence comes from uncultured Gemmatimonas sp., assembly GCA_964649225.1. Taxonomy (GTDB): domain Bacteria; phylum Gemmatimonadota; class Gemmatimonadetes; order Gemmatimonadales; family GWC2-71-9; genus JABFSM01. The sequence continues at coordinate 4,737 of CAZYPO010000083.1, read as the reverse complement.
CGAGAACGCGCGGCTCTACGAGCAGGTACGGCGGCATGCCGAGGAGCTGGAGGCCAAGGTCGAGGCGCGGACGCGGGAGCTGCAGGAGGCCAACCAGCGTCTCGAGACCGCCTCCCAGCACAAGTCGGAGTTCCTGGCCAACATGTCCCACGAGCTCCGGACCCCGCTCAACGCCATCATCGGCTTCACGCGCCTGGTGATGCGGCGGTCCAAGGATGTCCTGGCCGAGAGGCAGTACGAGAACCTCGAGAAGATCCTGATCAGCGCCGACCACCTTCTCAAGCTCATCAACGACATCCTCGACCTGTCCAAGATCGAGGCCGGGCGCATGGAGGTCCGGCCGGTCAGCGTGCGCGTAGACACGCTGGTCGATGAGTGCCTCAGGACGGTCGAGCCGATGGTCAAGAGCGAGCGGGTGCGCCTGGTGAAGGCGGTCGATGCTGATCTGCCGCCGCTCACGACCGACGAGGACAAGCTGAAGCAGATCCTGATCAACCTCCTGAGCAACGCGGTCAAGTTCACCGAGGCGGGGACGGTCACGGTCGCCGCCGGCCTGCGGAATGGCCACATCGCGATCAGCGTCACGGACACCGGCATCGGCATTCCGCATGATGCGCTGGAGCTGATCTTCGAGGAGTTCCGCCAGGTGGACAGCAGCACGACGCGCAAGTACGGCGGCACTGGCCTTGGGCTCTCCATCAGCCGCCACTTCGCGCGGCTCCTCGGCGGTGACATCACGGTCACGAGCACGATCGGCTCGGGCTCGATCTTCACGGTCGCGGTCCCCCTCGCGTATCGGCCCGTTCAACCCGCCGCCCGCGACATCGCGGAGCCGGGCGCCGAAGAGCCGGGCAGTCGGCCTGAGGACGGGAAAGTGGTGCTGGCCATCGACGACGACCCCGATGTCATCTATCTCCTCCGGGAGAACCTGGCCGAGGCTGGATACCGCGTCGTCGGCGCGCTCAACGGAGCCGAGGGCCTGCAAAAGGCGCGGGAGTTGCGGCCGTTCGCCATCACGCTCGACATCATGATGCCGCACAAGGACGGCTGGGAGGTCCTCCACGAGCTGAAGGCGGACCCCCTCACCAAGGACATCCCCATCATCGTCGTTTCCATCGTGGACAACAAGGACCTCGGCTTTCGCCTCGGCGCCTTCGATTACCTGATGAAGCCCTTCGACCGCGACGCGATCGTGGCCGCGCTGGCCCGCATCTCGCCCCGTGAAGGCCGCGTGCTCGTCGTGGACGACGACCCCCGCGTGGTTGATATGGTGCGGCAGCTCCTGGAGGACGATCCCTACCAGATCATTGCCGCGGCCGACGGCCAGGAGGCGCTGGACGCTGTCGCGCGGCAGCGCCCGGACGTGATTCTGCTCGACCTGCTGATGCCGAACATGGACGGCTTCGCGGTCATCGAGCACCTCCAGCAAGACCCCCAGTACCGGCTCATTCCGATCATCGTGCTGACGGCGAAGACGCTCACTGCCGCCGAGCAGGCCTTGCTCGAGCAGAGTGTCGTCAAGGTCGTCCTGAAGATGGGGCTCGACCGGGTCGCGTTCATCGAGGAGCTGCGGGGCGCGCTCGGCTCCTACCGCAGCCCGGGGCCGAGGCCCGACGCATGAAGCGGATCCTCGTGGTGGAGGACGTGGAGTTCAACCGAGACCTGATCGTCCAGCTCCTCGAGGACACGTACGAGATCCTCACCGCGACCAACGGGGCCGAAGGGGTCGAGGTGGCCGAACGGGAGCGCCCCGATCTGATCCTGATGGATCTCTCGCTGCCGGTCTTGGACGGGTGGGAGGCGACCCGCCGCATCAAGGCTAACGAGGCGCTCCAGGGCATCCCCATCATCGCCCTCTCGGCCCATGCCATGAAAGGGGACGAGGACCGGGCGCGACAGAGCGGCTGCGACGACTACCTGTCGAAGCCGCTCGACGAAGATCTCCTGTTCCAGAAGCTCGCCAAGCTCCTCGGTCGAAGCTAGGCGACAGCCCGAGGACCGTCCCGGCGATGGCTCCCTCCAAGATCCTGATCGTCGACGACGAGCCGTTCAACGTGGACTACCTCGAGCAGGAGCTGGAGGACCTTGGCTACCAGACCATCAGTGCGGGCAATGGGCAAGAGGCGCTCGACCGCATCGCCGCCGACCCGCCCGACCTGATCCTGCTCGACGTGATGATGCCGGTGATGGACGGCTTCACGACCTGCCGCCTCCTCAAGGGCCGGGACGAGACGCGGCTCATTCCGATCGTGATCATGACCGCGCTCGACGGCATCGAGGACCGGATCAAGGGGATCGAGGCCGGCGCCGACGATTTCCTCACCAAGCCGGTCAATCCACGGGAGCTGTTCGCCCGGATCCAGACCTCGTTGAGGCTCAAGCACGCGGTCGACAAGAAACTCGGCGAGCTCCACCGGATCAAGGATCACTTCGCCAAGTTCGTACCGGAGGCGGTCAAGCGCCTCGTCGTCGCGAACCCGGAGGCGCCGGAATTGGCCAAGCGTGAGCGCGACGTCTCCGTCCTCTTTCTCGATATCAGCGGCTACACACGCTTGAGCGAGCGACTCGAGCCCCAGGTCCTCAACGCGCTGGTAGAGATGTATTTCTCGACGTTCCTCGAGCGGATCCACGAAGCGGGCGGCGACATCAACGAGACGGCCGGCGACGGTTTCATGGCGATCTTCGAGGACGCCGACCCACCGGCGCATGCGAGGAGGACGGTTGACACTGCCCTCGCGCTGCTGGCCGCCACCGAGGCGCTCAACGACAAGCACGGCGCCGAGCCGCTGGGCATTCACATCGGAATCAACTCGGGTCCCGCCCTGGTCGGGTCGACGCGCTTCGAGGGGCCGAGCGGCGCCCGCTGGACCTTCACCGCCAGCGGGCCGGTGACGAACCTGGCAGCACGGCTGGCCGCAGTCGCCGGCGAAGGCCAGATCGTTGCCGGACCGGAGACAGTGGGCCGGCTGGGCGACTGTTACCGGTTCGAGAGGCTCGGCCGGGAACGGTTGAAGAACATCTCCGACGCCATCGACCTCTTCCGGATTCTGGGGTAATCCTTCTGCCTCCCAAGGAGGTGTCCCCCATGAGGCTCAACACGCTGACGCCCCAGATCATCGAGTGACTCGCCCGGGAAGCGTCGTGCGACGGGCATCAGGCCCGCTCCCGTCCGTCTTGACAGGTCCCTGCTCCTCTTCTACTCTCGCCCCGCTGTGACGAACGCTGGTTCGCGCCGACATCGCTGATGGCCTCCCGGTACCTCGAGCCCGAGATCGAGCGGCGTTCGCGCGCCATGATGACCCGCTGGCAGTCGGAGCCCCTGCGCGAGCAGGTGCGCCACGCGGCGGCGCACAGCCCCTTCTACCGACGTAAATTCAAAGCCGCTGGCGTGAGGCCCGCGCACATCCGGACCCTGGCCGACCTCTCGCGGCTGCCTTTCACCACCAAGGACGAGCTGAAGGAGAACCAGGCGCGGAAGCCCCCGTGGGGCGACGTGCTCGCCGTCCCGCTCGCCGAGGTCCTCCGCGTGCATCTGACCTCGGCGACGACGGGGCGGCCGCTCGCGTTCCTCGACACGCGGGAGGACTGGCGCGGCTTCTATCACTCCTACGCGCGCTCGCTCTATGCCTACGGCGTCCGGAAGACCGACATGGTGATGGCGGCCTTCTCGTACGGGCCGTGGATCGGGTACTGGAGCGGCTTCTACGCCGCGCAGGACCTGGGCTGCCTCGTGTTCCCCGTCGGTGGTCTCTCCACCGAGCAGCGCATAGACGCGCTCCTCAACTACCCGATCACCGTGCTCGGCTGCACGCCGTCCTACGCGCTCTTCCTCGCCGAGCACGCGGCGAAGAAGGGCATCGACCTCGCCAAGGACAGCAAGATCCGGATCACGTGGCATACGGGCGAGCCCGGCGCCTCCATCCCCGCGACCAAGGCCAGAATCGAGGCGGCCTTCGGGGCAAGGGCCTACGACCTGCCGGGGCTCACCGAGATCGCCGCGTGGGGCTTTGAGTGTGACGCGCGCGCGGGGCTGACGCATGTTCACGAGGACTACTGCTATCCCGAAGTGCTCGATGAACAGGATAGGCCCGTGGGACCCGGCGGGCGTGGAGAGCTGGTCTTCACGAGCCTCTACCGCAGGGCCATGCCGCTCTGCCGCTACCGCACGCGCGACATCGTGCAGGTCGCCGACCGCAAGTGTCCGTGCGGGAGGACGCTCTGCGCCTTCGAGGGCGGGGTGCTCGCCCGGCTCGACGACATGAAGAAGGTCCGTGGGATCATCGTCTATCCGCGGCGGATCGAGGAGATCGTGCGGCCTCACGCGGCGGTGGACGAGTTCCAGATCGTCTTCCGGCGCCACGCGGGGCTGGACGACATCGTCGTCCGCATCGACCCCGCGCCATCTCTCTCGATCCTCGAGCGCGATGCGTTGCGCGCGCGGCTCGAGGAGAGCCTGCGTACGGGGCTGGGGCTGCGGACGACCGTGGAAATGACCGAGCCCGGGGCGCTCCCGCGCTGGGATCACAAGGCCAAACGCGTGAGAGACGAGCGCACCGAAGTCCCTTTCTAGGGAGGTCTTGTGAAAGCGGCCTTCTTCAGGGAGCACGGCGGGGCGGAGAAGATTCTCTACGACGAGTATCGAGATCCGGTGCCGGCGGCAGGCGAGGTGGTCGTCCGGGTGCGCGCCTGCGCGCTCAACCAGGTCGACATGCTGCTGCTCGACGGCCGGTTCCCGCC
>CAZYPO010000082.1:0-12329 GCA_964649225.1 uncultured Gemmatimonas sp. | reverse complement strand
CAGGGCGTTGCTGAGGTTTCTCAGCACCCTGTGACTCGGGTGGATGGCGGAGGGCAGGCGACTGCGCTCGTGGCGCTGCCTAGCCCGCGCTTGCTGCTGGCGGGAGCGTAAGCGCGTCGCCAGCCGCACGGTGTCGCCCCGTTCCGACCGATCAGCTTGACATGCCTGCCTCAACTGCTGATCGTCTAATCGTCGGTCCCGGATCCCCTGGCGCCGCTTTTGTGTGTGAGGGACGCTCTCCGAGCCCCTGACGATGCCACCATTGCCGCACCCATCCCGCTCCGTGGCCCGCCTCTCTGCGCGGACGCCGGGCTGGCTGCGACTGGCAATGGCCTTCACACTCGGAGCGTGTGGCTCTGATGCCGTGGTGTCGGCCAACGGCGTTCCGAATCGAACTCTGTTCGCCTCAGTTGGGCAGGAGGTCCACCTTACACTCCAGACCATCGGGCCGGGCGAGTATGAAAGCCCGCCCACTATCTCCACCGCATCGCTCCGGTTCCTAGATGTAACCTTCGTGAGTCCCTCAGTTCCTGCCGGCCCAACGCAGCGGTTCCGTTTCACGGCGGAGGCACCAGGCCAAGCCGTGATTGTCTTTCATCACACCGGGCAAAACGCCGCCGTGGAAGACACGGTACTTGTTCGTTAGATCCTACCGGCTGGGGACCTCACCCCACGAGAGTTGATCGCTTTGGCAGCTGCCTAACCCGCGCTTGGAGCTGCCGGGGCCCCAATCGCTTCGGCCGCGGGATGCCTTTGGACTCAGGAGGGCGGCGGCCTCAGCAGGGCCCCGCCGTTAGGCGGCCTGTCAGCCTGTAGCTGGTGCGCTCTGAAGGGAGGCTACTATGACCGAGTCCCCTCTACCCATCGCAGCACGCCGTGCGGCACTTGACGCATACTCCGCCTCCTACAAGGAGATCGCTGACAACTGGCGCGCGATAGACGCGAAGGCTCAGACCGTGATCACGGTTGCAGGCATGTTTATCGCTGGCGCAGTGGCACTTGCCCGTGATGAGAAGGCCTTGGTAGACGCCACGACCAAGATCACCTTGATTATCGTGGTCCTTCTCCTCATCGTGACTGTCTTGGTAGCCGCCGATGTGCTCCGCGTTCGGGACGTGGATGGTCCGATTCCCGGCGATGAGCTCGAGCAGGTAGCAAGAGACCTCGATCGCAGGCTGCACACGTCCTCCCCGGAATCGGTTCAATCACAGACTTCCGTCGCCAACAGTACACTCGAGTTCAGCTACCTCAGTGAGGTCGGGGGCCTCTGGCGCAACACTCTCGAGGTCGTTTCCAAGCATCACCACCACAAGGCCCGCCGCCTACTCCAGGCGCAGCGGTTGCTGGTCGCCTCCGTTCTAGCGGGCGGAGCTTTGACTATCCTTCAAGTACTCCTTCCCTGGATTCGTGCCGGCCGGTGAACACTCTTCCGGAGGTGGCCCGTGCGCTGCCACTATGATAACTGCGAGAACGAGGCTGAGGACGGGGGACTCTACTGCCCAAAACACAAACTGACGCAAAAACGACCGATTCGGCGCCCTCCCGGCGACGGGAGCGGCTGCCTGCCCTTCAACGGTGGCAGTGGCTGGCGCAGCTCCGAGTATAGGCATGGAGGTAAATAGCCGCCTAGCCAGACCTGAGGACCCGTCATGGTATGGCTCAAGCAGGAGCAAGAATTGCTCGACGGGCAGTTTCCTGACCGAGGCCCGTGGTGTGATCGCTTCGCACACTATATGAGCCTCGCCATCCACCGTTTCGGAGTTACCCTCTCGGTCTGGGGTACGCTGCCAGCATCCCTCGAGGCGCAGGCCTCCCGAGAGGGACCGGCCTGTGGTGCGGCAGCGGAACAGCTCCCACAGTCGACGCCGCTCGTGGCGCGCACAGACTCGCTTGGCCCTGGCCAAGCCAAGTGCTTCGAACTCCTCCTCCAAGAGGGCGATTTCATCCGCATATCCATCGACATCACGGCGGGATATGCTCGCGTCCAAGCCTTTGCCCCGCACCAGGACCGACCGCTCCAGGTCAGTTGGGTCAGGCCAGATTCAGCGTTCATGTCTCAGTGGTCTCCCCGCCTTGCTGCGCTTGGCTTCCAAGCGCCCACGTCGGGCCGGTACATCGTGGAACTCAGCGTCCCCCTGGCGACCGGCCAGCCCGTTCCTTCGTTCAAGGTGCAGGTAATGGAGCACCGTTCGGCGAGGATCCAGGCAGCGATCAGGGAGGACCTACGAACCGACTCGCGGACCGCGTGGCTTCGGGACCATGCGCAAAGGATTCGCTCGATCGATGCCGAAGATAGCGATTTCTCCGACCTCGAGTTCCTCCGCAAGCAATTACGGGGAGTGCGCGTCGTGCTGCTCGGCGAGGCGGATCACGGCGACGGCTCCGATTTCACGGCGAAGACCCGGCTGGTCAAGTTCCTACACCAGGAAATGGGCTTTGACGTGCTCGCCTTTGAGTCCGAGCTCTTCGGGACCAGGACCGGGTGGCGAGCGCTGCAGGCCGCCGCCGAACCTCAAGCAGCTTTCTCGCAGGGCGTCTACCCAATCTGGGCGGTCTCCGAGCAGGTTCAGCCCCTGATTCACTATCTCGCGGCGTCGGCGCGCTCCGACCACCCGCTCGAGCTGACCGGCTTCGACATCACGATCGCGGGCCGTGCCTCGGCCTCGCGGGAGTCCCTCCTCCCCAGTCTTCAGGAGTTCCTCACCCGCACCGGCGTCGGCGGCCCGCTCGCTGATCCCGAGAGTACCCCGAGCTGGATACTCGCGAAAACATACGGCGGGCGCGCTGGGCGCGATCGACAACAGCCACCAACACCCGCCGAGCAAGCCGAATTCCTCGAGAGTCTGCGGACGACAGCGGCGCAAGTGGCGAGAAGCCGCTCGGGACGCGACGCCTTGTTTTGGGCACAGCTCCTCCGCAGTACGTCGGTCACAGCCCGCTACTACTTCCCCGATTATCCGGACCCGTACGCGAGCGAGCTGGCACGGGAACGGCAGATGGCCGAAAACCTACTGTGGCTGGCGCAGAAGTACTACAAGGGGCGCAAATTCATCGTGTGGGCGCACACCTTCCACGTCATGCACAACCCACAGCTCACGGTTTCTGGCAGCAAGCAGGGGTTTACGATGGGGCACGGGGTGTGGCAAGCCCTCGGCAACGCGAGCTTCGCGGTCGGGTTCGTCTCGTACACTGGGACAGCTCGCTACGCAAACCAGCCTGAGGAGCAACAGCAGAGCATCGTGCCAGACCAGCATCCGGCGTCTGAGTTCGAGGAGTTAATGGACGCGGCGGGCCATGAACTGGCGTGGATTAACCTCCGTGATGCGCGCGGACGCGGGCATTGGCTCGGCGGAGCGTTCCTAGCGCGTCCTCTCTTCGTCAGCGAGCATGCACCGTGGAGCGAGGTGTTGGATGCTCTGTTCTTCATTCGGACCCAGGAGCCGAGCCGCCGAGTTACCGGAGTTAGGTAGGCCGCGCTCAAGGCGTCGATGCCATGCATCCGCGAGGGGGAGAGATCATGGTAGTATTGCTCGATTCGTCGCCGGGATCCCGGCGGCGTACCGTCCGACGGCCCGGCGTCGTGAACCGGTTCATCGCGCTCGGAGCCATCGCGCTGCTCCGCACAGTCTTTCCGAGCGGCACGGCCAGGGCACAGTACCTCGCCAGCCCGTTCGGCACCATCTCGCAGAAGGTGGACAGCACTAGAATCACCGTCGAATACTATCGCCCTTCTGCCCGCGGACGGATGATCTTCGGCGGGGTGGTCCGCTGGGGAGTGGTGTGGACACCGGGAGCAAACTGGGCGGCGACTCTCGAGGTGGATCGCGACGTTCGGATCGAGGGCCAACCGCTGCCACGTGGCAAATACTCGGTTTGGATGATCCCGGTCCTGAAGCCCGACTCCTGGACGGTGATCCTGAGCCGCGCGGCCCGGCGTTTTCACGTCGTGCACCCATACCCCAGGGATGACGAACTCCGTTTCCGGGTGCCTGCCGACTCCGCGCCACATCTCGAGATGCTCACCTTCTCCTTCCCCGTGGTGAGCCGCAACGGAGCCACGCTCGCGCTCCAGTGGGCCGAGACGCTGGTGCCGATGCGGCTGGAGATCCAGTCGTCACGCACGGCAATCGCCGCGGCGCACTCCTGGGCCAGCTACGCGGGCATCTACGAGCTCCGCGGCGCAGGCAGCGACTCGACGGCACCCCCAATCCGCTACGAAGTCGTCGACCGAGGGAGCAGTCTCTGGGTGCGCACCACGCCGGACGCCGTCGAACCGGGCCTGGACCCGGAGTTCGACCTCCTCCCGGCTGGGGGCGATGACTTTCACCCGCGACAGTACAAGAATGGGAAGTTGATCGGCGATGAAGTCGACGAGCTCATCGTCTTCCACCTGGAAGGCGTGCGGGCAACAGGGTTCGAAGTCCGAGGCATTGCCGAGGACAAGATTCTCGCGCGGGGGACCCGGGTGCGCCCGCCCCAATAGCCCGGCGGGAGGAGCGCTAGTGGGCCGCCTGGTGAAAGCGGCTCCCGACGGTTCCGAGCCACCATGGGGGACTGGCAGCTTCCAGTGCCGGCGTTTTCCCCCCCCATCATCGCCGAGCACGGCCTAACCCGCGCTTGCAGCTGCCGGGGTCCTCAGCGCTTCGGCCGCCGCCGGACATCATATTCTGTTGGATCGACGGCGGCCGCCGCAGGGGCTCGCTGCTGAAGCGCTGGTGGTTAGGCGGACAACCGATGAGCAGCGCCAAGACCGAAGCAAGCTCTCTGCACGGAACGCTGGCCCATGGCTCAAGCCTTCGGGCGACCGTATGTTGCCACTCCCACCGGAACTGGAGTGATCGCATGTGCACGAACGCGCTCGTTCTCCGCTGTTGTGCCGTGCTCCCATTGCTGCTGCTCTCGGCCACCAGTGGCGATGCACAGGCGGCCAAACCGACCACCGCGGTGCCCGCCCGCATCGCCCTAGGCTACCGAACGATCCGCGAGGGAGAGCTACGGGCCGACCTCACCTTCCTCACTTCCGATCCGCTCCAGGGGCGGATGTCGCTTGAGAATGGCGACGCGGTGGCGATCGAGTGGGTCGCGTCAGAGCTCAAGAAGGCGGGGCTCAAGCCAGCCTTCGGTGACAGCTACGTCCAGCCGGTACCGATTGTCGAGTACCGTGCGGACGCGGCACAGTCGAGCATCGTCCTCCGCCGCGGCGGCGGCGAACAACAATTCGCGTGGGTCGACATTTCTGGCGGCTTCAAGCGCCCGGTGGACATCACGGCGCCCGTTGTCTTCGCTGGATTTGGCGTCAGCGCGCCGGAGTTAGGCTACGATGATTACGCGGGAATCGACATCACAGGCAAGATCGCTATGGTGTTCGAGCACGAGCCGCAGGAGAGCAATCCTCGGTCGGTGTTCAACGGCACCGGCAACACACGCCACGCCACCAACCGAGTGAAGGCACTCTCCGCGCAGTCGCGGGGGGCAGTTGCACTGCTTGTGGTCCCCGAGCCCAATCGCACTCACCTTTCCAACGCGGAGCGCTTCTTGCGCATCGGGGGCTCGGCGACTCGCTCGCTTCCGCCGCCGTCACAGGCGCTGCAGCAGGACACGCTCAACATCCCGGTTCTCTTGGGGTCCGACAGCGCCGCGCGGGAGTTGATGAAGACCGCCGAGATCACGCCGTCGCGCGCTCAGGAGATCATCGACCGCGATCTCAAGCCGCAATCACGCCCGCTTCTGGATACCGACCTGTCGATCCACTTGCGCAGCCAATACGTGAAGGAAGGGAACACCTACAACGTCGGTGGCCTGCTGGAAGGCAGTTCCCCCGCGCTGCGCGGCGAGACGATCTTCATCAGTAGCCACCATGATCACGACGGGATGACAGCCGAAGGGGTGTGGCACGGTGCTGATGATAACGGGTCCGGCACGGTGGGCGTCGTCGCTCTCGCGCGCGCCTTCCAGGCGAACACGCCGAAGCCGAAGCGCTCGATCCTTTTCGTCTCGTTTGCCGCCGAGGAGCGGGGGCTGCTGGGTGCATACTTCCTTGCGGCGCACCCGGTGCGCGATCTCGCCACCACGCGTGCGATGTTGAACTTTGACATGATTGGCCGCGACGAAGCGCCGAGCCCGCAGACGGACGGCCTTATCAACATTCCGACGGAAACCAGCAATCGTCTCAACCTGATCGGCGCGAAGTACAGCCCCGAGTACAATCGGGTGGTCGTTGCGCAGAATGCTGCGATAGGGCTGGTGCTGGACGATCGCTTCGATCACGAATCGGCGCTGAACATCTTCTTCCGGAGTGATCAATTCCCCTTCGTGCTCAAGAACGTTCCGGCGTTCTGGTGGTTCACGGGATTCCATCCCGACTACCATCACGTCACGGATACGGCCGACAAGATCAACTACACGAAGATGGCAAAGATCCTACGACTGGCCTACCTGACGGCGTGGGTTTTCGGTGACACGGCTACGCCGCCCCGCTTCGTGATCAACCCGTAGCCGAGCGGGACAAGGGGCCAGCCGGGAATACAGGCGCTGGCGTGGTGCGAGGCTACCAGCAAGCGAAGACTTCTCGACCTGGACGACGCGAGCGCAATACGACACGAAGAAGGCTCGACCGTCGAGAGAATGTCAGGGAGCGCAATGCTCTGTTTCCTCCGAAGCGACCCATCAGGAACTCTTCCGGTTTCTCTTTACCGAAAGCTGCGGGCCCAGCAAAGCGTCGCGCTCCCCGGTATGCTGGCCGCCGAGCTCAAGACGCCACCTAGGCCTTCGTGGGCGCAAGCCCAAGCGATTGCGGATGAAAGCCGGCCAAGCGGCAGGCGTCCCCTTGACGGCGCGGGATTGGCGAGTGTTCTTGTCTCTGTTGGGCCACCGCAGTACCGTTGGAGAGCCCTATGCCTTCCGCGGCGACTAGACAGGGACCAATACCGCGCCCGCCCGATTTCCGCCTCGGCCTTGGAAACATCGGGCCCGCGCTGTATGTGAAACCTGAGAATCGCGCTCATCACGTATCACCAACGGTCGAGTAAATCGCATCCCGCGCCCGAGAGAAGAAGGAGGCACCCCATGACGTTCTCGCACCTCATCGTGTTCGCCGCCGCTGCGCTGCTCGGGAGTGCAGCTCCCAGCTCAGGCATCGGGCCGACGGTGGCGCCCGCGCCGCCGAGGAACCTCCCTGACACTGTCCCCCTCTACACGAACCTCGGCTCTCACCACAAACGCATCTCCACTCGAGTCCCGGCCACACAGCGGTACTTCGACCAGGGCCTGCGACTCGTCTACGGATTCAATCACTCGGAAGCGATTCGCTCCTTCACGCGCGCCGCGAATCTCGACTCCACCTGCGCAATGTGCTACTGGGGGATCGCCCTCGCCTACGGGCCGCACGTCAACGCTCCCATGGACCCAGCGAGCGGAGTCGCCGCTTACGCCGCAGTGCAGAGCGCGCGTTCGCTCATGCGCTACGCCACGCCGCGCGAACGCGCGTACATACGTGCGGTCTCACAGCGCTACACGGCGGTCCCGCCGCCCAACCGTGCGCCACTCGACACTCTCTATTCGCGCGCGATGGGCAGGATCGCCAACACCTACACGGACGACCTCGACGCCGCGACGCTGTACGCCGAATCGCTGATGGATCTCCGCCCGTGGAACTACTGGAGACCGGACGGCACTCCCTACGCCGGGACGAATGAAATCGTTCGCCAGCTCCGGAGAGTTATCTCCCACAACCCGAACCACCCCGGCGCGTGCCACTACTACATCCACGCCGTGGAAGCGGTGAACCCGCAGGCGGCGGTGCCGTGCGCCGAGCGGCTCGCTCGGCTCATGCCGGGCGAAGGACATATGGTCCACATGCCCGCGCACATCTACATCCGCGTGGGACGCTGGAACGACGCGGTGCAAACCAACCAGCACGCCATCAGCACTGATGAGATGTTCATCGAAGGGCAGCACCCGATGGGCGTCTATCCGCTCGCGTACTACCCGCACAACATCCACTTCCTCGCCTTCGCCTCCACGATGGCCGGTCGCAGCGCGCAGGCGATCGAGGCGTCGCGCACGCTCACCTCCAAGGTGAACCTCGACGCGGCGCGTCAGGTCGGGATGCTCCAGGAGATGCTGCCGTACCACGCGCTCACGCTCACGACGTTCGGAAGATGGGACGACGTGCTCGCCGAACCGCTTCCGCCGTCGGACATCCGCTTCCCCTACGCGATGGCGTACTACGCGCGCGGCGTCGCGCACGCCGCGAAGGGACAGTGGGCGGACGCGCAGGCCGCGCTCGACACGGTGACGGCGATCAACGCCGCTACGCCCGCGGGCGCCGACTCGAAGACGGCTCTCTCCATCGCCGTGCACGCGCTGCTCGGCGAGATCGCAAACCGCCGCGGCGACGTCAATGCAGGAATCAACCACTTCCGCGAGGCGGTCGCGATCGAGGACGCGGGACTCTACTTCGAGCCGCCGAAGTGGTACTATCCGATTCGGCACTCGCTCGGCGCTGCTCTATTCAGGGCGGGGCGAAACGCAGAGGCCGAGCAGGTCTATCGCGAGGACCTCCGACGATTCCCTGAGAACGGCTGGTCCCTGTTCGGTCTTGCGCAGGCACTCGGCGCCCAGGGGAAGAACGCCGAAGCAGCCGCAGTGGACGCGCGTTTCCGCCGAGCCTGGGCGGGCGCGGACGTGACGCTGACGGCGTCGAGGTTCTAGCGCCAGTCCCCCAACCAGTCGAGATCTCGATGCGTGCCGCCTCCCGGCGAATCGGCATCGTCGCACTCACCTTCCTGGCCGCCGCCTGCGCCCCCGGCAAGGACCAGGCCGCGGCACCGCCCCCACCTGGAAACTGGGCGGTCTATGCCTCCGACAAGGCGAGCACCAAGTTCACCCGGCTGGACGGCATCACCGCGGCCAACTTCGCGAACCTGGGGATGGCCTGGAAGTGGGAGAGCGTGGACATGCCGATCGTGGATGCTGACACCACGATCTGGACCGGTCGCTACGAGGCCACCCCGCTGGCGATCGACGGGATCCTCTACACCACTACCTCGCTCAGCCAGGCGGTCGCGATCGACGGCGCCACCGGCCGGACCCTCTGGACCTACGATCCCGGAACCTGGCGCGACGGCCCGCCCCCGAACGTGGGGTTTGTCCATCGCGGGCTGACCTACTGGAAGCCGGCCAACGGCTCGCCTCGACTGCTCTACGGCACCGGCGGCGGCTACCTGATTGCGCTCGACCCGGCGACCGGCAAGCCGATCCCCGAGTTCGGCCAGGGGGGACGGATCGACCTCACTCAGGGACTCCGTCGTCCGATCAAGCGGGAGCTCTACGGCGTCACCTCCCCACCGATGATCTGCCGCGACATGCTGGTGGTGGGCTCGTCGATCTGGGACCTGGTGACCGACAGCCTCCCGCCACCCGGCGACGTGCGGGGGATCAACCCCCGCACCGGCGAAACCGCCTGGATCTTCCAGTCGATTCCACAGGGCGAGTTCGTGGCCGAGCGGTCCTGGGGGGACAACTCCTGGCTCACCTACGGGAACACCAATGTGTGGAGCTACATGAGCTGCGACGAGCAGCTCGGCATGGTCTACCTCCCGCTCAGCACGCCCACCAGCGACTACTACGGCGGGGGCCGGCCGGGTGACAACCTGTACGCCGAATCGGTGGTCGCACTCAGAGTGGAGACGGGTGAGAAGGTCTGGCACTTCCAGGGAGTGCACCATGGGACCTGGGACTACGACTTCCCGGCCGCGCCCATCCTGGTGGACATCACCGTCGCCGGTCGTCCGATCAAGGCCCTGGCCCAGGTCTCCAAGCAGGCCTTCACCTACGTGCTCGACCGGGTGACCGGCGAGCCGGTCTGGCCCATCGAGGAGCGACCCGTCCCGCAAGCGCCCATCGTGCCGGGCGAACGGCTCTCGCCGACTCAGCCCTTCCCGACCAAGCCGGCGGCGTTCGACCATCAGGGCGTGCTCGACTCCGAGCTGATCGACTTCACCCCCGCGCTTAACGCCGAGGCCAGGAAGATTCTGCGTCAGTGGGACCACGGACCGCTGTTCACTCCCCTGACGCAGCGCGGGACCCTCAGCATGCCTGGGTTCATCGGCGGGGCGAGCTGGGCGGGCGCGGCGGTGGATCCGGATCGGGGAATCCTTTATGTCCCGAGCGTCACCCTCCCGACCTTGCTGAGTCTGGGCAAGCCGAGCGGCCCGTCGGCGTATGCCTATCAGGTCGGGTTCAACGCCCATCCCCAGGGTCCCCAGGGACTCCCGTTCACCAAGCCTCCGTACGGCAGGGTGACCGCGATCGACCTCAACACCGGCGAGCACCTCTGGGTCACTCCGATGGGCGAGGGACCCCGGAACCACCCGGCGCTGAAGGGACTGAACCTGCCGAACCTGGGCTGGCCATTCCGGACCTTCGTGGTCAAGACCCCATCGTTGCTCCTCGCGGCGCAGGAGGGGCCCTGGAGTCTCCGGGGGATCTCGCCGCGGGGCAACTCGATCTACCTGGACAGCGAAGAGAAGGATCCGACCCTCCGCGCGCTCGACCCCGCCACGGGGGCGGTCGTGGGCGAGATCCCGATCCCCAGCAACGCGAGCGGCGGGCTGATGACCTATGTGGCCGGCGGGGAGCAGTACGTCGCTATTCCATTTGGCGGGGCCAGCCAGCGCGCGGGGATCGTGGCGCTCAAGCTCAAGGCGAGCCGGTAGCGAAGGGGGCACCTACCCTTCCATCAGTGTGGTCGAATCATTCCGGTACGCCCAGGCGGCGGAGCAGGTCAATCATCCTCGGGTCCGAGCGGATGGCTTGGAAGATCGGATCATAGGTGTGCCAGAGCAACCACAGATCTCGCTCTTCGTACGCGCGCTCCAGCCACTCGAATACCCGATCCACGGGGCCCAGACCGAGATGCGCGATCGCTATGCTGAGGGCGGGAACCCAACCATGTTGGGCGCGCTCGTGCAGCGTCGCGAGCTGGCGCTCTGCCTCAACCCGTCGGTTCGCCAGCGCATATGCGCAGGCGAGATATCCGATGGCGTAGGGGTGTCCGCCCGAGCAGCGCACCGCTTCTTCGAACGACCCGATTGCTTCCTCCCGCTTCCCGACCGCGCCCGCGACGATACCGCTGCCGAAATGCGGGAACCAGGAGGTTGGGTCGATCTCCCGGAGAACCTGCAATTGATGTGAGGCTCGGTCGTAGTCGCCCCGCGCCCAGTACACCCAGGCGAGGATGTAGTTCCAGAACGCCACCAGCGGATCCAGCTCGACAGCGCGTCTGCCCGCGGCCACGGCGTTATCGGGTCGACCGGAATAGACCTCCACCTGTGCCAGCACGGCATAGGCGTGCCCCAGGCGTGGATCGATTTCGAGAGCTCGCATCAAGGCCGCTCGACTGCCGGGGTCCTCAACGCGGCGGCCGGAGCAGAAGCACAGAGCGAGGGGTGGCGCGGTGACGGTGCCGCCTCGCAGATGCGGAGTTTCGCTCGGCGTCCGTGGTGAACTTCCGGGGTGCCCGCGCGTGTACCAGGACGCCGCGCGCGCGATCGGGATGCAGAAATGACAGCCGGGAAGCATATTACGCTCGACTCCGTCCTGGAGATCCCTCGATGCGCCGCGTTCGAGGCAACCGCTGACCCCAATCGACGACCGCCTTCGCGAGGCGCTGGCTGACCGCTACCGCCTCGAGCGGGAGCTCGGGGCGGGTGGCATGGCGACGGTCTACCTGGCCCGAGACCTCAAGCACGACCGCGACGTCGCCATCAAGGTCCTGCATCCCGAGCTGGCCGCCGCGCTCGGCGCCGAGCGCTTCCTGAGCGAGATCAAGACCACTGCCCGGCTGCAGCATCCCCACATTCTCCCCCTGCTCGATAGCGGCGAGGCCGCTGGGCTGCTGTTCTACGTGATGCCGTACGTGAGCGGCGAGACCCTGCGGACCCGGTTGGAGCGGGAAAGGCAGCTCCCCATCGCGGACGCGGTACGCATCGCCAAGGAAACCGCCGACGCGCTGGGCGCGGCCCACGCCCTCGGCATCATCCATCGCGACATCAAGCCCGAAAACATCCTGCTCCAAGGCGGCCACGCCCTCGTCGCCGACTTCGGTATCGCCCTCGCGGTGCAGAGCGCCGGCGGACACCGAATGACGCAGACCGGACTCTCCCTCGGCACACCGCAATACATGAGTCCGGAGCAGGCGATGGGAGAGAAAACGGTGGACGCGCGGGCGGACGTCTATGCGCTCGGCGCGGTTACCTATGAAATGCTGACCGGGGAGCCCCCCTTTACCGGCAGCACGGTGCAGGCCATCGTCGCCAAGCTGATGA
>CAZYPO010000081.1:0-12405 GCA_964649225.1 uncultured Gemmatimonas sp. | reverse complement strand
CCCTCAAATGATGAATTGACCTTCGCATAGGTCATGTACAGGCCGGGGGAGCTGACCACCGACTCTCCGCCGCCGGGCGACCCTCCACCCCCGTCCGGATCCTCGTCGTACGCGGTTACCGTCGCGGGGCCATTCTCAGCTTCGAAGGGCACCTCGGCGCGACCGAGCGCGATCACCGGGATGCTCGGGGGCTGCAGCGGATCGAGTAGCTGCCGGTTTCCAGCCAGATCAAAGGCCACCGGCGCGTCGTGATCTCCTTCTGCCGTAGCGACGAGGACGTTGTTATTCCCTTGCCACGCCCGCCGGTGCGCTGGAACCGGCAGGTAGATCTCAAGGGGCGCCGCCTCCGTCAGATCTGCGGAGACCGCAGCCTCGCTCTCCCGTGCCAACACCGCCAGCCGACGCAGTTCGCGACCCTGCTCCGCTCGCAGGAAACGCTGGAGGTGGACCTTCCCCTCTCGAAACCGGCTCTGCTGCAGGGTCCGGAACACCGCCGCGCGAAACTCCGGATCTTGCATTGCGAGCGCAAAGCGCCGCGCCAGTCGCTCGTGGCGGGCCTGCTCACCCGAGGTAACTGAGGGGGCCGCAGGCGGCCCGGCGAACGTCCCGCCCTGGGCCCGCGGCTCCAACGGCGTCGAGCGCTCGGCGCAGGCACTGGTGAAGAGAAGCGCGGCCAGGACGATCGCGCGGCGAACGAACTGTGACATCGGGTGCCTCCTTGAGCGTGGGGCCGTCCCGCGCCGAGTTGACGCGGATCCGGTGCGGCCAAGGTGGAACCGATGTTCGGGGGAACCGGCACCCGGAAAATGCGGGCCGGTGCGGAAAGCGAGGCTAGACTTCGAGGGCGGCGAGTCGCCGCAGGCCGATCCGGAGCGGCAGGACCGTCGCCAAAGCGCAAACGATGAAAACGGCTCCCATGGCGAGCAGCAGAGAGGTCGACGAGCCCGGCTGTCCGCCCGACTGCCAGATCCGCAGCTGTTCGGCGATCGGGACTGCTTCGATCACGATGATCAGCGTGAGCAGGCTCACGGCTGCCATCATGAACACCAAACCTCCGAAGCTGGTGGGGATTTGGGCGGCGTTCTCGGTTTCGAATTGGGGAAAGAGCACCCCCAGCCCCAGAGCGAGCGCGCCGACGGCCAGGGTGTAGCACACCGTCGTGATGGTGCTGAGCAGCATCATGAACGGGGGCGCGTGCAGCATCCGGTTGGTCACCACGCCGATCCCGAGCGCGAGCACGAGCAGCGGGAGCGTCCCGACCCAGTACTTGCTCCATAGCATCGCCCGCAGATCGAGCGGGCTCGACCGCAACAGCCAGAGCTGGCGGCCTTCGAGCGATACCGAGGGGAAAATGAAGCGCGCCGCGATGGCCGACAGCACGAATCCGCCCAAACCCTGATTGAGGAACACCACCAGGGTGACCAGCACGTAGGGCACCCGCTCACCCGTGTAGAGCGGCAGGGCCCGGATGTTGAACACGTAAACGATCAACAGCACCGCGAGCAGGATCAGCTGGCTCCACTGCGTGGCGTCGCGGAAGAAGACCTTGAGATCCTTGAGCACGAACTCGCGCCGGGTGACCGGCAGCCAGCCGAGCAGCGCCCGGACCACGCGGTGCCAGGGGGCACGCCCGGCCGCGGTGTTCGCCCCTTCCTGCGACTTGGTGAAGCCCGGCATGTAGAGCCGGCGATGGAGGGAAGCACCGATCACGATGAAGGCCGCCGCCGTGCTCCACAGCAGCAACAGCGGGAGCGGGTCCCGAAGCCGCAACAGCCAGTTCATCAGCGCGCTCGCCGCCCACTCGCTGGGCAGCAGGGGGTGGCTCGGCGCCCTGAGCGTCGCGATGAACTCGAGCAGGTTGCGGTAACCTTCCGGCCTGGCCAACTGCTCCGGTTGAGCCAGCCGGAGAAAGAGCACCAGGCCGGCCATGACGCTGAGCGCGACCAGGCTCAGCAGGTCGCGGGCCCGCCGCGCCGGGAAGACGTTCACCAGCACCAGGGTGATCACCGATCCGACGACGGTGGGGAGCAGGAAGAACGGCAGCAGGGTGGCGAGAGCGACCAGCGGAAAGAGCGGCCCGCCGCCGAACACGACGCCATAGGCGGTGAGGATAGGCACCACCATGAGGACGACCATCCAGGACGAATGCGCCAGCGTCTCGGCGAGCTTGGCCAGATAGAACCAGATCCAGTCCACCGGCGCGGCGACCAGCATGTCGAGATCCTTCGCCAGGAAGAACGTCGAGAGTGCCGTGACCAGATTGGAGAGCAACAGGATAGCGGCGAAGGAGAGCAGCCCTACCGCGAGCAACTTGCCCGCGAGCAGCGGCCCGATTTCCTCGACGCCCTTGAAGTACTTGAGGACCCGGTAGGAGACCCCGAACACGGCGGTCCAGAATCCGCCGCCGAGCAGGATCAGCAGGATGGTCCGCGCGCCCGCTCCGGAACGCTCCCGCCGAACGCGGGCCCGGAGGCTCCGCCACTTGGGGCCGAGGATGTCGAGCACCCCGGCCGACCGCGTGGGGGCCTCAGCGATCGAAAAGCCCACCGAGTTCCCATTCCGATAGGCCGCCGGTGAGCTTCAGGAACAACTCCTCCAGAGAAGCATCCCCGGTGGAAGTCTGGATCCGCAGTTCGTCCATGGTGCCTGCGGCGACGATCTTCCCGTCTTGTACGATGGCGATGCGGTCGCACATCGCCTCGGCGATCTCGAGCGTGTGGGTGCTCATCAGCACGGTGCCGCCGCGGCTTACGAATTGACGCAGGAGATCCTTCAGCAAGCGGGCGGATTTCGGATCCAGACCGATCATGGGCTCGTCGACGACGATGACCTCGGGCCGATGCAGCAGCGCACTGGAGATGATGAGCTTTTGCCGCATGCCGTGACTGTAGGACTCGGTCAACTCGTCCCGCCAGGGAAGCAGCTCGAACAGCTCCAGCAGCTCGTCGATGCGCCGGTCGATCAGCGGCCCATCCTGCCCGTAGAGCCCCGCCACGAAGCGCAGAAACTCGGCGCCGGTCAGCTTGTCGTAAACGAACGGGCGATCCGGAATAAAGCCGAGGCGGCTCTTGGCCCCGATCGGATCCTCCCGCACATCGATGCCGGCGATCCGAATACTGCCGGCCGTGGGCTGCAGGATCCCCGCGATCATGCGCATCGTGGTGGTTTTGCCAGCCCCGTTGGGCCCCAGCAGGCCGTAGAGCTCCCCGGCTGGAATCGTGAGATTGATTCCATCCACCGCCGTGAAGCGGCCATAACGCTTGGTGAGGTTGTTCAGCTCGATCATGGGTTGCTCCGGAGGGGCAAAAACCGCGCCGAGGCTACCAGGGGAAGCAGCTCCACCGGCCGGCTGCGTTCTCCGAGCATTATCCGGATCAAAGCAGCCGAAGCCGGCAGCTGCCCGAACGTGGGATCGGCCGCGATCCAGCGCCCCATCCACAACTCGCTCCAGCTATGCGAGAAAACCCCGTCCGGCAGGACGGCGACGCCGGTGACCACCCTCGCGGGAATCCCGACCGCCCGGGCCAGCGTCACCAGCAGTCGCGCTTTGCCGTCGGCATTTCCCTTTCCAGCACGCAACGTATTGATCGCGGTTCCGACCGCGGTGGGCGCCGCATCGGTTGCGATTTGCTGGGCCACCCAGCGAGTCAACGCGTGGACGCTGTCCCAGGCCGTGGCGGCTCCCCGCAGCGCCGCAACCGCGGTCGAGTGCATTCGGCCATCCAGCACCGCCAGATCCCACCCGGGGCCGACCGCGCTCTGCGGGGTCGCGGAGGAATCCGTTCCGCGGGCGTCTCGCCACACCACCAAGGTGTCGCCGCGCAGCGACTGCCGTCCGCCCACCAGCGCCCGGGAGGTGCCGGCGGCTCCCGTCGAGTCCGTGCGCAGGAGAAACTCGCGCACCGCGCCGCTGGTATCCGGGATCCGCCCCGCCGACACCAGGGAAACCATCCCCGGGATCGTTCGGCGCCACGCCGAGCTCTCCGTCCTTCGCGTCCGCCGATAATTATTGGCGACGATCTCGAACGCGGAACGGAGCAGCGTAAGTCCGCCCGCCGTCTCCTGCCGGATCAGCTGCCCTCCCGCATCGACCCAGGAAATGGTGGGCGCGCCGGAGGCATCATGTTCGAGGCGCCAGGCCCGCACGGTGTCGGCCGTGGCCGCAACCCACTTGGCGGACACCGAGTCCCACGAGGCGCTGTCCGGGATGACAAAAGTGGACTCGGCCGAGACCCGGACGCGCAACGGCCGGGTGCCGCTCGTCCCCAGCTCGATGAGCTGCAGGGTGAAGTTCTCACCTACGCGCAGATGTTGGCCAAAGGCGGCCCGATACGGCAACATCTCCGGGAGGATGGCATCGGGGTCAATGCGGAGCCGCACCTGGCCGGTCGGACCCGTGGTGCCCTCCGTGTCGGTGAGGCTCAGGATCGAGTCGGCGCCCAGTGTCGCATCGAGCCGCTCCATCGGGCCGACTCCGAATCCGCTCCGGCTGTAATTGCGCAGCCGCAGCGATCTCGACAGGTAGTACTCGGAGCCGCGCGCGAGCTGCCGGGTGGAATCTCCCACGGGAAGATCGAGCACGAACGCCTCGGTGAGCTTGACGCCGTCCACCAGGGTGTCGGCCGAGAGATTGAGCTGCCCGATCTGGCGGCCGTTTGCCAACACCGCGAAATACTGCGCACTCGGCTCGAGCCGCCGGGTGCGTTCGGCCAGACCGGCAAAGCCCTGCTTGGCAAACTCCCGGCGCGCCAGCCACGCCAGCATGATCGCCCAGGTGAGCAGTGCGAGCCGGCCGATGTTGCGGCGCGTGAGTCCGAGATCCATCAGCGGATCGTCGCCTCGCGTGCCTTCTTGTGCATCGCCATCGCATCCTCGGTGCGGCCCATGCGGTCGAGCAATCGCCCCATCAGCTTGTAGCTCCGCGGGTTGGTCGGGGCGAGGGCGGCGGCTCGCTCGAGCGTCAGCAGCGCGGCGGCGAGGTCGCCCTGCGTTTGCAGGGCTTCCCCGAGATAGTACGTGGTCTCCGGATCGTCCGGGGCGCATTGCAGTGCTTCCCGGAACGCATCGGCCGCGTCGGCCGCGCGTCCCCGGCGGAGCAGGGTGACGCCGAGATGAAAGTGCGCCGGCGCGTAGGCGCTGCGCTGGCGGATCGCCTCGCGCAGGTCTTGCTCGGCTTCGCCGCTGCATCCGTTGCGAGCCAGGAGGTCGCCCCGCCGGACCAGGAGGCCGACGGGATCGGCAGCATCCGCCAGCGCGAGCCCGTATTCGGCCAGCGCGGCTTCAGCCTCTCCTCCCTGGTCCAGCAGTTCCGCCAGAATCCCGCGCACCGCGGCATCGTGCGGGCTGTCGTCGAGATAGCTTCGCAGCAATAGCACCGCGTCGAGTCGGCGCCCCAGGGCGGCCAGCTCACGCGCCTGCCGGGGAACCCCGATCGCTTCCGGTTCGGCGTCTGTGCCCGGCGCGGCCAGCAAGGGGCCCGGAATATCCCAGCCGAACGGGCGCAACCAGGAGATCTCGTCGGCGACCGGCCCGATCGCGTCGCCTTCGAGCTCCATGCGATCGAACCCTTCGATCGCTCTCTCATCGGGTTCGGGGGCGCGGCTGTTGCGGAGGCGGCGCATCACTGAAGCTAACAGCGAACGACCGCTCTTGAATCTCCCCCGTCGCCGTCCCTACCTTTCCCTGCTTATGGCAGAAGAAGCCCTCCGCATTCGTGGTGCCCGCGAGCACAATCTCAAGAACATCACCGTCGAGATTCCGCGCAACCGGCTCACGGTCATCACCGGCCTCTCCGGCTCCGGGAAATCTTCCCTGGCCTTCGATACGATCTACGCCGAAGGGCAACGTCGTTACGTCGAGTCGCTCTCGGCGTATGCACGGCAGTTTCTCGGCCTGATGGAGAAGCCCGACGTCGACGGGATCGAAGGACTCTCGCCGGCGATTTCCATCGAACAGAAGTCCACCGGGCACAACCCGCGCTCGACCGTCGGCACCGTCACCGAGATTTACGACTATATGCGCCTGCTCTGGGCCCGGGCGGGGGTGCCGCATTGCCCGCGCGACGGCAGCCCGGTGGCCCGACAGAGCGCCAGCCAGATCACCGACGCGGTCCTTGGCTGGCCCGCGGAGACGCGCATCGAGATTCTCGGCCCCATGGTGCGGGGGCGCAAAGGCGAGTTCAAGGAACTGTTCGAAGACCTCAGCAAAAGAGGGTTCGTGCGGGTCCGGGTGGATGGCGAAGTGTACGATCTCAGCGGGGTTCCGGCGCTCCACCGCCGCCACAACCACGATGTCGCGGTGGTGGTCGACCGGCTCACCATCCGGCCCGCCGACCGCAGCCGACTGAATGACTCGATCGAGACCGCGCTCAAGATTGCCGAGGGGGTTGTAGAGGTTGTACGGCATGACGGACGGTCGGCCGTCATGTTCTCCGAGCGCTTCTCCTGCCCGCAGTGCGGCCTCTCGCTGCCCGAGCTCGAGCCGCGGCAGTTCTCCTTCAACTCGCCCTTCGGTGTCTGCCCCGAGTGCCATGGCCTGGGGACCCGGAGGGAGGTCAACGCCGAGCTGATCCTCGGCGACCCGAGCATTTCGATCCTCGAGGGGGTCGTGCTGCCCTGGGGCGAGCCCTCGGGGTACCTGCGCAAGGTCGTGCTGCCGACGCTGGCCCGGGTGTTCAAGTTCGATCCCGCGGCGCCCTGGAGTGCTCTCAGCGCATCGGCCCAGCAGGTGCTCCTTCATGGCGCGCCGGGGAAACCGCTCCGTTTCGGCAGCGACGGTGCTCGCGCGCGCGCCGACTTTGAAACGGAGTGGGAGGGCATCCTCAAGAACGTGGAGCGGCGCTACCAGGAGTCTTCCAGCGACGCGGTGCGCGGGCAGCTCGAGGAGTTTCTGGTCGAGATGCCCTGCCGGCTCTGCCTGGGCCGGCGGCTCAAGGCGGAGAGCCTCTCCGTACTGCTGGCCGGCCGGAGCATTGGGGACGTGGTGGACCTCCCGGTGGACGATGCGATCGCCTTTTTCAACGGGATTCCCGTGGGGCGAGGCCTCGCCGGCGGGGTCGACCCCGAGATCGCCGGGCCGATTCTCAAGGAGATCCGCGACCGGCTGGTCTTTCTGCGCGATGTCGGACTCGAGTATCTGACCCTCGGTCGCGGGGCCGGCTCGCTCTCCGGCGGGGAGGCCCAGCGAATCCGGCTGGCCACGCAGATCGGGTCGCGCCTGGTCGGGGTGCTCTACGTGTTGGACGAGCCGAGCATCGGACTCCACCAGCGGGACAACGCCCGTCTGCTCGGCACGCTTCGCGAGCTGCGGGACCTGGGCAACACCGTGATCGTGGTGGAGCACGATGAGGACACCATCCGCGCCGCCGATCATGTCCTCGACCTGGGCCCCCGCGCGGGCAAGCATGGCGGCGAGGTGGTGGCCGAAGGAACCGTCGAGCAGCTCCTCGCCCATCCCGATTCGCTGACCGCACGGTATCTGCGCGGCGAGCTCCGCGTGCCGCTACCCGCCGGGCGCCGCGCCCGCGATCCCAAGCGCACCCTGCGTATCGTGGGCGCCCGCGCCAACAACCTGCGCAACCTCACGGTCGAGATCCCGCTGGGCCTCTTCGTGGCGGTGACCGGAGTGTCCGGCTCGGGAAAATCGACCCTGGTCACCGATCTCCTCTATGCCGCGCTCGCCCGGCACTTCTATCGCGCCCGCGTGGTGCCCGGAGCGCACGACCGGATCGAGGGCCTACCCCACATCGACAAGGTCATCGACGTCGACCAGAGTCCCATCGGGCGGACGCCGCGCTCCAACCCCGCCACCTATACCGGACTCTTCACACCGATCCGCGAGCTCTTTGCGCAGTTGCCCGAGGCCAAGATGCGCGGCTACGGACCCGGCCGCTTCTCCTTCAACGTCAAGGGAGGGCGCTGCGAAGCGTGCGAGGGCGATGGGCTGGTGAAGATCGAGATGCACTTTCTGCCCGACGTGTACGTTCCCTGCGAAGTGTGCAAAGGCAGGCGCTACAACCGGGAAACCATGGAAGTGCGCTATAAGGGCCGCAGCATCGCCGACGTGCTCGATCTCACGGTGGCCGATGCGCTGGAGTTCTTCAGCGCCCAGGGGCGCATCAAGGAAAAGCTCGAGCTGCTCAATGACGTCGGGCTCGGCTATCTCCACCTGGGGCAGTCGGCCACGACGTTGTCGGGCGGCGAGGCGCAACGGGTCAAGCTCGCAACCGAGCTGGCCAAACGCGACACCGGGCGCACGCTCTACATCCTGGACGAGCCCACGACCGGCCTGCACTTCGAGGATGTCCGCGTGCTGCTGGAAGTGCTCCACCGACTGGTGGACAAGGGCAACAGCGTGCTGGTCATCGAACACAACCTCGACGTCATCAAGACTGCAGACTGGATCATCGATCTGGGGCCGGAGGGGGGCGCGAAAGGCGGATCCGTTGTGGCCGAGGGAACGCCAGAGAAGCTGGTCAAAGTCCAGGGCAGCTACACCGGGCAGTTCCTTCGCCGCGCCCTGCAACGAGCCTGAGACCACGCGATAGCTCACGCTTGCACGGGGCGGGAGATACATTAGGACGACCTCTCCCGGCGGGGCGTCTGTGCACTACGAAGCCATCGTCGAGCTGCTCCATTATGCGGGCGGTCACGAGCAAGTCGTCCGGATCACCACAACCGATGACCGGGAGGTCGTCGGCATTCCTACGACCGTGGATACCCACCCAACAGCCCTCGAGGTGTACCTCCGCCCGCTCGGTGCCGACGATACCGAGATCGCCGTCCGGCTGACCCATATCCGGGCCGTCGAAATGGCTTGAAACGGGCCTGTTCCGTTGTGAAACATCTTGGAACGATGTACCGTACAGGTCATTCGAAACCAACCTGAGGAAGTTGATGAACCCAGGGTCGCTTGGAGTTCTCATCCCCATCATCGGCCTGATGATCGGGTTTTTTGTGGTCTTCTCCAAGAGCGACCTGGGGCGCGCCCTGGCACAGCGGATCTCCGGAGGTGCCGGGGTTTCGCGTGAACTGGAGGGCGAAATCCGCGAGCTCCGCGGGGAGGTCGAGGCGCTCCGTGCCGAGCTGGGCGAAACCCAGGAACGGCTGGACTTTACCGAGCGGATGCTCGCCGGCGGCAAGAAGGAGGGCTGAGATGCCCCAAGGCCCCACGCCCTTGCCCGGCGACTTCATTCCCCTGATGGGGATGCTCACCGGCATCGTGGCCATGATGATGGTCGGATTCACGATCATCCGGGTTGCGCAGAGCCAGATCGGTCAGGCCATCGCCCGCCGCATTCACGGAAAGGGTGCGGGTGATCCCGAGCTGCGGGAAGAGGTCCTCGAGTTGCGCGACCAGGTGACCGCGCTCGAACACCGGCTGGCCGAGAGCGAGGAGCGGCTGGACTTCACCGAGCGGCTGCTGGCGCGGGGCAAGGAGGAGGCCAAGCTCGATGGATAGCGACGTCATGAGGGTCGTGTTTCTCGTCTTCTCCCTGACGGTGACCGGGATCCTCGCGTACGGCGGGGTCACCGTCATTGCCCTGCTCCGCAAGCGATTGCATTCGCCATCCGCGGCGGCGCTCGCTTCCGACGAGCTGGACGCGATCCATGGCCGTCTCGCGGTGGCCGATGCCCTGGAGCAGCGGGTGGCGGAGCTCGAGGAGCGGCTGGATTTCGCCGAGCGCATGCTGGCGCACCACGATCCCGCTCAGCTGCCCGCCGGGCAGCCAACCGATCGTCCCTAGGAGCCTATGGTGGATCCCGAGGGCATTCTCGCCATCACCTTCATTTTCGGAGGGGGGAGTCTCTTCCTCCTGGCGATCAGTCCCGTGGGCAAGGCCCTCGCCGAGCGCATCCGGCATGGGCCTCACCCGGCGGGCGCAGAGCCGGATCCGGCGGTAATGGGCGAGCTGGAGCAACTGCGCTCCGATGTGACGGAGCTGCAGGAGCGGGTGGATTTTGCCGAGCGGTTGCTGGCGCAGAAACAAGCTGCGCGGCTGCCCGCGGGCGAGGAGCAGCCATGAATCTGTTGCTCATCCAAGTTGCGATTCCGCCTGTGCCCCTGCCGCCGCAGGCCGACCCCAACGTGTTCTCTACCCACGTGCAGGAATCGATCCTGATCGCCCTGGTGATCATCGCGATCAGCGCGGGCGTGGTGGTTTTGCTCAAGCCACTGGTGCAGGCGCTGGCTCGGCGGCTGGAGGGACGGGGCGTGGACACGGCGCTACGGGGAGAGGTCGAAGAGCTGCGCCAACAGGTGACGGAGCTGGAGCCGCTGCGGGATCGGGTGCACGAGCTCGAAGAGCGCATGGAATTCAGCGAGCGGTTGCTGGCGCAGCGCCGCGAACAGGACCTCTTGCCACGGCAGGAACGATGAGCTGGTGGCGGCGGGCGACGGGACTCGACGGCTTTGACCTCGCGCTCCAGGGGGTCATCACGGTGATCCTCCTGGTCTGGGCTGCCAGGGTCAACAGTCCACCCGATGCGATCGTCATCTGCTCCATGACCGCGGTTGGCTCGCTAACTGTGCTCGGAATTCGCCGCCGCCTCGCCTTGCGGAGGGCCGGGCGCGACAGCGCGACGGAGCTCGATGCGGAGCGCCTGGCCGAGCTGGAGCAGCGCGTCGCGGAGCTCGAAATGGATCGGCTGCGGATCGCCGAGCTGGAGGAACGCCTCGATTTCACCGAGCGGCTGCTGGCTGCGCAGAAGGAACCGGCTCGCGAGCTGGGGCCATGAACCGGTTGCGCCAGATCCTCGGGATGGACGCGGTGGACCTGCTGATCCACCTCGGCGTCACCGCGGCTCTCATGGGATTCGTCGGCGTATCCGGGGGGCCGCCGGAGCTGTTTCCGGTGATCACCGGGCTCTCCCTGCTGGTGCTCGGCGTGCGGCGCGCTATCGCGCTGCGAACCATGGAGCGGCACGGCCTCAGCACCGGCGAGATGACCGCCGAGCGGATCGCCGAGCTCGAACAGCGTATGGCGGAGCTCGAATCCGCCCAGACGCGGATCATGGAGCTCGAGGAGCGGCTCGATTTCACCGAGCGCCTCCTCGCGCAGGCTCCGCCGGAGAACCGGTCCTTGGGCCCGGGTCAACAGCGATGAGGCTGGGTGAGCCGGGGAAATGAACGCGGCGCGGATGCTGATTCGCGGCTCAGCCGAGCAGCAGGTGCCGGGCCTACCGGCGCGGGCCTAAGTAGATTTCACGAACCGGACGCCACAGTTGCGGGCAGCCAGGAGAACGAGGCAGCGATGCTGACGCGCGAAGACATTCAATCGTTCATCGACCGGCTGGAGGGCGGCACGGTCGAGGCCACTGAAGTTGAGCCCGGTTTCTGGCGAGTCCGCTCGCAATCCGGCGCGGAAGTCGTGGTGCACTACGCCCCGCCGGTCGTGCTGCTGCGGATGCGGGTGATGGAGCCGCCGGGCACCGACGAGCGGCGGAGCGAGCTTTTCCGGCAGCTGCTGGAATTCAACGCCCGAGACCTGGTGCACGGCTCCTACGGCCTCGAGGGCGACCACGTCGTCCTGACCGACGCCCTGGAGCTGAACAACCTGGATTACTCTGAATTCGAGGCGAGTTTCGATTCGATGACGCTCGCGCTTGCCTCGCACTTGAGCACGCTCGCGCCGTACAGGGAAAGGTAAGCCGCGATGGGAATCTTCGAGCGGTTCTCGACCATGCTTCGGTCGAACCTCAACGACCTCATCTCGCGGGCGGAAAACCCCGAGAAGATGCTCAACCAGCTGATCCTGGACATGAAGTCCCAGCTGGCCAAGGCAAAGCAGGAGGCGGCGGCGGCGATCGCCGACGAAAAGAAGCTGCAGGCCGACGCCGAAGGGCTGAAGAAGCAGGCGGAGGACTGGGAGCGCCGAGCCATGCTCGCCGTGCAGGAAGGCCGCGACGACCTGGCCACCCAGGCCCTGTTGCGCTACAACGAAGCGTTGCAGGGCGCCCAGCAGCTGCACGAAACCTGGCTCAAGCACAAGGCCGACACCGAGAGCCTCAAAGGCCAGCTGCGGCAACTCAACGACAAGATCGAGGAAGCCAAGCGGAAGAAGAACATCCTGGTCGCGCGCGCCAAGCGGGCGCAGGCGCAGCAGCGCATCCAGGAGACCATGTCGGGCATGAACGACAAGAGCGCCTTCGAGTCGTTCGACCGGATGGCCGAGAAGATCGAGGCCATCGAGCGCAAGGCACTTGCCGCGGCCGAGCTCCAGGCGGAGTTCCAGTCCGACGATCTCATGGATCAGTTCAAGAAACTCGAGTACAAGGGCACCGCCGATCAGCAGCTCATCGAGCTCAAGGCCAAGATGGGACTGGTGGGCGGTGGGCAAGAAACCCGGGCCCTCGGCGCGGGCGGCACGAAGGCCGACGTGCACGATGCGGAGCTGCTGGAGAATCC
>CAZYPO010000080.1:0-12970 GCA_964649225.1 uncultured Gemmatimonas sp. | reverse complement strand
AACGACGAGGGACGACGCTCACCCGCCGACCCTCGTCGTTCTTGTTTCGCCTCAGGGCACCAGCAGCAGCAGGCACCGGTGGTAGGCTTCCTCAGTCTCCTCCGGAGAGGCACCTTGCAGGAGCCGCAGCTCGAGACCATCCAGAAAGGCCTGGAGCAGGGGTGCTCGCGGCACTAGCTGGTTTCCCAGCTCGAGGGAGCGGCCCAGCGCGGTCGCTAGCGCATTCGAGTCTCCCGGATGCTGGGCTGCGGCCTTACGAAAGGGACCGTCCGCGGCGGTGAGGCTGAGCCAGGCGCCAAACCAGCCCGAGTCCACTTCCTGGACCAGGGCCTCCCAAAGCCGGTCGAGCGCCTGAGAGCCTTGGGCCTGGACCGCAGCGAGCCGGCGCGCGGAGCGGTCGTCACGGATCGTCTCGGCGGCGCACTTGAGCAGTTCTTGTTTTGAGCGGTAGTGGTAGTTGATCAAGCCCTTGGCGCAGTGGGCACGGTTGGCGACTTCCTCTACTGTCCAGTTGTTCAGACCGTGTAGGGCGATGACCTCGATGGCGGCGCTGAGGATGCTGTCTTTCACGGTGCCTCCTGAATGACCGTTCAAACGTAAGTCATTGAAAGTAAAAGGCAATGCCAGTTGTGCTGGCGCTGGTCCTGGTCCAGATCATCTACGCGAGCGGGGTCATTATCGGGAAGTTCGTGCTCCCGATTGTGCCGGCCTCAGTCATCGTGACCCTACGGATGATCGTGGCCTCGATCGCCTTCTTCATTGCCCACCGCGCCATCAGGGGGAGTGTCCCGCGGTTCGGGAGCGATTGGGCCCGCTTTGCCCTGCTCGGTGTGGTAGGAGGGGCCGGAAACCAGCTACTCATCTTGCTCGGGCTGACCCGGACCACCGCGATCAACACCGCGATCCTGATCCCAATGATCCCGATTCTCACGGTGGTCTTCGGATGGGCCCTCAAGAAAGATCGTCCAACCGGACTCAAGTGGACGGGGGTCGCTATCGCGGCGCTGGGCACGGTCTATCTCATCGGTCCCGACCGGGTCTCCCTGGAACCCGAGGTAGCGCTCGGCAACCTGCTGGTGCTGCTCGGCATGGCCTTCAACGCCCTCGCGTTTCTCCTTGCGAAGGATATGCTGCAGCGGTTCCCTCCGGTGACCGTGGCCTTCTGCCTGACGTTCGCCGGCCTGATCGGCGTCGCTCCGCTCGGCTTGAGCGCCGCAAGCGAGGTTCAGCGCGCCGGGCTGAGCTCGCACCTGGTATTCTGGCTGGTCTACCTGGTTGTATTCCCCACCACGGTGACCTATTTCCTGAACCTCTGGTCGCTGCGACGGGCCTCGCCGACGCTGGTGACCTCGTTCATTTACCTGCAGCCCTTGTTTACCACCGCCGTCGCACCCCTGGTGCTGGCCGGAGAATCATTGACTCTGCGGGTGGCTGTAGCCGGTCTGGCGATCTTCGCGGGAGTGGCTCTGGTGATTGTCGCGGAAAGGCGTCGCGGGGCAACTGTAGGCCGTACCCTTTTCTCATCGAGCGCCACATGAAAACACCGACTGGTTCTCGCACTGCGATCCCGCTCACCCTGCTGCTCACCGCGTGGGTGCCCTCCCTGGCGGCGCAACAGCCCTCGCTCGAAGCGCGGCTGCAGGGATTCGATGCCTATATGGAGAAGGTGCTTAAGGACTGGAACGTCCCCGGCATAGGCGTGGGCGTGATCGTGAAAGACAAGCTCGTCTTTGCCAGGGGTTACGGCTACCGCGACTTCGGCAAGAAAGTCCCCTATACGCCCACCACCACGCAGCCGATCGCGTCGAACACCAAGCTCTTCACCGCAGTGGCGGCCGGCCTGCTGGTCGACGAGGGCAAGCTGGATTGGGACAAGCCGATCCGGCAGTTCGTGCCGAGCATCCAGTTCTACAACGACGACTTGAACCGCACGGTGACGATCCGCGACATGCTGTCCCACCGAACCGGCATCACGCGGCACGATCTCATCTGGTTCAAGTCGGACTTCACCCAGAAAGACCTTTTCGAGCGGCTCAAGTACCTCGAGCCTTCCGAAAATCCTCGCTCGGTCTTCCTCTATAACAATATGATGTACTCGGGCTCAGGTTACGCCATCGAGCTGCTGAGCGGGAAGCCGTGGGAGAGCTTTGTCCGCGAGCGCCTGCTTACGCCGCTCGGCATGACCAGCACGACGTTTACCATTGCGGACATGCTCAAGACGCCGGAGCCGGGCGTGCCGTATACCGAGCGGCGCGACAACACCGAGCTGTACCAGATTCCCTACTACAGCGACGCCATCGGCGTGGCGCCCGCGGGCGCGATCAACTCGAACATCGTCGACTTGTCGAAATGGCTCATCGCCCTCATGAACGACGGCAAGCTGGAAGGCAAGCAGATCATCCCCCGCAACGTCATCCGGCAGACGCTCGCGCCGTCCATCGCGCTGCCCAATGCCGGGCTCGAGGTCCGTGGCTGGGGTGAGATCCTCAACTCGTACTATGGGATGGGACGCTGGACCGCCTCGTATCGGGGACACTTCTTCGCCTACCACGGCGGTGACCTGCCGGGGTTTCACTCGCAGGTATCCACGATGCCGTACGACTCGATCGGCGTCATCGTGCTCGTCGTCGGCGACCACGCCGCTCCCCTCTACAACGTCGTTTCCTACAACGTGTACGAGCGGCTGCTCGGGATGTCGCTGACGCCCTGGAGCGAGCGACTCAACGCGATCCGGCTCAAGAACAAGGCGGCGGACAAGGCCGCGCGCACCAAGGCGGGCGGCGGGCGTATCGCGGGGACGCACCCGTCACACCCACTCGGGGAGTACCTCGGCGAATTCGAACATCCCGCCTACGGCGTTCTCACCATCGCGCAAGGTGACACCTCGCTGGTGTTCGACCTCCACAAGATCAAGCTGCCCCTCAGTCACTTTCACTACGACCGCTTCGACACGCCCGATGACGAGCAGGACGGCAAATGGTCGGTGAACTTCCTCACCAATCCCCAGGGCGAGGTCGACAAGGCGGAGCTGTCGCTCGATGAGGCCGCCGTCGCCTTCACGCGCCGGGTTCCGGCCGCGCTCGCGTCGGTCGCGACCCTGCGCCAGTACGTCGGTACCTACGAGACGCCGAGTGGCGGCAAGGTCGAGGTCGTGCTCAGGCCGGACAACGTGCTCGCGTTGAGTTTCTCGAACGGCACCTTTCAGAACCTGCTGCCCTGGAAGCCCAACCGGTTCCGCACCAAGGAGTTTGCCGACGTCCTCATCGAGTTCACGGTCGAGAATGGGCGGGTGACGGAGATGAAGCAGAGCGATCCGTCGGGCGAGTACCGCTTCGTGCGGAAGTAGGATCCGGGTTCGCTCAGCTCAGCCGGACGCCGGTTGCCGCGTCGAACCAGTGGAGGGCGCCAGGCGCCAGGGCGCAGCGCACCGACTGGCCCACCTGCACCCGAATGCCAGCTTCGGTGCGCAGGGTGATGGGTGTGGTCCCCGCCTTGACGGTCACCAGCGATTCGTGGCCCAGCGGCTCGATCTCCTCCACCACGGCTGGGAACCCGTCGCTTTCCGCGGCGATCTGTACGGCCTCGGGACGGACTCCGAGCACCACGGCCCGGCCTTCGGCGGTTGCGGGGACTTCGGCATCGCGCAACCTGATCCGCAGCGCGCCATCCGCGCTCTCGAACCAGGCGCCTTCCCGCCGTTCCACCCGCCCCGGGATCTGATTCATGTGCGGGCTGCCGAGGAACCCAGCGACGAACAAATTGGCGGGGCGCTGATAGAGGTCGAGCGGCGCCCCGACCTGCTGGACCCGGCCCTCGTGCATCAGGACAATGCGATCGCCCAGGGTCATGGCTTCGACCTGATCGTGGGTGACGTAGATCGTGGTCGTGCCCAGCCGCCTGCGGAGCTCAGCCAGCTCCCGCCGCATTTGCACTCGCAGCTTGGCATCGAGGTTGGACAGCGGTTCGTCGAAGAGGAAGACCTGCGGCTGGCGCACGATCGCCCGGCCCAGTGCGACCCGCTGCCGCTGGCCTCCCGAGAGCTGCCGCGGCTTCCGGTCGAGCATGGTGTCGATGCCCAGCATGCCGGCGGCCTTGCGCACCCGTTCGTCGATGGTCGCGCGGGATTGCTTCCGGAGTTTCAGCGCAAAGGCGAGGTTGTCGTAGACGGTCATGTGCGGATAGAGCGCATAGTTCTGGAAGACCATCGCGATGTCCCGGTCGCGTGGCGAGATCTCGTTGACCACCCGCTCGCCGATCCGGATGGTGCCTTCGGTCACGCTCTCCAGGCCCGCCACCATCCGGAGCGTGGTGCTCTTGCCGCAGCCGGACGGGCCCACCAGCACGAGAAACTCCCCGTCGGCGATCTCCAGGTCGATACCGTGTACCGCGACGTGAGCGGTTCCGCGCTCCTCGTATATCTTGCGCACCCGTTCCAGCGTCACTTTGGCCATGGAGTCGCCCTTCCTCGATGTCGGACCTGATCCGCTTTCCCGCCGGTTTTCTCTGGGGCGCGGCCACCTCGGCCTACCAGGTCGAAGGCTCGCCGCTCGCCGACGGTGCCGGGCCCAGTAACTGGCACCGTTTCGCCCATACGCCGGGCCGGACAGCGAATGGCGATACCGGCGACGTCGCCTGCGACCACTATCATCGCTATGTATCCGATGCGGAGCTGATGCAGCGCCTCGGCCTCAACGCCTACCGGTTCAGCATTGCATGGGGCCGGGTATTGCCCGCCGGCCGCGGCAAGCCAAATGCTCCGGGTCTCGCCTTCTACGACCGTTTGGTGGACTGCCTGCTCGCCCGCGGCATTGCGCCCGTCGCGACGCTCTACCACTGGGACTTGCCGCTGGCGCTGGAAGACGCTGGTGGCTGGCTCGAGAGGGACAGCGCCCGCTGGTTCGCGGACTATGCGGGCATCATGGCTCGCGCGCTGGGCGACCGCGTTGCGCTCTGGGCCACGCTCAACGAGCCCTGGGTGGTGACCAATGCGGGATATCTCCACGGGGTGCATCCGCCCGGCCATCGCAGCCCCGCCGAAGTCCCGCTCGCGAGTCACAATCTGCTTCGGGCGCACGGGGCCGGAGTCCAGGCATTGCGCGCCGAAGGTGTGAGACGAGCTGGACTGGTGGTCAATCTCGAGCCGAAATATGCGGCCTCGGGCAGCGGGGCGGATGCGGCCGCGACCCGCCGGGCGGATGCCTACATGAACCGGCAGTTTCTCGATCCTGTGTTCTTCGGCCGCTATCCCGCCGAGCTCGCCGAAGTGTTCGGCGCGGATTGGCCCGCCTTCCCTCCGGACGACTTCAGCCTGATTACCCAGCCGATCGATTTCCTCGGCGTCAACTACTATACCCGTTCGGTGACCGCGAATGACCCGGCCGCGCTCCCGCTCCGCGCCGTTGGGGTGCGGCAGGACCGCAGCGTCCACACCGCGCTGGAATGGGAGGTCTATCCCGCCGGTCTCACGGACGTGCTGGCCACGGTTGCCGAGCGCTACGGCAGGATCCCGCTTTACATCACCGAGAATGGCGCGGCCTTTGACGATCCGCCGGAGTCGGGAGGCGTGGTGGACGATCCGCTCCGGGTCCGTTATCTGGGCGACCATCTCCGGGCGGCTCACGCCGCACTGGAACGCGGAGTCGACCTGCGCGGCTACTTCGTCTGGTCGCTGCTCGACAATTTCGAGTGGAGTGCCGGTTACGCCAAGCGGTTCGGCATCTACCAGGTGGACTTCGCTTCCCAGCGACGCATCCCAAAGGCGAGCGCCCTCTTCTATGCCGGGGTGATCCGCGCCGGCGGCCTGAATGCGTCGGGCGATCACCGCTCAAGCCTTCCGGGCGCCGGCGAATAGTCTGGCAGCACGACCTCAATACGATGTGAGGCACCGTCCGCCGGCAGCGTTACCAGCACCGCTTCATCCACGACCCGTGCGGCAAGAGAGCCGGCCTCAACCCGGGTGTGCTCGCCGCCGCGCCGCACCACGATGTCGCATCGAGTTCGGCCGTCCGGAAGCCGGTAGTGAACCCTGAAGCCGGACCAGCTCGCGGGAATGCAGGGCCGGATCACCAGAGTGCTGCCCGCGCGCACGGTCACGCCAAGAATCGATTCCAGCGCCACCCGAAACATCCAGCCCGCCGATCCCGTGTACCAGGTCCAGCCGCCGCGTCCGATGTGAGGCTCGACGCCATAGACATCGGCCGCGATCACGTAGGGCTCTACCTGGTAGGTCGCGATCGCCTCGGGAGAAGCTCCATGGCGAATGGGATTGAGCAGCTCGAGCAGCGCGGCGGCCCGCTCGGAGCGACCTGCCTCGGCCATCGCGCGCACCACCCAGAGCGCGGCGTGGGTGTACTGCCCGCCGTTCTCACGCACGCCGGGCAGGTACCCTTTGATGTAGCCGGGATCATGCGCCGTCTTGTCGAACGGTGGGGTCAGCAGACGAATCAAGCCGGCGGCTTGGTCCACTAGATAGCGCTCGACCGCGTCCAGGGACGATTCCGCGCGCTCCGGCGGGGCTACCCCGGACATCACCGCCCAGGCCTGGGCGAGCGCGTCGACGCGACATTCGTCGGACTGCGCCGAGCCGAGCGGGGTGCCGTCATCGTAATAGGCGCGCCGGTACCAGGCACCGTCCCAGCCGGCGTCCTGCAGAGCAGCAGCCAGGCTCGCGAGGTATTGCCGATAGCGAAGGGCGCGCGCCGAGTCTCTTCGTGCGTCGCAGTGGGGGATGAACCGCTCCAGGATGGTATGGAGGAAGAGCCCCAGCCACACGCTCTCGCCCCGACCGAGCCGTCCGACCCGGTTCATGCCGTCGTTCCAGTCCCCGCTGCCGATGAGAGGCAGCCCGTGCGCTCCCCGGGTGAGCGAGCGGTCAAGGGCCCGGCAGCAGTGCTCGTAGAGCGTGGCGCGGGTTCCCGAGTCCGTCGGCGTCAGGAAAACTTCGTCTTCTCCCGCCTCGAGCGCCCGCGCCGTGAGGAATGGAGCCGGCTCCTCGAGCAGGGTCGCATCACCCGTCACGTCGAGGTAGAGCTGGGTGACATAGGGAAGCCAGAGCAGGTCGTCGGAGCAGCGGGTGCGCAGACCCCGGCTATCCGGCGGGTGCCACCAGTGCAGGACATCGCCTTCGACGAATTGGTGGGCGGCATGGAACAGAATCTGCTCGCGGGTTAGGCTCGGCAGCAGGAGCACCAGCGCGGCGGCGTCCTGCAGCTGGTCGCGGAACCCGAAGGCGCCCCCCGATTGGTAGAAGGCGGAGCGAGCCCAGAGCCGGCAGCTCAGGTTCTGATAGGCCAGCCAGCCGTTTACCATCAGGTCCAGAGCCGCTGACGGCGTCTCGATGCGCACCGCCGACAGCGTTCGCCTCCAGAACCCGGCGGCGCTCTGGAAGGCGCGCTCGACCGCCTCGGGCTCCCGGTAGCGCTCCCGCAGGCGGAGCGCACTCTGCCGATCCTCTACCTGCCCCAGGAGAAAAGTCCACTCCCGGGTCTCGCCAGGAGGGATGTGCACCATGATCTGGAGTCCCGCGCAGGGATCCAGTCCCGCACCGGTGCGCCCGTTCAGCGCGCGAGCATTGCGAAGCGCCTCGGGGCGCTCGGTGCTGCCCCAGCGCCCGAGGAACGATGCCCGGTCCGCGGTCAGGGACGGGGATTGTCCGGCAGGCACAATCGCGGCGGCGAACGCGACCGGGTGCCCGGTAGCTCCGCTGGCTAGGCTGGTCGCCAGGATCATGTGGCCATCAGCAGTGGCTTCCGTGACAATGCCTGAAGCTGGCTGGGAACGGAATTCCCCCAGTATCCACTCGGCAAAGAAGAATGCGGAAATCCGTCGGGCCACCTGCGCGGTATTGCGAACCCGGAGGCGGACGATCTTGAGCGGATCCTCCTGCGGCACAAAGGCCAGGACCTCCTGGGTGAGCTCCTGACTCTCGTGTCGCCAGATGGTCGAGCCAAATCCGTGGCGTACCTCGTAGGCTCCCGCTCCCGGAACCGGCCCCGGCGTAGGCGACCAGAACACCTGGGCGTCCTCATCGCGGAGGTAGAGCGCCTCGCCGGCCGGGTCGCTGACCGGGTCGTTGAACCAGGGTGTGAGCCGGTTCTCGCGACTGTTCTCTATCCAGGTAAAGCCCAGGCCGCGCTCCGAGGCGACGAA
The DNA here is from genome assembly GCA_964649225.1 of uncultured Gemmatimonas sp. GTDB lineage: Bacteria > Gemmatimonadota > Gemmatimonadetes > Gemmatimonadales > GWC2-71-9 > JABFSM01. The sequence continues at coordinate 4,822 of CAZYPO010000080.1, read as the reverse complement.
GCCCGCCTTCGGACTCGCGACCACATTCGTCCACGGCTGTGGTGGAAGCCGCACTCCGGCGGTGGTGCGGTTGATCCGGATCACGTACTCGTCGCCCGATTCGCTGAAGCCGCCAAATCCGTTGGCGAACTGCAGGGCCTCCGTGACAGGCGGGGGGGGGCCCACGCCGGAGGCGGGTTGGTATGGCGAGGCTGCACTCGCTGGCAGTCCGCTGGCCGTCGAGCTCCCGGGCGGCTCGGCGTTTCCAGGCCGCAGGGACCCCTGTGCCAGCGCGGAGGTGAGCGCGCGTTCCACTTGCCGCCGATCCATGCCCGCCGCGAGCACCGCATTGATCTGTGCGCTGGCTCCCGGCGCCAGCTCTACCGTGCGGCGCAAACTGAGGATCGGATCGAGCACGCTCCCCACGGTTTGGGACAGGTGGATCGAAGGGTCGAGCGCGCGAGGGGCAGCGAGGGTCCGTCCGCGGCCGATGAAGCGCGCGCGATCGGTCTCGAATTCGAGTGGCGGCCCGCCGTCTCCGCCCGCGATCATCGCATGGCCAAGCGCCAGCGCGGGTTCCTCCGGGCTGCGGGGTCGCCGGCAGGCCATCAAGCTGCCCAGCTCCGGCCGGAATTCGGTCTGCAGAAAAAGCTTGGAGAAGGCCGGGTGCCGTGCGTCGGCCGCCGGAGCGTTCAGCGCGACTTCGATATAGCTGGTGACTTCGAGCCGGCGAGAGGAAGCGCCCAGATTGGTCAGGGTAATCTTGCGCCATTCGATATCCTGCACGGGATCGACGCCGATCTCCATCCGGCTTTCGATCTGCTCATCTTCGCGCTCGATCGTCACGAGCGATTCGCCCAGTCGAGCCTGATACCGCGCTGGCGCACGCTGTACGGGCTGGTGCCCGGTGGACCACACCTGGTTCGAGTCGAGATCTCGCAGGTAGAAGAACCAGCCTTCCGCGTCTCGCGTGGGATCGGCCGTATAGCGCGTGAGCGCATACTCCCCCAACTCCGAGCGTCCGGCCCCCGCAACGGAAACCACAACCCGATATCGGCCGTTGCTCAGCAGTCGCGTGTCAGGAAGCGTGAAAAGGGTGTTGGAGGGGGCAGTCACGGCGCGAAGACGATCCGGGCCGGCTCGACGCGCTCGAAGCCGTCGACCAGGCGGTGAGCGGGAACGACGGTTGCCGGCAGTACCCTGGCCAGCAGCAGCAATCCGGTCACCCCTTCACGCTCCCCGCCATGATGCCCTGGATGTAGTAGCGCTGCAGGAAGAGGAACGCGATGAACACCGGCAGCACCGTCACCACCGCGCCGCCCATCATCAGCTCGACGTCCAGGACGTGTTCCCCGGCCAGATTAGCCAGCGCCACCGGCAAGGTGTAGCGGGAGTCATCGCTCAGCACGATCAGCGGCCACATGAAGTCATTCCACGCGCTCAGGAACGTGAACACGCCGAGCGTCGCCAGGACGGGGGCGATCGTCGGGAGCACGATCGAGCGGAAGATCCGGAATTCGCCGGCGCCGTCGATCCGCGCCGCGTCGAGCAGATCGTCGGGAATGGAGAGGGCGTACTGGCGCACCAGGAAGATCCCATAGATCGGGGCCAGCACCGGGATCATCGCGCCGAACAGCGTGTTGATCAGCCCCATCTCGCGGAGGATGATGAACATCGGGAGCATGGCCACCTGGCCCGGGATCACCATCCCCGCGAACAGACCGCGGAACACCCGATCGCGGCCGCGGAAGCGGAGCTTGGCGAAGGCGTAACCCGCCATGCCCACGATGAGCACCGCCAGGATGGTGCCGCCCAGTGAGATGGCCACACTGTTGACGAAGTAGCGTCCCAGGTTCTGGCTGGTGAACAGCGCCCGATAGTGCTCGAGCGTCGGATGCCGGGGCAGCAGCGGCGGCGGCGAGCTGTTGGCCTCTCCCGGCCGCATCAGCGACGCCGACACCATCCAGAGCAGCGGGGTGGCGGCGAGCAGCGCTCCCACCAGGAGCAGCAGATCGATACCGGCGACGCGCCACGGCTTCCTCACCGCGGTGTGGCGCGGCGGAAGCGGAGCTGCACCAGCGTGCCCGCGAGGGTCAGCAGAAACAGCACCATGGCGATCGCGGCGGCAACGCCCAGGCGCCACCAGCGGAAGCCTTCCTCGTACATGAACAGCACGAGGGTCGTGGTGCTCTTGAGCGGCCCGCCCTGGGTCATCACGTAGGGCTCGCTGAAGATCTGGAAGGACGCGATCATCGTCACGACCCCGACGAAGACGAAGGTCGGTCCCAGCATCGGCATCGTGATGTGTCGCAGCTTGTGCCAGGTCCCCGCGCCGTCCAGCTCGGCCGCCTCGTAGAGCTCCTCGGGAATGCTCTGCAGGCCCGCCAGGAACACCAGCATGTTGTAGCCGAAGTTTTTCCAGACCGAGAGCAGGATGATGGCCGGCATGGCCCAATGCGGGTTACCCAGCCAGTCGACCGGCCCGATGCCGAGCTGGTGAAGGCCCGCGTTGAGGAGTCCGTACTGGGGGTGGTAGATGTAGCGCCAGACCAGAGCCACCGCGACCAGCGTGGTGACCCAGGGGGCGAAGAAGGCGCTGCGGAAGAAGGGCTTGAAGCTCGCCAGCTTCGCATTGACCAGCAGCGCCGCCGCGAGGGAGGCCGCGACCGAGAGCGGGCCTCCGACCACCACGAAGTACAGCGTGTTCCGGAGCGCGATCCAGAAGACCGGATTGGTGAAGAGGTCGTGATAGTTCTTGAACCCGACGAACCGGGTACTCCCGAAGTCGCCGATCGAGTAGATATCGAAGTCCGTGAAGGAAAGGACGAACGCGCCGAGCACCGGAATCGCGAAGAACACCCCGATCAACAGCAGCGCCGGTGTGACGAAGCTCCATCCCGAGCGCGATTCGGCCCGCGCTTCCTTGGCGATCATGGCGCGGCGGCTCCGTGCTGACCCGCCGCGCGCCGGGCCAGCAGGAAGCGCCTCCGCTCCAGCAGCCGGTCTACCTCGGCGTCCATGGCGGCCAGCGCGGCTCGGGCGGTCCGGGCACCGCGGACGGCGGCTTCGGTGTGATCCATGATCTTCGTGGTCACCTGCTCCCACTCCGGCACCATGGGTGTCGGCACGGCGCGGTTGAGCTGGATCCGGAAGGCGTCGGCCTCGCGATCGGCCAGCAGCGCCGAATCGGCCCAGGCATCCCGCCGCGCGGGCAAGTCCCCGGTGAGGCGATAGAACCGGCTCTGTTGCTCCGGGCGCGAGAGGTATTCAATCAGCTCGAGCGCGAGCGCTCGATTCCGCGAGGCCCGGAAGACCACCAGGCTCGAGCCCCCCGCCAGCGAAAGCCCCGAGGCGGCCCCGGTTGGACCGGGCAGCGGGGCGGTGCCCCAAGCGTGTTGCAACTCGGGCGGAAGCCGGCGGCGGAACTCGCCCAGGTTCCAGGGACCGGTGATGTACATCGCGAAAGTTCCCCGGGCAAATTCCTGGTAGAGGTTCGCGATCTCGTTGTTGTTCACCGAGGGAGCCAGCCCGTCGCGATAGAGCGAAAGCAGAAAATCGAAGGCCCGCGCGAACGCGGGCTGCCGGAACGCGCCGTGGGCTTGAGCGTCGATCAGCGGCGAGCCCTGCTGAAGACCCAGAATCGCGAGCGGCGGCCACTCGTTGATGGGAAGGAAGATGGCGTATTTACCGGGGCCCTGGTTGCGCTTGACAGCGACCATCGCCTCACGCCAGCCGGCCCAGCTTTCGGGAATGCTGCGATAGCCCGCCCGCTCGAGGAGATCCTTGCGATAGAACAGCACCCGCGTATCCGCGTACCACGGCAGTCCGTACAGCGTGTCGTTGACCACGTTGGTGGCGAGGATGCCGGGGAAGTAGCTGCTGTCGGCCTGCGGGAGGGGGATGGGCGTGAGCGCGCCGAGGGTGGCCATCTCCGGGATCCAGGTGTTGCCCATCTGCGCGATGTCGGGAGTGGCCCGGCCCACGATCGCGGTGAGCACCTTCTCGTGCGCGGCCGACCAGGGAATCTGCTGCACCCGTACCCGAATGCCGGGATGCTCCCGCTCGAAGTCGCGCACCAGCTGGGCCACCACTTCGCCCTCCCGGCCGAAGGCCCAGAAGCGCAGCGTAGTGCCCCCGGCGTCGCGCTCTCCCCCACAGCTCAGGGCAACGGCCAGCATGCCGAGCGCGGCCGCCCGCCTGAGGATGTTTTGCGCGCACCCGCCGTCGCTCATGGGGCCGAGTCGAGCCAACCGCCCCGGAATCCGGCCCGGCGGAGACCCAGCACCAGGTACGGACTCTTCCGCATGTATTTCCAGACCAGGTCCGCTCGGTAGTTGGCGATCATCGCCAGGATGGGACCCTGGTCGATGCCGAGATAATCGGTGTCGAACCAGCCCAGCCCGGCGATCAGGCGGCCGTGATGCAGCGGCACATTGGCCCACTGCCAAGTGGGATTGAACGCGTCGAGGAATCCATACTGGGCGAAGAGTCCCTGTCCGTACTGCTCGCGCATGGCGACCAGCGCCGGACCGACGATCTCCGGCGCGAACGCGATCGAGCCGGCCGCCGCCGTCGGCGCGATGGTTCCGTCGTCGCGCACCTCGGTGAACGAGGCTCCCCGCGCGGCATAGGTGAAAAACCGGCGATCCTGACCGTTGACCGGGAGCGTGACGTCCGCCGGGCCGTCCGAAGCACTCAAGCCCCAGACGTTCTCCCCGTATCCTGCCCAGCCCGCCGGGTTCGCCATGGCGTAGGCTCGCTGGGCATAGGTCGCGCGGCGGGAATTCTCGAAATAGTTAATCCCACGCCCCCGCATGTAGTCGTCCGCGATCCCCCGGAAGTC
>CAZYPO010000079.1:0-13344 GCA_964649225.1 uncultured Gemmatimonas sp. | reverse complement strand
TTGAAGTCGATCACCCGGCCGTAGTTGTCGGTGAGATGCCCTTCGTCGAGCACCTGCAGCAAGATGTTGAACACGTCGGGATGCGCTTTCTCGATCTCGTCGAGCAGCACCACCGAGTAGGGCTTCCGCCGCACCGCCTTGGTGAGCGTCCCGCTGTCCTCGTATCCCACATAGCCCGGGGGGGCGCCGATGAGGCGCGACACCGAGAACTTTTCCATGTACTCCGACATGTCGACCCGGATCAGCGCCTGCGGATCGGCAAAGAGGAACTTGGCCAGGGCGCGGGCCAGCTCGGTCTTCCCCACGCCGGTGGGGCCGCTGAAGATGAAAGACCCGATCGGGCGGTTGGGATCCTTGAGCCCCGCGCGGCTGCGGCGGATGGCGCGCGCCACCGCGGTGATCGCCTCGTCCTGGCCGATGACCGCCTGGTGGACCTCTTCCTCCATCCGAAGCAGCCGGGCGGTCTCGGCCTCCTGGAGCCGGGTGAGCGGAATGCCGGTCCAGCGGGAGACGATAAAGGCGACGGCTTCCTCGTCGATGACCGGGCGCTTGGTCTGCCGCTCGCGCTCCCACTCTTCCTGACGCAGCCGGATGCGGTTCTGCAGATCGCGCTCGCTGTCGCGGAGGGCGGCGGCGCGCTCGAAGTTCTGGTCGCGGACGGCGGCTTCCTTCTCCTGGTTGACCTTGTCGAGATCGGCCTTGAGCGTGGCGATTTCGGCCGGGGGCGCCTGCGAGGCCAGCCGGGCGCGGGCGCCCGCCTCGTCGATCACGTCGATGGCCTTGTCGGGCAGGAAGCGGTCGGTGATGTAGCGATCGGACAGCTCCGCGGCCGCGCGGAGCGAGGGATCGGGAATCGAGATCCGGTGGTGATCCTCGTACTTCTTGCGCAGGCCGCGCAGGATCTCGAAGGTTTCGTCGACCGAGGGCGGATCTACGATCACGGCCTGGAAGCGCCGCTCCAGCGCGCCATCCTTCTCGATGTACTTGCGGTACTCGTTGAGCGTGGAGGCGCCGACACACTGGAGCTCGCCCCGCGCCAGCGCCGGCTTGAGCATGTTCGAGGCGTCGATAGCTCCTTCTGCCGCGCCAGCGCCCACCAGGGTATGCAGCTCGTCGATGAAGAGGACCACGGCCTTGCTCTGGGCGATCTCGTTCATGACCGCCTTGAGCCGCTCCTCGAACTGGCCCCGATACTTGGTGCCCGCGATGACCGCCGCCATGTCCAGCGAGAGGACGCGATGGTCGCGCAGCACGTCGGGACACTGCCCGCTGGCGATCAGCAGCGCCAGGCCCTCGACGATGGCGGTCTTGCCGACGCCGGGCTCACCGATCAGTACGGGGTTGTTCTTTTTGCGCCGCGCGAGGATCTCCATGACGCGCTGGATTTCCTTGATGCGGCCGATGGTCGGGTCAAGCTGTCCCTCAGCGGCCAGCTGGGTGAGGTCGCGGCAGAAATGATCGAGCGCCGGGGTCTTGCTCTTCTTCTCGGACTTGGGCGCGGCGGCCGGCGGGGTCGGGGCCGCGGAGCTCGCGGACGTGGTCTGCGGCATGTCGCTGCCCAGCAGGCGGAGCGTCTCGGCGCGGGCCTGCTCCAGGGTGACCCCTGCATCGGTGAGCACCTGTGCGGCGATGCCCTTTTCCTCCCGCAGCAGCCCGAGCAGCAGGTGCTCGGTGCCCACGTAGGAGTGGTTCAGTTCGCGCGCCTCGGTCATGGCCAACTCGAGCACCTTTTTGGCGCGCGAGGTGTAGGGCAGATCCGGGCCCGGCGCAGCGGCGGCTTTCCCCTTCTTGACGGTCTCTTCGATTTTCTGCTGGATGTCGTCGAGATCGACGTTGAGATTGGTCAGGACGGCGGCCGCGACGCCTTCGCCTTCGCGAATCAGGCCGAGCAGAATGTGCTCGGTGCCCACGTATTCGTGATGCAGCCGGGCGGCCTCCTCCCGAGCCATCTGGAGGACTTTGCGAACCCGATCCGTGAAGTTGTAGCCGTTCATCGTGGTACTCGGTCTCTAAGTCGGCGGCGTGCTCGCGGACGGTCCGCGGCGTCCTACTTCCTCATCCAGGGTGCGTCGGACGTAGGCGGCCCGGCGCACCGGCAGCTCTTCCTCGGCAAGCTCCCGCCCCTGGGCGGCGGCGAGATGCGCGGGCTGGGTGAATACGAGGAGCTTGTTCAGCGTGTACATACCGACGTTCGGGATCAGTCCCAGCCCCACACCGAGCCGGACGCCGCTCAAGAGGTTCATCGTCTCCTCGAAGGACAGGGTACGCGCGTAGCGGAGCAAACCGTATGCCCGCCACACCTTGTCCTCGAGGATCGCGGTCGCGTCGCGGAGCAGGATTTGCCGCGAGCGTTCCTCGTGTTCCATCACCTGCCGCACCAGTTTGCCGAGTTGCTCCAGCAGCTCGCGCTCCGATTTCCCCAGGGTGGTCTGGTTCGACAACTGGAACAGGTTGCCGACCACCTCGCTGCCTTCTCCGTACAGGCCGCGGAACGTCAAACCGACCTGGGTCAGAGCCTGGAGAATTCTGTTGATTTCCTTCGTCAGCACGAGGCCCGGAAGGTGGACCAGGACCGATGCTCGGAGCCCCGTTCCGACGTTCGTGGGGCAACTCGTAAGGTAACCGAACTCGGGGTGAAACGCGAAGGCAAGTCGTTGCCCCAGTTCGGAGTCCAGCGTCGCGACGAGCTCCCAGGCGGCGTCCAGGGCGAAGCCGGAGCGGAGCGATTGCAGCCGCAGATGGTCTTCCTCGTTCACCATCACGCTGGCGTGGTCCTGCACCAGCAAACCACCCCCCGGCCGGACCCGTACCGTCGGCTCCGGAGCCGCCAGTTCGCGGCTGATCAGGTGCCGCTCGTGCAGCAACTGACGGTCGAGCAGATCGAGCCGATCCACCCGGAAGCGGACCGCCCGGCCGAGCCCGAGGGTGTCCGCGGCCGCTCGCTCCACTTCGCCCAGAATCGCGTCACGCTCGGCGGGCTCATTGCGGGTGGTGAAGCGGTGTCCTTGCAGGTTGCGCGCCAGACGAACCCGGGTGGAAACGACCAGGTGACTCCCGGGGCCGCTGGCTTCCAGCCAGGCCATGCCCCCGTCGGGGAGGAGACTGAGATCGATCATTCCGTTTCCCGGAGGCGGTCGCGCAGCTCGGCGGCAAGCTCGAATTGCTCCGCTTCGATGGCGCGACGCAGCTGGTCCCGGAGCTCCCGGAGCGAGGCAGGGGGTGCCAGCGCCGGCACGGCCTGGACACCGGTGTAGCGCTTGCCCGTGTGATGCGTGGAGCCGTGCAAGCGTCGCAACAGCTCGCGCAAGGGCGCGTCGAACGAGCGATAGCACTCGGCGCAGCCGACCCGGCCGGTCTCGCGGAAGTCGCGCAGCGTAGCCGCGCACCCCGCACAGCGTGTCTCCAGCGCCGCCGTGAGCGGCGCGTCGGGATCGAGGCTCTCTCCCAGAGCGGCGAGGAAGCCTCCCAACGGCGTATCGGATACCCCGACGCCGGTCTCGATGCCCTTCTCCTCGGCGCACTTCGCGCACAGGCTGGAAGTGCGCACGTCGCCGTCCACGATCGTCGTGAGGCTCACGATGCCTTCCCGTTCGCCGCAGTTGCTGCATTTCATGAGGGTGTCACCTCGGCCCCGTAGCCTGCTTCGGGAGCCAGCACGCCTTCGCTCAGCGTGAGGATGCGATCGGCGCGACCCGCCAGCGCCCGATTGTGCGTCACCACGATGACCGCGGTACGGAATTCCCGCGCCAGCCCGGCGAAAAGCCGATGCAGCTGGTCGGCGTTGCGTTCGTCCAGATTTCCGGACGGCTCGTCCGCGAGGAGCAACGCCGGCCCGGTGGCCAGGGCCCGCGCCACGGCGGTGCGTTGCTGCTCACCGCCCGACAGCTGGGCCGGCAGGTGGGTGAGGCGCTCCCCCAGCCCCACCGATTCGAGCAGGGAGCGGGCATGTTCGCGCGCACGCGCCGGGGATTGGCCGGCGATCAGGAGGGGCAGCGCCACGTTCTCAAGCGCGCTAAAGTCCCGCAGCAGGTGATGAAACTGAAACACGAAGCCCAGCTTCCGGTTCCGGAGGGCCGCGAGCGCGTCGGCATCCAGACCATCATAAGCCGTCCCATCCAGAAGGACCTGGCCCGAGGTGGGCCGGTCGAGCGCGCCGACGAGATGCAGCAAGGTGCTCTTGCCCGACCCGCTTTCCCCGGTGACGGCGACAAATTCTCCGGTGGAGACGGCCAAGTCCAGCCCGCGCAGCACCTCGATGGTGCCGCCGTCGCCCCCGCGGTAGTCCTTGCGGAGCTCGCGCGCCTCCAGAACGATACTCATTCGTGCCGGATCGCCTCGACGGGGGTGAGCCGCGCCGCCGCGCGCGAGGGGTGCAGCGTAGCTGCCACCGCGACCATGAAGCTGAAGAGGACCACCGCGGCGACGTCCAGCAGCTCGAGGTGCACGGGGAGCCGGTCGATGAAATAGACGGCCGGGTCGATTCGGATCAGGCCGGACCTGTCGATCACATAGGAGAGCAGCAGCCCGCCCAGCAGGCCCAGCGTGGTCCCTACCCCGCCGATGATGGCACCCTGGGCCAGGAAGACGCGCCCGATTCCGCGGGGCGTGAGCCCCATGGCCTGCAGGATCCCGATCTCCTTGGTCTTTTCGGCCACCACCATGGTCAGGGTGCCGATGATGTTGAACGCGGCGACGAGCATGATGAAGCCGATGATCAGTCCCATCGCGCGCTTCTCGAGCTGCAGCGCGCTGAACAGGCTCTGGTTCTGGCTCTGCCAGTCAAAGGAGCGAAAGGGATAGCCCAGCCGCCGCTGCAGACTGTCGCCTACCTGGGGCGCCATCCAGGGATCCCGCAGGCGGATCTGAATCCCGGTGACCGCGTCGCCGAGGCCGGCGAACTCCTGCGCCTGCTTCAAGTCCATGACCGCGAAGCCATCGTCGTACTGGTACATCCCGGTATTGAAGATGCCGGTGACCTCGAACTTCCAGAGGTTGGGAACCCGGGTGCCGGTGACGCGGTTGAGCTTGACCGAGGTAGGCGACACCAGCGTCACCACGTCGCCCACGTAGGCGGAAAGCCGCGACGCCAGGCGGTAGCCGAGCACGATGGCGCCCTGCACGCTGTCGCTGCGGGCACGGAATTCCAGATCGCCCTGTTGCAGGTAGTGGATCAGCGAGGTCACCGCCCTGCTGCCGGTATCGCGCGCGAAGCCCACGACGTCGACGGCGGCAGGATACTCGGCGGCGTTGAGGATCAGCGACTTGGTGAGCACCTCGGGGGCTGCCGCGACGACCTCCGGGTATTTGCGCACCGCATCGAGCGCCGCGCGCCAGTTGTCCATCCGGAGCGAGGCGCCATACGTCAGAATGCGGAGATGGGGATTGGCCACCAGGATCCGGTCGCGCAGGTCGTCGCGCAGCCCGTTCATTACCCCCAGGACCACGATGAGCGCGCTCACCCCGACCGCGACGCCGCCGACCGCGATCATGGTGGTGAGGGACGCGAAACGGGATTTCTTCCGGCCCCGCAGATAGCGCAGCGCGATGGAGCGCTCGAGCGAAGTGGGGAGCATGGGGATCGGCTAACGGCTAACGGCCATCAGCTACCGGCGGCTCCGGCTGCGAGTCCGCGGATAGCTGATGGCTGCTCGCTGAAAGCTCCTTTTCGGGTCGCATAGCGGGGAACAGAATCACGTCCCGAATCGAGCTCTGCCCTGAGATCAGCATGATCAGCCGGTCAATCCCCACGCCGAGCCCTCCGGTCGGGGGCATCCCGTATTCGAGCGCCCGCACGTAATCGGCGTCGAGCAGCTGGGCTTCCTCGTCGCCGGCCTCGCGCTGGCGGGCCTGATCCTCGAAGCGGGCGCGCTGCTCATCGGGATCGTTGAGCTCGCTGAACGCATTGGCGATCTCGGTTCCGTTGACGAAGAGCTCGAACCGCTCGACTAGGGCGGGGTCGTCCCGATGCACCCGGGCCAGCGGGCCCAGAGCCTTGGGATAATCCAGCACGAAGCTGGGCTGGATCAGGTCCGGCTCCAGAACGGCCTTGAAGACCTCGTCAACCAGCTTGGCCCCGGAGAAGCTGTCGGCTTCCTCGCGGGGGACCCCGCTCGCGACCAGCCTAGCGCGCAGCTCCGCCTCGCTCGCGGTGCGCACGTCGAGGCCGCTGCGCTCCCGGATTCCTTCCACGAAGGACACCCGGCGAAAGGGAGGGGTGAAGTCGAGCGCCGTATTGCCGAAGGTGACCCCGGGCCCACCGGTGCAGTGCTGCACCACCCCGGCGATCATCGTCTCCGTCAGCGCCAGAATGTCGTGGTAGTCGGCGTAGGCCTGGTAGCACTCCAGCATGGTGAATTCCGGATTATGGTAGCGATCCATCCCCTCGTTCCGGAAGTCATGGCCGATCTCATACACGCGCTCGAAGCCGCCGACGATCAACCGCTTCAAATAGAGCTCGTCCGCGATGCGGAGGTAGAGCCGCAGGTCGAGCGCGTTATGGTGGGTGACGAACGGCCGGGCCGAGGCGCCACCGTAGAGCGGCTGCAGCACCGGGGTCTCCACCTCCAGGAACCCGCGCTCCTCCAGGAAGCCGCGCAGGAACCGGATGGCCTGGGCGCGCAGCTCGAAGCCCTTGCGCACCTCGGGATGCACGGCCAGATCGGCGTAGCGCTGCCGGTAGCGGATCTCGGGATCGGATAAGCCGCCGAAGGTCACCGCGCCTTCAGCGGTCTGCTGGGTTTTGCCGCGCGGGAGCGGACGCAGGCTCTTGGCCAGGAGCTCGAGCACCAGGGCGCGAACCGTCACCTCGCCGCTCTTGGTTCGGAAGAGGGTGCCGGTGATGCCCACATGGTCATCGAGATCCAGCAGTTTGGCGGTTTCCCAGGCGTCGCCCAGGGCATCCTGGCGGAAGTAGACCTGAATGCGGCCCGAGGCATCCTCGAGGTGGCCGAACATGGTCTTCCCCTGCCCGCGCAGCGCGGCAAGGCGGCCGGCCACGGCCACCATGGGACCCTCCTCGCCCATCGCGTCCTGGTAGAGCACCAGCGCGTCTATCGCGCGGTGGGTCCGCTCGAAGCGATAGGAATACGGCTTGACGCCGCGCGCCTCGAGCGCCGCGCGATTGTCGCGCCGCGCCTGCTCGACAAAGCTTCGCTCGGGAGTGTCGCTCATCGTCCATTCCCCCCGAAGCGCTTCAGGTACGCCTGCATGAACCCGTCAATATCCCCGTCCATCACCTTCTGGACGTCGGTGACCTTGAGCTCGGTCCGGTGGTCGTTGACCATCGTATACGGCTGGAAAACATAGGAGCGGATCTGGTTGCCCCAGGAATTGTCGGTCTTGGTCGCCTCGACCAGCGCCCGCGCGGCTTCCTGCTCCTCCAGCTTTTTCTTGTAGATGGCCGCGCGCAGCATCTTGTACGCGGTGGCCTTGTTCTTCCCCTGGCTGCGCTCCTGCTGGCAGGAGACCACGATCCCGGTCGGCAGGTGGGTGAGGCGCACCGCCGACGACGTCTTGTTGACGTGCTGGCCTCCGGCCCCGGAGGCGCGGAACACATCCATCTTGATGTCTTCGTCGCGCAGGTCGACTTCGATGGCATCGTCGATGTCGGGGTAGACGAAGACCGAGGCGAAGGAAGTATGGCGCCGGGACTGGGAGTCGAACGGCGAGATCCGCACCAGGCGGTGCACGCCCTTCTCCGCCTTGAGGAATCCGTAGGCGTATTCGCCCTTGATCTCGAGCGACGCCGACTTGATGCCCGCTTCCTCGCCCGGCTGGAGATCGAGCACGGTGACCTGGTAGCCGCGCCGCTCGGCCCAGCGTCGGTACATGCGGGAGAGCATCTCGGCCCAGTCCTGCGACTCGGTGCCGCCGGCGCCCGGGTTGATGGTGAGAATCGCATCGCCGGGATCGTCGGGCTCGCGCAGCAGCGTCTTGAGCTCGAACGCCTCGAGCGCCTGGCCGATGCTCTCGACCTCGGCCGCGAGCTCGGTGGCCAAGCCCTCGTCCGGCTCGCCGGCGAGCAGCTCGCTCATGCCGCGCGCATCCGCGAGCCGGTTCTTGAGGTTGTCCGCGGGAACGACCCAGGATTTGAGCGTCTTGACCTCCTGCACCAGGGCCCGGGCCCGCTCCGGCTCATTCCAGAACCCGGGTTCGGCCTGGCGCGCCTCCAGCTCCCTCAGGCGGGATTCCTTGGCCGAAAGGTCAAAGAAAGTCCAGTAGCTCGAGGGCGCGGCGGTCCAGCTCGTCGAGTCGTTCGTTCAGCGTCGCCATGGTGGCGGCCCGCGGTGAAAGAGTGCCGTTACGATGCGAGCCGTCCCCCGCCCCGCGGCGAAGGAACGGCTCGCTCCAGACGCCGGAATATACTCAGGGAAAGACCGGCTGACCGTCCGCGAGAATGTCGTTGAGCGCATCGGTGAAAAAGGTGGAGGACTCGGCAAGCTCACGTCCCACCTGCTCGACGTACTCCTCCCAGCTCTTCCGGATCTCTTCCTCGAACAGAAGCTTGAGGGACCCGTCCCGCAACCCGTCGCGGCGCTTGGCGGGATGATAGACGACAATGTCGCTCACCAGCGCCCGCGCCAGCCGGCGGGCCCGAGCTTTCGGATCCTGCGAGAGAAACGGGTTGACGGGCCGCGCCGCCGGCGCAGCGGGTGGCGCTGGAGCCGGGAACGGGGGCGCGGCCGCCGGGGATCTTCGAGGAGGCGGACTCACCGCGGGCCCCGGTGGCGGTGTGGAGGCCGCGGGCGGCGGCGGCGGCGCGACGGAGCGGGCATAGGCGGGCGCCGGCATCCGGAAAGGCGGCTGTACCGGCAAGGGCTCGGGCTGGGGCAACGGCACCGGCACCGGCGAAGGCGCGAGCGGAGGCGCCGGGGCTTCCGCCACCTCGCGGCGCACCCAGAAAACCGCGGAGCACACGGAACAGCGGGCTCGCACTCCGGCCGCGGGCACCTTGTCGGGATCGACCCGGAACACCGTGTGGCACTGGCCGCAGCTGACGTTCATCGGCTCTCGCCCGCGGCTTCGCGTTGGGCCGGGCTGCCCGCGGCGCGCTCCTCGCCGTTCCGGCTCTGCCGCCGGTCGACCACATACACCGAGCCGGGCAGCGTCTTGGCGTAACTCTTCATCTCCGTGGCCAGCTCGCTCACTTCCGCCGGATGCGCGAAGGTCCGGTGCCGGTTGGTCACGATCCCCACCGACAGCGTCATGAGCGGCACCCGATGGAGCTGGCCGCGGCGGTCCTTGCCGAAAAAGTAGCCGGCGCGCCGGTCCTGCTCGTTGTACTGGAACGGAATCAGGGTATCGAACACCGAAAGAACCTCGCCGCAGATCGCGCTGATATCCGCCGCCGGGATGATGAAAATGAAATCATCGCCCCCGATGTGCCCCACGAATCCGCGCGCGCCGAGCAGGCCCTTGACGACGTCGTGCAGGATACGGGAGAGGATATAAATGACCCGGTCGCCATCGTAGTAGCTGTAGCGATCATTGAACTCCTTGAAGTGATCCAGGTCGGCGTAACAGACCGCGAACTCCTGATCGCCCTCGAGCCCGCGCCGGATGGCGCGCTCAATTTCGGTGGTACCCGGCATGCGGGTCGAGGGATGCACCGACACGTCGCGCTGGGTACGCACCAGCAACAGATCCAGTCGCGCCTGCTGCTCCGCGATCGGAAAGACGCTGGTGAGGATTTCGTCCGCGCCGGCGGAGAACCAGCCCTGGATCTCTTCGGCTTCGTGTGAGGAGGAGAGAATCAGCGCCGGGATGATCGCGGTGAACGGATCGCTCTTGAGGCCGCGAACCAGCTCGAGGCCGGCCGGCCCCATGCGATCCGCGTCGATGAAGAGGAGGCAGGGATGGCCCCGCAGGACGATGGACTCGACCGTGGCGGGATCGGCGTGGACCTCGAGCGGGAAGTCCCGCCCCTCGGCCCAACGCCGCACCAAGTCCGGGATGGGTTCCCCGACCGGCCCGAAAAAGAGAATGGTCGGCCGAGTTCGCACCCATGTCCTCTCGTAAAGGTTTATCCCTGTGCAACTTACGGAGTTCGTCCCTGCGAGTCAAATCACAGGAAGTAGGCGGCCGCCCCCACCATGGCGTACAGCGCAAGGAGCTGAACCCCCTCGAACCAGTGGGACTCGCCATCCAGGGTAATGATGGAGACTACCACGGTCGTGATTCCCAGGGCCACCACTTCCAGGGGGGTAAAGAGCAGGCTCAGCGGCTGACCGATGAGCACCCCTGCCAGCACCAGAAGCGGCGCCACCAGGAGGGCTACCTGTGTGCTCGAGCCCAGCGCGATCTGCAGCGAGAGATCAATCTTGCCCTTGCGTGCGACCGTAACGGCGGTGGCGTGCTCCGCGGCATTGCCGATCACCGGGATCAGGATGAGGCCGAGGAAGGTCTGGGAAAGCCCCAGCGATTGAGTGACTGGCTCGATGGTGGCCACCAGCAGCTCCGACTCGACGACGACGCCGACGGTGGCCAGCCCCAGCAGCACGGCGGCTTTGAGCACACTCCACGTCGGACCCTGGGGAGTAGCGGCGGGGTCGCCGCCGAACAACGCCCGATGGGTCCGCAGGGAAAACACCAGCGAGGCGGCATAGGTCAGCGCGAGGATGATCGCGACCGCCTCGGAGAGCTGTAATTCGGTGACGGCCAGCCGCGCCGTGGTGGTGCCCGGATGGACGAAATGAAACAGCGCGGGGAAAGCGAGACCCGCCGTGGCGAGCGCGAGCATCGCCGCGCTCATGCCCGCGGAGGTGCGATTGAACTTGAGCAACGGCGACTTGAGTCCCCCCGCCAGGAGCGAAAGCCCCAGGATGAGGAGGAGGTTCCCGAGGATACTGCCGGTGATCGAAGCCTTGACCAGATCGACCAGGCCGGCCCGCAACGCCACTAGGGCGATGATCAGCTCGGCGGCGTTGCCGAAGGTGGCGTTGAGCAGGCCTCCCACCGTGGGGCCGGTGCGCTCGGCGAGTTGCTCGGTGGCTTCCCCCATGACGCCGGCCAGGGGAAGCATGGCGACGCACGCCGCGAGGAAGATCAGGAGCGGCGAGCCCTGCTGCCAGCGCAGTACGACACTGACCGGGATGGCCAGCAGGAGGAGCAGGCTCCAGGGAATCCTGCCCAACCCGGCGCGCGGCTGTCGCGGCTCGAGGTGCGGCGGGAGACGACGGTCTCCAGCACGGACGGTGGGGACAGTGGGGACGGACGCGCGGTCGGGCGGTCGGGAGGTCTGGCGGTCGGTGGCCCCCGCTGGTTTGGCCGGCTTAGCCGAGCGGACGGGTTCCAGCGCCTTGCGCAGCTCGCTGAGCTTGGCGCCGCGGCGGGCCAGCACGCTGGCGATGCGGCCCCGCGGCGCGCGCAACAGCACGACCAGCAGGTTGCCGCCGGCTTGCTCGGCGTCGGCCACGGCGCGCTCCGCAAAGCGGCTGAGCGGCGGCGGGGACGGCGTGTCGGGCTCGGCGCGCGGCAGCCCGGTGAGCAGCTCTTCCGCGAATCCGTCGAGGGAAACGCCGGCGGCGAGCAGCGCGCGGGCCGGGGCGGCGCCCGAATCCGCGAGCGCGGCGGCCAGGAGGTGCTCGGTCCCGACGAAGGCGTGCTGGGCCGCCGCGGCCGCACGGCGGGCGGTTTCGACGATGCGCGCGAGGTCCGGCAGGGTCAAACCGGCTTCGCCTCGTCGATCAGCATGATGGGGATGTCGTCTTCGATCGGATAGGCCAGCCGGCAGTTGGGGCAGACCAGGACCGCTTGCTCAGGGCGGTATTCCAGGTCGCCCTTGCACTTGGGACAGACCAGGATGTCGAGCAGCTCCGGCGCGAGACTCATGCGCTCTCCGCGGGAAGATCGGGGAAACCGAAGCGGCGAAGCTGGGAGGGATCGCGGCGCCACTTGGGCAGCACCTTGACCCAGGTATCCAGGTAGACCCGGCGGCCCAGCAGATGCTCGAGTCGCTCCCGGGCATGCTTGCCGATCGCCTTCAGCGTACGGCCGCCCGCACCGATCAGCATCCCCTTCTGGGATTCGCGCTCGACGAAGAGCGCCGCCCGAATGTACACCGGATCCGTCGTCTCCCGAAACTCCTCGATCTCGGCGGTAAAAGCATAGGGCAGCTCGTCCTCCAGCTGCTCGAACGCCGCCTCGCGAAGGTACTCCACCGCGAAGAAGCGCAGCGGCTGCGTGCCGACATCGTCGGCCGGGTAGGCGAATTCGCGTTCGGGCAGCCGGGCGGCGACCGCAGTGAGCAGCCCCTCGATGCCCTCACCCGTGGTGGCGGACACGACCAGACTGCCCGGTGTGGCGGCGAGCTCGACGCGGCGCTCGGGGGAAACGAGATCGCCCTTGGTGTAGACGATGAAGGTGGGAACCGGCGGCGGACCCGGCAGTCCAGCCAGTCGAGCGAAGTCGGGCGCGGGAGCTTCTGGCGCGGGGTGCAGGTAGAGGATGACGTCGGCGCGAGCGACGCCTTCGAGGGCGAGAGCGCGCATGCGCGCCTGCAGGGCGTACTCGGGGTCGAGCAGGCCGGGCAGGTCGTGGAAGACGTACTGCACCTCGCCGTCGGTGCGCAGCCCGGTAACGGGGAGCCGCGTGGCCTGGGCTTTCCGGCTCACCAGAGCGAGGTGCTCGCCGACCAGCGCGTTGAGCAGCGAGGATTTCCCGACGTTGGGGCGGCCAGCGAGGGCGATGTGGCCGGAGCGGGGCATGGGAAAAGCTAGTCGGACCGCGCGGACGGTGAGGACCGGAAGGCCGGAACCACCCGGCCTCACCGTCCGCAGGGGTCCACGGTGCTTGCGGCAACCGGGCGCGGAGGGCATCCTGGAGACCTCCACCCGCCCTGGAGGAGCGATGGCCGTCCCTGCCAACGACCGCCGGATCGACTACGTCGAATTCAACGCCACCGACCTCGCGCAAGCGAAGGCATTCTATGCGAATGTGTTCGGCTGGAAATTCACCGACTATGGCCCGGAGTACACCAGCTTCGAGGATGGGCGGATGACCGGAGGATTCACGAAGGTGAGCGCTGGCGGCGGCAGCGGCGGCGGCAATCCGCTGATCGTGCTCTATGCCACAGACCTGGAGGAGGTCGAGCGCGCGGTGGTGGCGGCTGGCGGGGTGATCGGGGAACAGATCGAGTTTCCCGGGGGAAGGCGCTTTCACTTTAGGGATCCGGTGGGGAATCGGCTGGCGGTGTGGACGGATCGGTGAAAAAAGAAGCCCGCCCTCGCTGGGAGGACGGGCTTCAGGGGAATGGCTGGCGACGGCCTACTCTCCCACGATCTTGCAATCGCAGTACCATCGGCGCTGCGGGGCTTAACGACCGTGTTCGGAATGGGAACGGGTGTG